>NZ_OX030782.1:3918078-4234472 GCF_943733665.1 Aquimarina sp. Aq107 | reverse complement strand
GTATACTCTGCCTATAATTTTTCTGAAAAACAATTATTTAATCAATACACTTTTATATCTATTAATATTTTTAAGAGTAATTCCTGTTCCTCTTACAACAGCTCTTAAAGGATCTTCTGCTATGTAAACTGGTAAATCGGTTTTTTGAGAAAGTCTTTTATCAAGACCTCTTAGCATTGAACCTCCACCAGCAAGGTAAATACCTGTATTGTAAATATCCGCTGCTAGTTCTGGCGGTGTTTGAGATAATGTTTCCATTACGGCATCCTCAATTCTAAGAATAGACTTGTCTAAAGCTTTTGCAATTTCTCGGAATGATATCTGAACCTGTTTAGGTTTTCCTGTAAGAAGATCACGGCCTTGTACATTCATTTCTTCTGGTGGTAACTCTAAATCTTCTGTGGCTGCTCCAATCTGGATTTTTATTTTTTCTGCAGTTCGTTCACCAACATATAAGTTATGCTGCGTACGCATATAATATATAATATCGTTAGTAAAAACATCACCTGCAATCTTTACAGATTTGTCGCATACAATTCCCCCTAAGGCAATTACAGCAATTTCTGTGGTACCTCCACCGATATCTACTATCATATTTCCTTTAGGTTGCATAATATCTACTCCAATACCAATAGCTGCAGCCATTGGTTCGTGAATAAGATATACTTCTTTTCCGTTAACGCGTTCTGCACTTTCTTTTACCGCACGCATTTCTACCTCTGTGATTCCAGAAGGAATACAAATAACCATACGTAACGCTGGAGTAAATATTTTTTTCTTTAAAGCAGGAATATCTTTGATAAACATGCTTATCATTTTTTCACTAGCATCAAAATCTGCAATTACTCCATCCTTTAATGGCCTAATGGTTTTTATATTTTCATGTGTTTTTCCTTGCATCATAGCAGCTTCTTTACCAGCTGCAATTATTTTTCCAGACATAATATCTCTGGCAACAATGGATGGACTGTCTACCACCACTTTGTCATTATGAATAACTAAGGTATTTGCCGTACCTAAATCTATAGCAATTTCTTCAGTAAAGAAGTCGAAAAATCCCATATAAAACGATAAAAAGGGTTAGAATTGAGTAAATGTACTAAAATTAATGTTTAAAATGACGTGTTCCGGTCATTACCATAGCAATTCCGTTTGCATCACAGTAATCGATACTTAATTGATCTTTTATAGAACCTCCAGGTTGTATAACTGCTTTGATACCCGCGTTGTCTGCAAGTTCCACACAATCAGGGAATGGGAAGAATGCATCACTCGCCATAACGGCTCCATTAAGATCAAAATTAAATGACTTTGCTTTTTCTATAGATTGTTTTAGAGCATCTACTCTAGATGTTTGTCCAGTTCCACTAGCTAATAATTGTTTTCCTTTGGTAAAAACAATAGTATTAGATTTTGTGTGTTTACAGATTTTTGAAGCAAATAGTAAATCTTCAATCTGTTCTTTTGTTGGACCAACTTTGGTTGCAACATTCAAATCAGACGAGGCATCAGTTTTTAAATCCTTATCCTGCACTAAAGAACCATTAAGACAAGAACGAACTTGTGTCTTTGGTAATTCTATATTCTTTTGAATTAAAATAATTCTGTTTTTCTTCCCTTTTAATATTTCTAAAGCCTCATCGCTATATGAAGGAGCAATTACTACCTCGCAGAATAATTTATGAATTTCTTCTGCAGTAGCAGCATCTATTTCAGAGTTGCTGATTAATATGCCTCCAAAAGCAGAAACAGGATCACCAGCTAATGCGTCTACATATGCTTGATGAACCGTAGAACGTTGTGCTAATCCACACGCATTATTATGTTTAAGAATAGCAAAAGTAGGAGCTTCTTTTTTAAATTCACTCATTAAATTTACCGCAGCATCTACATCAAGAAGATTGTTGTATGATAACTCTTTACCGTGTAATTTATCAAACATAGCATCAAAATCTCCAAAGAAAAACCCTTTTTGGTGGGGATTTTCACCATAGCGTAATACTTTTCCTTTAGTTTCACTAATCTTAAGTGACGCAATCTCTTGATCAGTATTGAAATAATTAAAAATTGCACTATCGTAGTGAGAAGAAACATTAAAAGCTTTTGCAGCAAAACGCTTACGATCTTTTAAAGATATCTTACCATTGCCTTCTGAAATAATTTCCAAAAATTCAGCATAATCTTCTACAGATGCTACACAAGTTACATCTGCAAAATTCTTAGCAGCAGCTCTAATTAACGAAATTCCTCCGATATCAATTTTTTCAATAATATCTTGTTCAGGTGCACCTGATGCAACTGTTTTTTCAAATGGATATAAATCAACAATCACGATGTCAATTTGTGGAATTTCATATTGTTCAAGTTCTGCAACATCGCTATCGTTATTTTGGCGATTTAGGATTCCACCAAATACTTTTGGGTGTAATGTTTTAACTCTTCCGCCAAGAATAGAAGGGTAAGAAGTAACATCTTCTACTGGAATAACATCCACTCCCTGATCTTTTATAAATTTTTCAGTACCACCAGTAGAATAAATAGTAATACCAAGTTCATCTAATTTTTTAACGATAGGTGCTAACCCGTCTTTACTGAATACAGAAATTAAGGCAGATTTAGCGGTTTTTGTGTTGCTCATGACAATTTTTAGTTAGTAAAACGCAAAAGTAGCAATTTAGTTATCAATTAGACAACCCATTGCGCGTAATTGTTTTAGATATTTTGTAACAAAATTGCAAGGAAAACGTCCTATCTTTATATTGTTCAAAAAATAGCACATGCTTATATATCTTAGAGTACTAAAAGAGAGTTTTAATTTTGCGGTTAACGCTCTTAGAAACAATAAATTAAGAACCTTTCTTTCTTTGTTAGGAGTTACTATTGGTATATTCTCCATTATTGGGGTTCTTGCCGCTGTAGATTCTTTAGAGAAAGAAATAAAAGGAAGTATAAGCTCTTTAGATAATAGTACTATATATCTTACTAGGATTTCTTTTGGTCCTACTCAAGTTCCTGATTGGAAAAGAGAACAGTTTCCGGATGTAACTTTTGAAGAGTATCAGCATGTGAAAAGAACTATGCCTGATTTAAAAGCAGCAAGTTTTTTATTAAATGTTGGACAAGAAACTCTAAAATATAATGATAAGAGTATTAGTAATGTGGATATGGTTCCAGTTACTAATGATTATTATGATATCGAGGAGTTACAAGTGGTTAAAGGAAGATTTTATAATGAACAAGAGTCTGTGGGTGGCGCACCAGTGATTGTAATTGGTGATGAAATAGCTAATAGTCTTTTTGGATCAAGTGATCCAATTGGTAAAAAGATTCGTGTTTATGGTAGAAAATTTACGGTAATTGGTGTTTTGAAAAAAGAGGGTAGTGGCCTTTTTGGAGGTTCTAAAGATACTGCGGCCATATTACCTGTTAATATCGTTAGAAGACTTTATGGAGATAATAATAAGTTTACATTTCCAATGATTATAATCAAGCCAGAATCTGGTAGTGACGTGCCGGAGTTTGTAGCTTCTTTGACTCAAAAGGTTCGTTCTTACCGAGGTTTAAAGCCAGATGAAATAGATGATTTTTTCGTAAATCAATTACAAGGTTTTACCGATTTTATAGATAATATAACAGGGACGATGTCTCAAATAGGTGGTTTTATAGGTATGTTTTCTCTGTTAGTAGGAGGTTTTGGTATTGCTAATATTATGTTTGTTAGTGTAAAAGAACGAACTAATCTTATAGGAATTCAGAAAGCTCTGGGAGCTAAAAGAAAATTTATATTACTTCAGTTTTTATTCGAGGCAGTTATTTTGGCTGTATTTGGAGGATTAATTGGTTTGATATTAGTGTGGTTGATTTCTAAAGGTGCCTCTAGCATGACGGGTGATTTCGAATTTATACTTTCTACCTCTAATATGTTTTGGGGAATGTTTTGGTCGACTTTAATAGGTCTTGTTGCAGGTATTTTTCCTGCTTGGATGGCTGCTAGATTAGATCCAGTAGAAGCAATTAGAACTGGAATGTAGAAGGTGATTATGTTCTTATACTATACGAATCGAAGCAACAGGTAAATATTCATCCCTAGGGCGATTAATATAATTACCAAAACGGCAACAGGAATTAGTTTCATAATAATATTTCTTTTTTTGTTTGGGGCCATTATAACTGTTATCATAGGGTAAAAGTACTATGAATAAGGAGGTTATGAAATAGGTAGAAATACTTGTTTGTATTAATCAATAAATTTCATCTAAATTTTCAAAAAAATATAAAACAAAAAAGCCGAAGTAAGACTTCGGCTTTTTTTTATTAAAGTGAAATAGTTTTATTTTTTCACTACCCTTTTCATTGTGGAACTTGTTTTTGAATATATTCTCATTAAATACAAGCCAGAAGGTATTGAAGAGATGTCTATAGTGTTTATAATACTACTAGGATCTAACTTTTGCGAAAGAATTAATTTTCCACGAATATCAAAAATTTCAGTACGCTCTATGTCTAAATCAATTGCTCCTGTGATATTTATAATATTATTGGAAGGAGTAGGATATACAGTAAGACCATTTGCTAGAGTTTCGTCGTTAACATCTAGTAAATTATCATATATGATACTGAATTGAGTCGCAGCGATATTTCCATTTCCTGAAAGATCATTTACACTGTTTGCGTTAATATCTACGGTTATCGTTCCTGGTGTAGTTGCTGTTATTGTAGCTGTATAGGATAATCCTCCTCCAGAAAGATTAGCAGCTGTACCATTTCCAACAATGATATCGCTAATATCAAAACCTGTGATATCTTCATTAAAATTTATAGTAATTTCAAATGAGGAGTTGTTTGTAGGATTAGGTTCTGAAGAAGTAATGCTTACCATAGGAGGTGTAATATCTGAAACTGTAATTGTAAATTGTTGTGTTGCAAAAGTATCATCACCACCATTTGCAGTTCCTCCATTGTCAGATAGTATTACATCTACTATTGCTGCTCCAGTTGCGCTAGCAGCAGGTGTATATGTTAAGTTACCAGATACATCAATAGCCGGTTGAATGCTGAATAGTGCATTATTATCATTGGTTACTGTAAAAGTAAGCGTCTGCATGGCTTCAGAATCTCCATCATCAATGGCGGTTGCCCATCCGTTTACAGTTTGTGCACCCGCATCTTCGTTAACAGTTTCATTTGCTCCAGGAGTAAAACTTGGTTCATCGTTTACGGCATTTATAGTAATAGTGAATTGTTGTGTTGCAAAGGTATCATCGCCACCATTCGCAGTTCCACCATCATCTGATAGTACAACGTCTACTGTTGCTGTTCCATTAGCATCCGCAGCAGGTGTATAAGTTAGATTTCCAGTTGCATCAATAGCCGGTTGAGCGCTAAACAATGCATTGTTATCATTTGTTACTGTAAATGTTAATGTTTGTGTAGCGTCGGCATCTCCATCATCGATAGCAGTTGCCCATCCATTTACAGTTTGTGCACCTGCATCTTCATTAATTGTTTCATTAGCACCCGCAGTAAAACTTGGTTCATCGTTTACTGCGTTTACAGTAATAGTAAATTGCTGTGTTGCAAACGTATCATCACCACCATTCGCAGTTCCACCATCATCCGATAGTACAACATCTACTGTTGCAGAACCATTAGCATTCGTGGCAGGAGTATAAGTTAGATTTCCAGTTGCATCAATAGCCGGTTGAGCGCTAAACAGTGCATTGTTATCATTTGTTACTGTAAATGTTAAAGTCTGTGCGGCATCTGAGTCTCCATCATCAATGGCGATTGCCCATCCGTTTACGGTTTGTGCACCTGCATCTTCATTAATTGTTTCATTAGCGCCCGCAGTAAAACTTGGTTCATCGTTAACGGCATTTATGGTTATTGTAAATTGCTGCGTTGCAAACGTATCATCACCACCATTAGCAGTTCCTCCATTATCCGATAGTACAACGCTTACTGTCGCAGATCCATTAGCATTTGCAGCAGGTGTATAAGTTAGATTTCCAGTTGCATCAATAGCCGGTTGAGCGCTAAACAGTGCATTGTTATCATTTGTTACTGTAAATGTTAAAGTCTGTGCGGCATCTGAGTCTCCATCATCAATGGCGGTTGCCCATCCGTTTACAGTTTGTGCACCTGCATCTTCATTAATTGTTTCATTAGCGCCCGCAGTAAAACTTGGTTCATCGTTTATGGCGTTTACAGTAATAGTAAATTGTTGTGTTGCAAACGTATCATCACCACCATTCGCAGTTCCACCATCATCTGATAGTACAACGCTTACTGTCGCAGATCCATTAGCATTTGCAGCAGGTGTATAAGTTAGATTTCCAGTTGCATCAATAGCCGGTTGAGCGCTAAACAATGCATTATTATCATTTGTTACTGTAAAGGTAAGTGTTTGTGTAGCTTCAGCATCTCCATCGTCGATAGCAGTTGCCCATCCATTTACAGTTTGTGCACCTGCATCTTCATTTATACTTTCATTTGCTCCAGCAGTAAAACTAGGTTCGTCGTTAACGGCATTTATGGTTATTGTAAATTGTTGTGTTGCAAACGTATCATCACCACCATTAGCAGTTCCTCCGTTGTCGGAGAGTACAGCATCTACGGTTGCGGAACCATTAGCATTTGTGGCAGGAGTATAAGTTAGATTACCCATTGCATCAACAGCTGGTTGTGTGCTGAAAAGAGCATTGCTATCATTAGTTACTGTAAAGGTAAGTGTTTGTGTTGCGTCGGCATCTCCATCATCAATGGCAGTTGCCCATCCGTTTACGGTTTGTGCGCCTGCATCTTCGTTAATAGTTTCATTAGCACCTGCAGTAAAACTTGGTTCATCGTTAACTGCGTTTACTGTTATTGTAAATTGTTGTGTTGCAAACGTATCATCACCGCCATTAGCAGTTCCTCCGTTGTCGGAGAGTACAACATCTACGGTTGCAGAACCATTAGCATTTGTGGCAGGAGTATAAGTTAGATTACCCATTGCATTAATAGCTGGTTGTACACTAAATAAAGCATTGTTGTCATTTGTTACTGTAAAGGTAAGTGTTTGTGTAGCATCTGCATCCCCATCATCAATGGCAGTTGCCCATCCGTTTACGGTTTGTGCGCCTGCATCTTCGTTAATAGTTTCATTAGCACCTGCAGTAAAACTTGGTTCATCGTTAACTGCGTTTACTGTTATTGTAAATTGCTGTGTTGCAAACGTATCATCACCACCATTAGCAGTTCCTCCGTTGTCGGAGAGTACAACATCTACGGTTGCAGAACCATTAGCATTTGTGGCAGGAGTATAAGTTAGATTACCCATTGCATTAATAGCTGGTTGTACACTAAATAAAGCATTGTTGTCATTTGTTACTGTAAAGGTAAGTGTTTGTGTAACATCTGCATCCCCATCATCAATGGCAGTTGCCCATCCATTTACGATTTGTGCACCTGCATCTTCGTTAATAGTTTCATTAGCACCTGCAGTAAAACTTGGTTCGTCATTTACTGCTGTAATATCAAAAGTTACACTTGCGGGACTAGATGTATCCGTACCATCATTAGTAGTAAACGAAATTGTTCCAGCATTAGTGCCGTTAAGATTTGGAGTCGGTGTAAAGGTTGCGGCATCTAGCGCAGCATTAATATTTGCTAAGGTTCCTGCAGCGGTAAAACTAGCAGATCCATTACCACTACCGCCAAAAGAAATACCAGCAGTACCTAATGTTACTGTACCTCCAGTAACTGCAAACGTTACTGTTTGATCATCTCCATCTGTATCTGCTACTTGTACGTTATCCGCTAGGGCTACATTTGTAGCATCTTCTAATACTGTTGGTGCCGATGGTGCAGTTGCGGTTGGGGCTGAATTTGCTAAAGGACAAGTAACAGAAGGAGTAGCGTATCCTGTAGGGGTAATATCATACCCGGTAGAGTCGTCGAAAACCCATTCAGTTCTATCATTTATTAATGTTAATAACGAAGCTGAATTCCCTGTAAGTGTTCCATTGTATCTAGCATTGTCTTGTTCTGCGGAGCTTGGAGATAAAGATATACAGTTTGTACCATTTGTAAGACCTGCTGGAACCGCTGAGAATTGTGTTCCAGTATCACCTGAATTTCCAGTATAGTCATTCCATCCAGTTGATGGATTTATTGGTCTTGCTCCTGTACCATCATCACCATGTATGCCGGCAATAAAAGTAGGTACAGTTCCCGGTTCAGGTCCACTTGCACTATAATATGCAAGTACTTGATCCCCTCCTAAAAGGGACCAGCCAGAATATCCTGTAATACTAATCGATCCTGGCCCCGTTACAGTAAAGGTGTCTGCAGAGGTTTCAACTATAGATATGATTGTTCCACAAGATATTGTTCCTGTAGCGGTAAATGTAAGATGATCTTCACTATTTCCAACCCAAGTGTTGGTTATGTCGTTCCACCCTTCATCTGTAAAATATATTACCTCTCCACTAGGTATTTCTTTTAAAGTGATAAATGAAAAACCATCAGGATTATCGGTGTTAAACCCAATAAAAGCGATGTCGCCAGCTCCCAATGTTTGAGCAATAGAAATAATGCTAGAAAAAATCATTGCATAGCAAAGTAATGTAGTTTTTTTCATAAGTTAAATTTGGTGTTTTAAATTAATGGCATAGATAGGTGTTTAGCCACCCTTGATTGTTTTCCACAGTCTTCAAATAATTAGAAGTATTTTTATCTAATCTGTTAGAAATATATCTAATGTGTTTTGAGTCATCGGGTTGGGTGTTCTCCCAAATATAATGATTAAAATTGGTTTTATTAAAATCATTATTGAAGGAAATTTCCCCTCTTGGACCTTTAATTGCCGTAGAATTTATTGATTGATTTAGACTATGTAACCCTTTAAGGAAGGCAGATTTAATAACTAAACCGTTTTCATAACCAAGTAGGGAGAAAAAGTCAGGTTTTTTGCTATATTGTTTGATGTAGTTGTTTGTGAAGAGATTATTTTCATAATTGTTTAACTCAGGATACCAGCTAGATATGGTTTTTAACTCATTCATAATGTCAGGAAAATCTATCAATAAATGATCTTCAGAAGAAAAAGGTAGAGTGTAAATGGGATATTTTTTATGTAATTTGTTTTTATTTAGATAGTTGATATGTTCTTTTGCAAATACTCCATTATGAAAAGCTACGATAGCATCAGGTTTTATTTGTGAAAAGTAAGAATCCATTAACTCACTTTCGTTTTTCCTAGGATGTAATGGTGTTATATAGTGTCCTGAAAATGAAGCTTTTTTGTTTTGAGAAATAATATCATCAAGAGCTTCAATAAAACCGTATCCAGCTTCATAATAACAGGTGGAAGTTGCTATGTTGTTTTTTTGGGTTTTTAAAAGAAAATTCACTAGTAGTTGTAATGAATCATATAATCCTAAAGAGTTCTGAAAAATTCGGTTAGATAATTTTATAGGCCGTTTGGAACCAAAATTAGCGGCTAATATTATTTCTTCATTTTGAGATGCAAACTCAGTAAGTTCTTTAAAACCATTATGTCCTAAAATACCAGTAGTAAGTATTACATTTTCTTGGTAACACAATTTTTGAAAACTATTAATTATTTGTTTTTGGTCTGATCCATAACCAATACTTTCTATTATTATGTTTAGATTTAGGCCATTTATTGCTAGTCGTAAACCATTTAAGAATGATTTGCCTATAATGGGATATGTATTGGATTGAGGTAATAATACTCCTATTTTGTTTTGTGATTTTATTGTCATAATTAATAAAGTAATTAGAGGGAATTAAAATCCCTCTAATTAAATAGATTGATTTGTTATTAACTTCTAGAGGGAAATATTCCTTGCATTGCAATACATACGTTAATGCCCAGAAATGGATTTCTGTTCTGGAAAGGTTGACTTCCTCCTGAAGGATTGGTCATACCAGTAATGGATACTCCGGCTATTTTATCTGCCGCGGTTGGGTTTTCCCTATAGATGTCAGGAGTATTTCCTCCAGTCCCTAGACCATTAACACCATTGTCTGTTTCATTAGTAGCATCTTCATTGGTAGTAGTGTGAACAATAACATTAGCAACGCCATCAGTTAACGAGTGAGAGTGATTAGGCATGTTCAGTTGATTGAGGTATATTTGTTCTACACCACCTTTTTCGCCCCAAGAAATTGTTGATAAACCTGGTCCGTGCCCGATGTGAACAATACTTCTTCCTCTTAAATCAGGTAAAGCAAAAGTGGTTCTGCCATCACCTCCAAAGGTTGTTCCTAATAAAGAGAAAAGAGCAGAGTTTGAGCTTATGGCTAGTAATTGTCCATCACATTTTCCCCAACCTCTTGGTGCGAAATTAAATCCGAATGGCTGAATTTGTCCTAAAAATGGATCCATATTTTTGATTTTTTATGATTAATAAATATCTCTTATTGAGCTTGTAATCAAATTTATATGGATAGAAGGGGATTAGCTATACGTAAAACCACCCGAATTTTGAAAAATACTATTAAGCAATTCTTTGTGGTGAAAAATACTTATGAGTATATTCTTGTTTTAAGAAAGTTTAGGAAGATTGGTTAAGTCAACCAGACAAATATGTAGTAGCGAAAAAAGATCTAATGAGTGGAATGGTAGGTTATTTTAAGTATACGCACTTTCGTTCGTAATCAATTACTGCTTTTCCTATTTTTAAAATATCAGCGCCAATTATTCCATCAACAGGTTCGGCTTGATGAGCGGTTAAAGCAGTATTTACATGTGTTAGGTCAAATAAAACAAGGGAAACATTGTTTTTTGACCATTTGCCTAATTGTAATGTGTTTTTTTTAGAAAGTTGAGTAACCATATCGGTCGCTCCAGCACCAGCCGCTTTTACATCGCTATCTTGAGCAAAAAGATTAAATTTTTCCACAGCATCAAAACCTACACATGAATTAGACGCTCCCGTATCTAAAATAAAATTTCCTTCTATACCATTAAGCTTTGCTTTTACCTCAAAATGATTTGTTTTGGTGTATACAAGTCTGATACGTTGATATTCTTTGTTAATTAGGAATTGGCGTAGTGTAGTCATTTTATTTTTTGTCGGATCGCAAACAAAAATAGTATAATTAATAAGAAAACACCTGTTATCCAAATCCAGTTATAATTGGTTGAGGTTGGAGTCTGGTATGCACCATAATAAATGAATGCAGCCCAGTAATACGGTGATTTTTGAATATTAGAGATTTTTTTAGAATTGAGATAGTCTAATTTTGCGTTATGTAATCCTTCTGCGTTCGAATTAGTAGCGTATAGTTTTTGGTAAAAATAGTTCATGAGTTCAGAAGTAGTTTTGTCATTAACCTTCCACAGCGAAAATAACACGTTAGGAACTCCTGCATACTGAAACCCTCTACCGATACTCAAAGGTCCTTCTCCCGAAATTAGAGTACCTATGCCAGTTTCGCAAGCACTAAGAACAACTAAGTCTGTTTCTAATGCTAGTCCATATAATTGATTTACTGGGATGTTTTGATTTCTAAATTGTATAGAAGCAGGTCTAGAAAAATTTCCAGCTTCAGCATGGGTTGATAGGTGTAAAATAGTATGACTTTTTGATTTATTGAGAAAATTTGTATAGGTCGCATTCTCTTTTTTGAGAAAAGTACCATTAAATTTTTGTTCAATATATTGTTGCTCTTTTATGGAGAAGGGAAGTTCTAGATTGGTTTTTTCAAAAACAGGAAATATCCCTAATACGCTTCTATCGTTGTTTGTGTTTTTAATAGACCTCACGTATTTACTGGCGGAGTTTTCATAAACCAAAACACTAGATTTTAATAAAAAAGGCATGTTTTGAAAACTAAAAGAACTTGTTTTTTTAGTAAGTAATGTTTCAAAAGGAATGAAATTTAACAATCCATCAGGAACAACTAGTATTCTTTTAGAACTTGGGATTTTTAAAATTTTATACACATTAAAACTGCTTTCTGAAAATGAAATCACATCATCGTTAATAGCTGAAGGGGTATTAAAATAAGAAATATAATTTTTAATAACTTTTCTAATTTTTTCACTCTTACCTATCTTTTGTAAACTGATAGAGTGAGTATCAATTCTAAACTGATATGTTGTTTCTTTTCCGAAAAAATATTCGATTAAAGTAATATCATCTTGTTTTAGCTTTTCTTGGAGTTTTTGAATAGATATGGTGTTATGAGGGGGTAATAGTTCGGGGTATTTTTCTTTTAATATGGTATTTAACTCCTTAAGCTCAATAGATTTATTGTTATGTAGATTGGTCCATTTTTGAATTTTTTCAATATCAGCGTTATCAGCTTGTTGTTTTTCTTGTAAGATGCTGGTTTCGTAGGATGCAAGTTGATATGTTAGTTGTTTGTTTTTCTTTACTAAAGAATCATTTTTATATGCGGATAGTAATTGTTTTGATAGTTGTGCTTTGTTTACAAAAGGTGCTTTAGAATTATCAGCTGCTTCAAATGCTTTATGTATATGTTTAATGTTTTTGGTTTTTCTATACAAAGAATATAAAATAGCTATATACTGCTCTGTTCGATTTCGATTTTGGCTGTGTTGAATTATTTTTGTGTCCTGTAATGGATATACTGTGTTTAATTTAGAATTTACTATAAAAGCAGCTTCATAAGACTCAATTGCAAAAATAGGTTTGTTTAATCGTTCGTAAATATATGCTTGTACATCAAGAGTTTTAAGGAGAATTCTGTCTGCAATAAGATGATTTTTTTTTGGGATATCGTTTTTTTTAGAATATGCAGGTAAAAGAATACTGTAAATTTCTTTTATAATTTCTAATGCTTCAGTAAATGAGGATTTAGAAAGCAAAATATCTACAAAAGCTAATTGTAATTTTGCAAGATCTCTAGTTGTAGTATTTGATTGTTCTAATAGTTGAACTTTTGCTCTGTTTATATAATGCTGAGCATTTTGTATATCATTATTTTCCAACGCGATTGCTGCTAATAGTTGATAAGCATTAGTTTGCGAAGGATCAATAGCTATTACTTTTAGGGCATAGCTTTGGGCTTTCTCTGGTTCGTTAATATCTAGGTAATTCGTCGCTAAATTGATTAAAATGTTTACGTTTTTAGAAGCAATTTTTTCTCCTTTTTGAAGTATGGTTATAGCTTGTTGGTAATTACTCTGATTATTGTATGCGATAGATAAGTTTGTAATTGCTGAAATTACCTGAGGTAAATTTTGTTGCTGTTCTGCTAAATATAAATAGCTTGTTATTGTGTTTTTTGCTTTTTGTAAATCACCGATTTTAAGATATAAGTTTCCTAAAGGCTGCAGGCAGTTTTCAACAATATCGTAGTTTTTAATGTTGTTGTCTTGAAAAACTTTCCAGGCTTTTTCATAATAAGCTATTGCAACTGATAGATTATTAAAATGTGTGTTATAGTAACCGATATTTGTATTGATTATAATCCAGGCTAATTTATCTTCGGTAGTCTGTAGTTGATTTTCTTTGGTACTAATTATTTTAGTTAATCTATTTAAATTAGAAGTGTTAGGATCCGAAAGGAATTGGTCTAATTGATGGTATAAAAAATCCGAAGTTTTGTTTTTTTGCTGTGAATAAGCTGCAGAATCTCCAAAGTATAGTAAAATAAACAGCAAAATGATGCTTCTAAAACTTCCAAATTCCATAGAATTGAATTTGAGAGTTTGGAGTATCAAAATTATAAACATATCGAATTCCAATACTGGGGCCGATACGAACAGCTCCGATATTCATACCTAGGAATACTCCTGTTTGTAGATTTGTGAAACTATCATCTATAGTGTTTTCTACAAAAGAGTTTAGATCTGGATTAGGGTTGAGATCTCCGTTGTTGCCGATAATAAAAGCTTCTCCTGTGGTTTCTTGGTCATTGCTGCTGGTCATATCTAATTTTAATTGTAAACCAGCACCCATTGCTAGATAATTATTAAAATTGTATCTAATCGATCCTGGTATGGCGTATATAGATATATTGTTAAATTGATTTAATTGCGAAAATCTTACTAAGTTTCTGGATCCATCTGGATTTATGGTATTAGTTTCAAAATTTTGGATGTCATCATAAGAAGCAGAAGAAAATAATAATTCTGCTTGATAGTACATTCGGTAGGATTTAAATGGCGATAACGTTGCACCAACGAAGTATTCTCTCTGTCTATTTAATTCAGGAACTAAGATGTAACCAGCTTTTGCTCCGATAGAAATTCCTGGAGAGAATCTAGTGGTAGCATAATTGGTAATAATAGGTTCATTTTTATCGAAATATATTGCTGTTCTGCTTCGGGTCTTTTTTTTATGAAAATTCTTGCCAAACTTCATAGAGTACTTTACAAAACCTTTGGTGGAGTCAATCTCCTCTACGTTTTTTTTGCTCACTTCCAGGAAGGTAGATTTTATTAAATTGAAAAATAATTTTATCCTTTTTTAGAATCGTATCTAAGCAGCTGTAGTCCACCTCCCGTTCTTTTGGACAAATTGGACATTCGGGATACATGCTATCTATTTTTAAAGTAGACTTGTCAAACATTTCCGGAGTGTCAACTTCTAATTTAATAGTATTAGCAGGGCCTTCTCCGTTATTCTGAAATCGTACTTTAAACTTTAACCTTTTAAATCGTACCAATCGATAATTCATTAACCAACCATTAGAAGACATTTTATTAGGATCATGTGAAGTCACAATTTCCATTTCAGTATCTTTTACAGTATGGTTGTCAAAATTATTATCTGGGACATATACGCTTCTCAATGTAACAATTGCACTAGTGTCTTTAATCATTTCTGGAGTAGTTTGTAATGTGCGGAAGATATTTCGTTCCTCTCCAGGTTTCATATCGTCAAACTCTATTATTTGATAGTTTCTGTATAAAGCTTTCGATTCTTCTAATGTAAGTGGTAGGTTTTTTCGTTTAGTAGTGTCTTGTACAACAAGAGTTTTGTTATATAAGAAAGAAGTGTTGTTAGAAGCTAAAAAAGTATGGTTGTCATTTTCCTGAAGATTAGATGAAATAAGATCTAATGGTGTAATTCGTTCTCCATGATGTAACCGAGTATCTTCTAATATGAAATTGTCATTTTTAAATTGATGATCATTATAAAATAAGTAAAGCTTTCCGCTAGAAGCATAATTGTTATTGTTTTTATAGCTAGTAATAAACACCATTTCTTGATTAGGAATTGGTTCGCGATTTCGTTTTAATATTAAATCTTGATCTTCTTTAAACGGAGATGTGTTTTCAATGGAAGCTTCATCTTTTGTGTCTGTAATTGTTACAGATTTTGGTCTACTAATGGGCGGTTTTCCATTGTCATAATTATTAGTGGCCCATAATTTAACTGTGTAGGTTTCATTTTTTTTGTAAGAGTGTGTTGGTTTTTCTTTAAAACTATACGTGCCATCACCGAATTCCCAATAATAGGTATAAAAGGCTTTTGGTGCACCAGCGATTTGATTAAGAGCGGGCATTTTTGCTCCATAAGTTACTTGATTGCCTAGTATTTCGTGAGATATTGGGGCTATTCTGGCTATAGTGTCATTAATTGTTGTTTGTCCATTACAGAAAAAATGAAAAAGTATAATGAATAATAAAGCCGCAGATTTGTTCATGATTTTTTGTTAGTGTTAATAAAGATAAACAAAAAGTTAAATCACTTAAGTTTATATCTTTAGTGAATTAAAATTCCGGAAAGTAAACCCTTCCGGAATTTTCGCTGAAATTTGCTGTAACCCCCATTACCTAATATGCATATTCCAGTGTGAGATTTTTACGGGAGATCGTTTATTAATGCAACTAATGTTGCTTCTGTTCCAGTATTTGTAGTTCCAATTATTTCTAAGTGATTTTCCTCTATAGTAACTCCTTGGATTGCATAAACATACTGGTCATCTTGAACAGATACAAAAATAATGTGAACTTCTAAGCCTATAGGAATCAGTCCGTAATGCTCAGAAAAAAGACCTGTTTCTGGATCGTAAATATCTAATAAGGCTAGCGCTGTTGGTTCCCCATCATAAGAGACATATACGTTACTATTGGTGTTGTCAAAACCTTCTGGTACATCAACTTGTAACATCGTTTTTGGTCTTGAGTCATTGTACCAACGATCAATATTTGTCCATCCAAAATTACTAAGAAAACCTCCGTATCCACTTACTCCCTGCCCATTAGGCCCTTCTCTTTGCATTGGTTCTAAGCCCGCTTGCTCATCTTCTTCCCAAACGATATCACATTCTAAATTTTCATCATTACAGTCATTACCTTGACCATTAAATATTCTCATATCTTCATCAAATTCATCCGCTGGAGCAAAAAGCATGAAGTCATTAGCAAGTTCTAATTGTTCTCCATTTTGAGTCGCGTTTATATAAAATTCTCCACCTGATACTAGTGTTTCTACATCTCCATTAGGACGTTTTCCATTAGTTGGCATTTTTGTAAGCAACATTTTTGCTTTGTTATAGATTTCAATTAACTCTATGTCTACTACTCCTGTTACTTGATCTCCATTTTGGTCTAAAAAACTGTTAGCAGGGAAATATAGAATGGTACCGTCTTCTCCATATACTTCTCCAGCACCTCCAGAGTTTAATGTGAAACTTTGTAAAGCTTCTTCTCTATTTTCTATTATTTCAGTTTGTAATTCTAATCCTCCTAAAATTGGTTGCGCAACGATAATGTCATTATCATCATTTTTGCTACAACTAGTCAGTAGTAAAATAGAGAATCCTAAGAATAAAAAATGGATCATTGTTTGTTTTACTTTCTTACTATTTTTCAGTAAAGTAATTGTTGTGCTATTTGTTTTCATGTTTTTTGTTTTTAATGTCCGTTTCAGACTTTCTTATTTTTATTGTTTACATCTTCATATCAACACCATTGATTTTTTGTTACCCTTTTTCTTAAAAACTTTTTTAATTTAGTTGTCCAGACAAATTGTTTATGGAAAAAAACCAAGCACATTCGGATCAAAAATATATACAAGCGCTCTTGGATAATGATAGTATGGTGCTTAAAGAGATGTATCAAAAATTTGCACCAAAAGTCGTTAACTATATAAAGAAGAATAGTGGAGATGAATCCAATGCTCAAGATATTATTCAGGAAACGTTGATTACAATATATAATCAGGCTAGAGAAAAGAAGTTAATTCTTACCTGTCCCTTTGATGCGTATTTTTTTTTACTCTGTAAAAGAAAATGGCTTAATGAGCTAAAAAAGAATTCTTTAAATAAGGTAACAATTAATGAAGAGGTTGTATCTATAAATGATGAGAGCCTACAGTATGTAGAAGAAACATTAATTTTTGAAGCTAAGAATGCACTTTTTACGGAGATATTTAATGAATTGGGGAATGCTTGTAAAGAATTGTTAAAAGCAACGTTTACTATTAAATCGATGGAAAAAGTTGCTGAAAAATTAGGACAATCTTATGGGTATGTCAGAAAGAAAAAATCTTTATGTATAGGTCAATTAACAAAAATGATGCAAAGCTCTCCTAAGTATAATAAAATAAAAAACTTGTTATGACCCCAGAAAAAAAATACGAGCTTTTTGAAGGTGAAATTAACGATGAGCTTTCTGTAGAAGAGCAAGAAATGTTTTCTAAAATCTTAGAGGAAGATAAGTCTGTAGCTGAAGAATTTAGACTTTATAAGCGATGGAACTCTTATTTAGAAGCTAACGTTAATGCTGATGAAGAAAGAGCTGATTTAGAAAATAACCTAAAAAGTATAGGAGAATCATTTTTTGAAAAGAAACAAACTCAAAAAGAAACCAAAGTATTAAAAATTCCTTCTTGGGGATATGCTGTGGCGGCAAGTTTAGCAATTCTTTTAGGGGTGTATACTTTTGTCAAAACGGGTTCCACATATAATGATTTTGTATCAATTCCGGAACTATCAATCACAGAGAGAAGTATTGATAATGAGTTGGTTAAAAAAACTGAAGATGCATTTAATTCTGCAGAGTATTCAGAAGCAGAGGTATATCTTTCAGAGTTGTTGAAAAATGATAGAGATAATTCTGAGTATAATTTTTATTTAGGGATTACCTTAGTAGAACAAGATAAATATAAAAAAGCCTCCGAGGTTTTTGGTAAATTACAAAAAGGGACATCTATATATAAATATAAAGCGATTTGGTTTGAAGCTTTGAACCAATTGAAACAAGGGAAAAAAGATCAATGTAAGTCGCTGTTGAAACAATTACCTAATGAAGCCGAAGATTATCAGAAAGCCCAAGAATTACTAAAAGAAATATAATTTAATTTACTCTATATGCATTTTTAAATCGTCCCATATTTTAATTGTAATTACGAAAAATTATATGTGTAAATTTTGGTTATTTTTGCGGCATGATACTTACCGATACGCATACCCATATTTATAGTGAGTCTTTTGAAAAAGATCAAGATCAAATGATGCAAAGAGCGATTTCTGCAGGAGTAGAACGTTTTTTTGTGCCAGCTATTGATTCAGGATACACCCAATCCATGTATGATATTGAAAAAAAATATCCTGATAATGTATTCTTAATGATGGGGTTGCACCCAACTCATGTAAAAGAAAATTACAAAGAAGAACTCCTACATGTAGAAGAAGAGATAAAAAAACGCTTAGATAATGAGGGTGATCTAAAGTTTTATGCTGTAGGAGAAATAGGTATAGATTTATATTGGGATAAAACTTTTATTAAACAACAACAAGAATCATTCAGATCTCAAATTCAATTAGCTAAAAAATATAAACTGCCAATAGTTATTCATTGTAGAGAGGCTTTTGAAGAAGTTTTTGAGGTCTTAGAATCAGAGAAAGGAGAAGATTTGTTTGGGATTTTTCATTGTTTTACGGGCACAATTGATGATGCTAAACGTGCAATAGGATATAACATGAAATTAGGTATTGGAGGTGTTGTGACATTTAAAAACGGAAAAATTGATAAATTTTTAAATGAATTTTCTTTAGAACATATTGTTTTAGAAACAGATGCTCCTTATTTAGCACCAGTTCCATATCGAGGTAAACGAAATGAGAGTTCTTATTTAGTTCAAGTTGTAGAAAAATTGTGCGATGTTTATAAAAAATCACCAGAGGAAATAGCAAGCATAACAACCAAAAACTCCAAGGATATATTCGGTATATAGTGAATGTGTTTTAATTTTATTTTTGTTCATTTGTCAGACCAACAAATGGAGGTTTTGCGATGAAGAATTCACCAAATATTTTATTGATTTATACCGGAGGTACTATAGGGATGGTTAAAAATTTCGAAACAGGAGCTTTAGTTGCTTTTGATTTTGATGAACTACTGCTAAAAATACCTGAATTAAAACAGCTAGATTGTAATATTGAAACTAAAAGTTTCAAGGAACCAATAGATTCTTCTGACATGGATGTAGAGCGATGGAAAGAATTAGGTGGTATTATAAACAATAATTATGAAACATATGATGGGTTTGTCGTATTACATGGGAGTGATACGATGTCTTACACGGCTTCTGCCATAAGTTTTATGTTTGAAAATCTGGGGAAGCCAATTATTTTCACAGGGTCGCAACTACCAATTGGTGATCTTCGTACAGATGCTAAAGAGAATTTAATTACTGCAGTGCAGATAGCTGCTTTACAAAAAAAAGGAAAGCCCGTAGTAACAGAAGTAGGACTGTATTTTGAGTATAAATTACTTAGAGCTAATAGAACGACAAAAATAAATGCTGAGCATTTTAAGGCATTCCAATCTCTTAATTATCCTACATTGGTAGAATCTGGAGTACATTTAAAAGTAAACACTTCTTTTTTACTGGTAACTAATCGTAGAAAGAAAATGGTATATCATACACATTTTGATAATAATATTGTTGTGATTAAGATGTTTCCAGGAATAAATGAAGCCATTTTACGAGGTATTTTTTCTTCAGAATCGATAAAAGGAGCGATTATTGAGACTTATGGATCAGGAAATACAACTACTAAATCTTGGTTTTTGGACATTATTTCTGAACAGATAAAACAAGGAAAACCAGTAATAAATGTGACTCAATGTGTAGGAGGAAGTGTTGAAATGGGCAAGTATGATACTAGTGTTGCGTTAAAAAAGGTAGGAGTTATATCAGGAAAAGACATAACTACAGAGGCTGCAATCGCTAAACTTATGTATTTACTAGGAGAAAAATTACCTCTTAAAGTCCTCAAAACCATTTATGAAACCTCATTGCGAGGTGAAATGTCAGAAAATTAACGCCCCAAATTTTAGTAGTTAACATTTTTTTTGTTATTTGCTCAACCATTTTAGGCAAAATTAATAGAGAGGTGGCCGAGTGGTCGAAGGCGCACGCCTGGAAAGTGTGTATACGTCAAAAGCGTATCGAGGGTTCGAATCCCTTCCTCTCTGCATTATTATTAAATTTTTAATAGATTTTGTAATATTTTTTTATCTTTAACCCTTTAACTAATTAAAATTAAGAATCAGCGCAATGAAAAGACTATTTTCTATTCTGGCAATCGCAACAGTAATGGCTTTTGGAAATATACAAGCAGCTACTGCTCCAGCCCAGTTAACGGCAAACGTGCAATTATTAATTGCTCCAGTAACAACAACTATTCAGGATGCAGATGAGCCTGCAGCAGCGGAGGAATCCTTTCACCAAAACCTGAAAAAACGTTTTATAGAAGGAGGTCCTAGTTTTATGGGAATCGTTCTTTTATGTTTGATTCTTGGTCTTGCGATAGCAATTGAAAGAATTATCTTTTTAAATTTATCTACTACGAATAGTAAGAAACTTCAACAAAATGTAGAAGATGCTTTAAACAGTGGTGGAGTAGAAGCAGCAAAGGAAGTTTGTAGAAATACAAAAGGACCTGTTGCATCTATATATTATCAAGGTCTTGATAGAGCTGACGAAAGCATTGATGCTGCAGAAAAAGCAGTAGTAGCTTACGGAGGTGTTCAAATGGGACAATTAGAGAAGAATGTATCTTGGGTATCTTTATTTATTGCTCTTGCACCAATGCTTGGGTTTATGGGTACAGTAATCGGTATGATTGATGCATTTGATAAAATTGAAGCAGCTGGAGATATGCAGCCATCACTTGTAGCGGGTGGTATTAAAGTAGCACTTCTTACTACGGTATTTGGACTTATCGTTGCAATTATCCTTCAGGTTTTTTATAACTACATTATTGCTAAGATCGATAGTATAGTAAATGATATGGAAGATGCATCGATTACTTTAATCGATATGTTAGTAGCTTACAAAAACAAAAAATAGTAAATGCCTTTCTAGATTTTATTTTAGATTAATAAAATCGATAGAGTATAAAAACATTTATTATTTAATTATATGGTTGTTATGAATAATAACGGCCCAGTAAAAAATTAGTCACATGAAAATTTCAAAAATATTATCATACGTTGTTCTCGCAGTAGGTGCAATAGGTGCTGTATTATTGTTCTTAATGAATGGTAATTTCACAACACTTATGGACAACTATGGTATTACAGAGGCGAAGGATTTGGTGAAAGATACTTCTTCATCAGCTTTTGCAGAAGCTACTTCATTGGTTAGCCCTATGTATAATCTTACTTTAGTAATTTTTGTTATTATTGTAATAGCAACTTTAGTTGCGGTATTTTCAGCATTAGCTAAAAACCCTGCAGGTCTTAAGAAAGCTGGTATAGGAATCGTTGCTTTCTTAGTAGTGATTGGTATAGGATACGTTATGGCTGAAGGAGTTGAAACACCGATGAAAGACGGAGAAGTGCTTTCAGCGAGTGGATCTAAATTAGTAGGAACGGGTATATATGCTTTCTACTTTTTAGCAGCAATAGCTGTCGGTATGATGGCATTATCTGGAGTTAAAAAATTAATAGGTAAATAATTATGGCAAGAAGATCAGCACCTGAGGTTAACGCAGGATCTATGGCGGACATTGCATTTTTACTTCTTATATTCTTTCTGGTTACTACAACCATTGATACGGATAGAGGTATTAGTCGTAAGTTACCACCGCCCTTAGACGAAACCGTTGAGCCTCCAATTCTTAAGCAAAAAAATATTTTTGTAGTAGAATTGAACAAAAATAATGACCTTTTAGTAGAGGAAGCTCCAATGAAGTTGGAGGATTTACGTGCTGCTGCTGTTGCCTTTTTGGATAATGGTGGAGGAAGCGGTGATGAAGCTTGTAGCTACTGTAAAGGAGAAAAAAGTCCGAGTTCTTCGGATAATCCAGAGAAAGCTGTAATCTCTCTACGTAATAACAGAGAAACTAGTTATGGTACTTATATAGCTGTGCAAAATGAATTGGTTGCAGCATATACAGAACTAAGAAATAGAGAAGCAGAGAGACTTTACGGAAAGTCATTTACTCAGATGGAATCAGAACTTAAGGATGTGAATTACTCAGGTAGTAAAGACAGACTTAAGGATCAGATTAAACAGATACAGTTGATGTTTCCTGAAAAGCTTTCTGAAGCAGAACCAAAGAAATAAGTAAAACATAAAAACGTAATTATGTCTAAGTTTAAAAAGAAAAAAGGTGGTGAATTACCCGCTATTTCAACAGCGTCTTTACCAGATATCGTATTTATGTTACTGTTTTTCTTTATGGTTGCAACAGTAATGAGGGAGAATAATCTTAAAATTGAAAATAGATTACCTCAAGCTGATCAGACAGAAAAGTTAGATAAGAAAAACTTAGTAATGTATATTTATGCTGGAAAACCAAGTTCGAGATACGCAGCTAGTGCTGGTACTCAAGCAAGAATTCAGCTTAATGATAAGTTTGCTGAGGTAAGTGATATCAAACCTTTTATTTTAGCTGAAAGAGCTGCCAAAAGGGAAGAGGAAGTTCCTTTTCTGATTACTGCTCTAAAAGTGGATACAGAAACAAATATGGGTCTTGTTGGCGATATTAAAAAAGAATTGAGAGAAGTTCAAGCGCTGAAAATTAACTATACCACAAGACAAGGTGAAGCTACCGGTAATATACAGTAACGGTTAAAGATTTACTTTAATATATTAAAAAAAAACCTGCTCTAGTAGCAGGTTTTTTTTGTTTAATACCTCATAAATTAGCCATTATATTCTTCAAAACCAATACGATCTTCTATGGTTTTACTTGCTATTTATATTTAGGAGTTTATAATTATTTTGATATTCTTCTCTGCTAATACGCTATAGTGGCATAACAATTGTTGCTTATAATGTAACTGTGATCTGCTCATATGATCAATATCTAACCTTCCAAATTGTGATATTGAATTGATAGAAATATACGGTTACAATCTAATTGATGTTTTACATGAATTGCTCTTATGTGATTTTGTAGAGTAGCATTATTGGATTTCCAAATACTTGTCTTTAATAATATCACCTGTGATTTAGTAAGTAATTATTAACTAAATATAAATTATTATGGCTAGAAGATTAGCACCAGAAGTAAACGCAGGGTCCATGGCGGATATCGCCTTTTTATTATTGATCTTTTTTTTAGTAAGTACTACTATTGAGACTGATTATGGTATTAGTAGAAGGTTGCCTCCGCCACCAGAGGATATACAGAGTAATATGCTTATTAAAGAAAAAAATTTGTTTCGAGTAGAGCTAAATCAATTAAATGAATTATTTGTAGAGAAGAAACCTTTGGCTTTAAAAGATCTGAAAACGACAGCAATTGCATTTTTAGATAACGGTGGTGGGGTAGAAGCAGAATATTGTAGCTATTGCAGAGGAGCAAGAGATCCTAAGTCTTCAGACAATCCTGATAAAGCAGTTATATCTCTTGTAAATAGTAGAGAGACGAACTATGAGACTTATATAGCAGTTCAGAATGAACTTATAAGTGCATATGAGGAATTAAGGAATAGGGAGGCTCTTAGGGTCTATGGGATGTCTTTTAAGTTAATGAAAGCATATCTTAAGGATGCTAATTATTCCGGTGATAAAACACTTCTTAAGGATCAAATAAAACAAATTAGGTTAATGTATCCAGAAAAGCTTTCAGAAGCTGAACCAGTTACCGCTTCATTATAATAATTTAAAAACCATTGATTATGTCTATATTTAAAAATAAACAAAAAGCAAGCTTACCAGTAATTTCTACAGCATCTTTACCAGATATTGTTTTTATGTTACTGTTTTTCTTTATGGTTGCGACTGTTATGCGTAAGGATACGTTGATTGTTAAAAATGAATTGCCACATGCGGATCAGGTAGAGAAGTTGGATAAAAAGAATATGGTAATACATATTTATGCAGGAAAACCTAGCTCTAGATATAAAAATATCGGTACCGAAGCTAGAGTTCAGCTTAATGATAAATTTGCTGATATTCGAGAAATCCAGCCTTTTGTTTTGGAGGAGATGAAGTCAAAACCAAAAGAATTGAGACCATATTTAACGACCGCTTTAAAAGTTGATAAGAGTACTAAAATGGGACTTGTAGGTGATATCAAAAATGAGTTAAGATCCGTTCAAATGCTTAAGATAAATTATACCACACAAACTGGTGATGCGATTAAAAATTTAGAATGATGTAGTAAGAAATATTTTATAAGAATTCCATGAGTACTCGTGGAATTCTTATTCTTTTTTAAAAAGTGTCATTATTTCTAAAGAAATAGATTTATTTTAGTGAACTATATGAGTTTGAGGTATAAATATGTTAATAAAGTAGAGCAATTATTGGTAGTTGTGTGTGCTTTTGTTGTTGCTAATTCTGGATATGCGCAAAAGGTCAATACGGTTGGTTTACAAAAAGAAGAAGTGTTAGATTCTTTGTATAGAGAAGATCAATTTTATGCAGGTTTTACTTTTAATTTGCTTTGGAATACTCCTTCTGATATAAGTCAATCAGGATTTTCTGGAGGCTTGCATTTAGGGTATACTAGGGATATGCCAATAAATAAGAAAAGAAATGTAGCTATAGGGTTAGGGTTAGGATATTCTGTAAATACATATGGTCAAAATCTTTTTATAGGTGAAGACTTAGATTCTGGACAAAGTATTTTTAGTAGTCTAGATGATGTTGATTTTGATAAAAATAAATTCGTTACTCATATCGTAGAATCACCATTAGAGTTTAGGTGGAGAACATCTGTGCCGGAAACTCATAAGTTTTGGAGAATTTATACTGGGCTAAGGATTGGTTACCTTTATTATTTTGATGCCAAATTTG
This sequence comes from Aquimarina sp. Aq107, assembly GCF_943733665.1. Classification (NCBI taxonomy): domain Bacteria; kingdom Pseudomonadati; phylum Bacteroidota; class Flavobacteriia; order Flavobacteriales; family Flavobacteriaceae; genus Aquimarina; species Aquimarina sp. Aq107. The sequence continues at coordinate 4,209,270 of NZ_OX030782.1, read as the reverse complement.
AACAACCGGGAAATCGAGTTAGACAAACCAAAATAGATGAATTAAATCGTTGGAGGGTAGGTGCAACCTTTACTTTTGGTTGGAATACATTTAATTTTCATTTTTATTATAGTCTAAACCCTCTATTTAATGACGATGCGAGGATTGGTAACGAAGAAGTTGGGTTAATTACTGCTAAGATAGGTCTGATGTTCTATATTTTATAACCAAAAATTAATTAAAGTCAATTGGGGAATTACACCAATCAGAAAACCTAATGTGAGTTCAAGGTTCGTATGTGCTCTATAATGTAATCTTGATGTAGCTACTAAACCATTGGCAAAAATCATTGCTGCAATAAGAAGTATAAGGTTTGTTTCAAAATGAATGCTTAGCGCAATAGTAAACATGGTTACTGCACCAGAACCAATCATATGTAAACTAGCCTTTATGTCAAAAAACACAATAAAAATTGCTGTTAAAGATGATAATAATGCACCGAGAAAGAAAAAGTATAATTCAGGATAATTATAAGCATCAATAATCATTTTAATTACTAAAAGAAGTATGAATGATTGTAATAGTAAAGGAATCTTGCGTTGCTTTACATCTTCTAGATGGATAGAGGTTACAACACCAATTGTACGAAGAAAGAAATAAAGCACAATTGGGATAAGTATTGTGACCACGACTAGTCCGAAAATTTTAGCTTGAATAATATTTTCTGGAATAAACCTTGGAGCAGTAATAAAATAAATTATTGAGCCTGCTATAGGCATCAATAGAGGGTGAAAAATATAAGAAATACTTTTTAGTAAAAAGTTCATTAAATCTTTTTTCGTAGCCTGGCAACAGGAATATCCAATTGTTCTCTGTACTTAGCTACAGTTCTTCTGGCAATAGGATATCCTTTTTCTTTTAGGATTTTTGCTAGCTTCTCATCAGTTAGCGGTTTTTTCTTGTCTTCTTCTCCTATTGTAATTTCCAGTATTTTTTTAATTTCTCTAGTAGAAACTTCTTCTCCTTGATCATTGGTCATAGATTCAGAGAAAAATTCTTTAATTAATTTAGTTCCGTATGGTGTGTCTACATATTTACTATTAGCTACTCTCGAAACTGTACTTACATCCATATCAATCTCATCCGCAATGTCTTTTAGGATCATAGGTTTAAGATTACGCTCGTCTCCACTTAAGAAATAACTTTGTTGGTAGTGCATTATTGCACTCATTGTTAAAAAAAGTGTTTGCTGTCTCTGTTTAACCGCTTCAATGAACCATTTGGCAGCATCTAATTTTTGCTTTATAAACATAACCGCATCTTTCTGAGATTTTGATTTTTGTTTACTGGCTTTATAGCCTTGAAGCATATTGTTATATTCCCTAGATACGTGTAATTCCGGAGCATTACGACCATTTAGTGTAAGTTCTAGTTCACCTTCTGCAATTCTAATAGTAAAATCTGGAACTACATGTTCAATGAGCTTATTGTTTCCTGCGTAAGCTCCACCTGGTTTAGGATTAAGGTGTTCGATTTCTTCAATTGCTTCTTTTAATAAATCTTCGGTGATGTCAAATTTGGTTAAAAGCTTTTCATAATGCTTTTTACTAAAGTGATCAAAAGATTTTTCTAAGATCATTGTTGCCAATTTGATCGGTATGGTAGTTTCTTTTCTATTAAGTTGGATCAACAAACATTCTTGAAGATTTCTTGCGCCAACACCCGCCGGATCTAATTGATGTACCGTTTTGAAAATACTTTCAATTTTTTCTTCGGTAGTATATACGTTTTGAGTAAAAGCAAGATCATCTAAAATATCAGCTACAGATCTTCTGATATAACCACTTTCGTCAATACTTCCTACTAAAAACTCTGCAATTTCTCGCTCTTCTGTGTCAAATCGATAGGTATTTAATTGATTCACCAAATGTTGATGAAATGATGTTCCTGATGCATATGGAACATTTTTTTCTTCGTCATCAGCACTATAGTTGTTGGAGCTTAATCTATAACTAGGGATTTCATCATCACTAAGATATTCATCTACATTGATGTCGGTTTCTATTTTTTCGTTACCATAATCGTCTTCACCCGTATTTTCGTTGCTAAAGGCATCCTCGTATTCATCAGCTTTTTCCTTACCGCTATCTAGCGCAGGATTCTCTTCCATTTCTTGCTTTAAACGCTGTTCAAAAGCTTGAGTTGGAAGCTGAATTAGCTTCATCAACTGTATTTGTTGAGGAGAAAGTTTTTGAGAAAGTTTAAAATTTAGTTGTTGCTTTAGCATAAAAATGTCAATGTTCTTATACTCACAAAAATAAACAAAATACGGCGTATTTCTGTAGGTAATCGATGGTTAGTTTTCTTAAAAAGATGATAGTTTTATATGTGTTACATAAAACTATTTTATGCAACTGATCAATAAACGCGCCAAAATCGATTTATTACCTTAATCAAGAAGATTTTTTACAATCGTTATAATGATAGATTACAGAAATTACGGAATAAAAATTTTATTCTTTATTGCATAAATTACCAAACCAGTTCTGTTTTTTAAATGTAGTTTTTCAAAAATAGAATCCCGATAGCCTTCTATGGTTTTGGGACTTAGACACATATCACTAGCTATTTCTTTATAAGTCTTTTCCGTGCAGGCGTGTTTAATAAATTCCATTTCACGCTCTTTTAGTACAACTTTGTTTTCTTTTTTAGGATTTAGAGAACCTAGTAATAAATTAGTGACATCTTTGGTGTGATAGAAGCCTGTTTCTTGTACTTCGACTAATGCATTTTCTAAAATACTTTTTTCAGTGTCTTTTAGTAAATATCCTTTGGCACCAGCTCTAAGCATTTTAAGAATTGTTTTTTCATCCTCTTCTACAGAAAGAGCGAGTACATTAACATCTGGATATTCCTCTTTTAACGCAATTGTGGTTTCGATTCCATTCATGATAGGCATGTTGATATCCATAAGCACAATATCTGGGATATTTTTTGGATCTTTTAGTCTCGTGAGTAGTTCGCGTCCGTTTTTACACAGGTACAATATTTTGAATTTAGAAAATCCATTTACTAACCCTGCTAATGCCTGGGATAATAAGATATGATCTTCTACAATAACTACTGAGTATTTCATGGGTATATGTTTTGTGTGAAAAACCTGTTGTTTAGGCTTTATTATAAGTTGTCTTCCTCTTCTGTTTCTATTTTTTTATAATAGTACATCAAGTTAATAGCTGTTCCTTTACCTTTAGCAGATTTTAGGCTAACTTCTGCATTTATTAATTTACCTCTATTTTGCATATTACATAATCCTATACCAGTTTTTTTCTTTGATTTAAGATCTTTCATGTCAAATCCTACGCCATCGTCTTTTGCATCAATGACCAGTTTTTCCTGATCATACCGAACGTTTACATTAAGTTTAGAGGCTTTAGAGTGTTTGATGGTATTACTAAAAAACTCTTGTAATATTCTAAAAATAATTATCTCCGCCTTATCATCTAACGCTCTTACCTCGGTATTACTGCTTAAGGTAGCTTCAATAAATTGTAATCTATTAAAACGTTCTACCTCAAGAGCGATTGCTTCTGTAAGGCTTAAGCTTTTAATAGCATCAGGGTTGATCAATTTAGACAAAGCTCTTAACTCTGTAAGACTCTTAGTGATCGTTTCCGTTACTTCGGGAAGCCTTTTGGGATCTTCTTTAGCCACATCTACTTGTATTTTTGCTAAGGTAAGTAGTTGACCAATATTATCGTGTAGTTCCCAACTGATATTACGCAAAGTTTCTTCTCGTATTTCTATTTGGGTTTCAGCAATAGCTCTTTCAAACTTTTTCTCTGCCTCCTTTTGTTGTAATAATAAACTGTTCTTTCTTCTTTGGAATACCCAAAAAAGTGTTAGAATTAGTATTACCAATACTACAAGTACTGCAGTGGCTATTAATATTGCTGTTTCCTGTTGCTCCATATAAACCCAATAATAAAACAAAAATGCATTATAACTGTTAAAGTGAATATTACTAAAAAATGTATCGTAGCATCGGTCAATTCTAAATAATAATTTCTTAAAATTCTAAAAGGGAGATTCCCTACAAAGTAGATCAATAGTCCAAAACTTATCCAAATGAGCAGATTCTTTTTGGCATGTAGAACCTGCTCTGAATTTAAGATTTCAAAAAAGTACAGTAAAATAGTAATTACTAAAAATATCGCAGCAATTATGTACGGAAACCTTTGATGTTCTATTAAATAATTTTCAAAAAAACCATTAACAACAAAAGTTAAAATGTACAAAATAATAAAAAGTACTGCTGCTTTTTTGTTTTTTTTGTTTTTAAAATGATGTCTGTATAATAATAACAAGTAAGTGAAATTTACTAAGTTGTAAATATTATGAATAATTGCATTTTTAAGATCCAATGATCTTATGTAATACCCTAGTAATTCATTAAATACCACGTACCATAGTAAATAAATAAAATATTTTAATAAAACGGTGTTTTTATATTTATAATAATAGATTGTAGCAAAAATAGCGGTTGTTGTTTCTACTCCAATACCGATTTTCATTAAGATATTTAAAAACTCATTACTTAAACTCATTTTTGTTTTACTATTGTTTTCCCTTTGGAGGTGATCCGGTTAATTCATTAGCAATCAAACTATTTTCTTCATCCTCTAACATTGTGCTAAAGTTAAAAAAGCTTGCTTTCTGCAAATTTCCATCTTTGTCCATTCTACTATCCAGTCCAATTTTTTCAGTTAACAATTCTACGGTAAAATTGTTGTCTAGCGTGTATCCCAAGTGTTCTATGTTTCCTGCAGCATCCTTTACTGCTTTCGTAGGTGCAATGAAAAAAGTTTGTCTATTTGCATATCGTTTGTCTTCTTTATTTCTAATATAATCTTCTGGATATAATGCAAAATAGAATCTAAATCCAGATGGTCGTTCTCTTGCTTTACGCGATTTTATTTTTACATATCGAATATATTCCTCTAAATCATTGATGTCATAAAATAATGATCTAGTTGCCTTAAAAGGATCTCCCGCACCATCTTTTCCTACAACTTCGTTGATTAGATCTTCTCTGTCATTATATAGATGATAAATCTTTTTAGCAAAATCTGATTGGATAATGTTGTTAGGCGTTCTTCCTTTGTCCTCGTCGGCATCTGCTATTTTTGCTTTTAGTTCTTTGATCTCCTTCTCATATGCTTCAATTTTCTTTTTACAAGCTTCTAATTCGGCAGAATTAGTGGTTTGCACGTTGTCTTTACATGATAGTACAAGCACGAATGCAAACGCAATCATCAAGTACTGTTTGATAGGGTTGGTTTGTAGTTTCATTTTTTGATAGGTTTAATAAGTATTTGTGTGATTTTGGTTAAAACCAAAATATTAGTTAGCTAAAACTTAATTTTTGTTAAGCTTTATGAATTTAAAAATACCATTTTAAATAGTTTTAAAAAATTTAGAACGGCTACAATTGTAAATTGAGCTAAAGAAAGTCTTGATTTACAGTGGCTTTGTTGCTTTAAAATGGATGGCGTTTTGTTTTGTCTTTTTGAAAGAAAGGGGGAAAGACCCCTTTGATAAAAAGTGGATTAACTGTTGATTTATTACATTTTTCTCTGGTAGTTTCTTCTAAGAATAGAAGTTAAAAAAGTCTCGCTATGTTGCTGAACACACCTAAGAATAAAGGAGATTTAGAGGTGTGTATTATGAATCATTTATATCCTTACTATAAAGTAGATTTTGTTTGCGTTTTGCCAGCTTTTACAAGATATGGTTACTAAATTTTTTCGAAATTAAAACGAAATATTTTCGATGTCAACAATGATTTTCTCATTTAAAAAGCAAAAATTATCGAACCCGATAATTCCAAAAAAACAAAGCACAAAAAAAAGTTAAAGTTTGATTTTTCCGAAAACGTTTTTCGTTAAAAAAAATGTTAAAAATATCTTCTGAAATTGTTAAGGGAATTTTTCTTCGCTTACTTCATAGTAGCTGCAAAAGCTAAGAACTAAACTTTTCGAAAAGTATTTTTTTGCAATTATCGTCTTAACAACAAAAACTTAAAACCAAAATTATGAGAAAAATTTATGTAGTACTTAGTGTGATTCTAGCTCTATATTCTTGTGCTTCGGATATAGATACTATGAACCTTGAATCAAAATCGATCGAACTATCTTCAAAAAACAGTTCTGAGAATGTAAAACTATTGAGTGCTTGGACAGCTAATAGAAGCAGTCCTGTACATATAAATTATCAAAGGAAGTTTAAAGTAAAGGTCAAAAATTTAGCGTATCAAAAGGAAGTTGCCATTCATCATCTAATGAATGATGGTAATTGGACGGATATTCCTCTTACATATGAACAATCAATTGGAAATGATGAGGAGATTTGGGTTGGAGAGGTTACTCCCGACAATGAAATCTATAGTACAGATTTTGTAGTGAAATATACAGTGAATGGAGAAACATATTGGGATAATAATCAAGGTAAGAATTACAGTATGTTGGTAAATACAGGAGGTTATTTATCATCGGAAACAGAAGTTGAGATAAATCAAAGTTTTACGAGATCCGTGGGAACTTCTTTTGTTATTAATGTAAATGCTAAACGTGATTATGGTGCAGTGGCTACAGCAGAGGTTGTTTACACTACTGATGGTTGGGTAACAAAAAGTACCGTTCCACTAACGTATCAAAGATATTTTAGGGTTGGATATGCGCATTATATTATGAGTCCAAATCAATTTGATGTTGACATTTATAATACATCTATTAGAGTTTCAGATAATGTGCAATCTATTGAATTTGCTGTTGTTTATAAAGTGGATGGAGAAGAATATTGGGATAATAATTATGGAAATAATTACACCTTAAATAAAGTAAATTATTAAACAACTATATAATCACAAATCATTTACAATGAAAAAGTATTTTTATTTATTTATCAGTTTAGTCGTTTTATCTTGTAGCATAGAAGATGATTTTACTGAAAACCAAAAAGACACCATAACTACAAATGATGTCTTTCTTAAAAACACAAATCCTGTAGAACTTATAAAAGCATGGACCACCTATAGTTTCTATAGAGGTTATGAGTCTTATACTAGAAAATTCACGGTCCAAATATCAAATTTGGCGTATGATAAGAGTGTAAATGTATATCATCAAAAATTAGATGGAAGTTGGGATGAAATACCGTTAGAATATGATAGGAGTATAGATAATGGTCAAAATGAGATTTGGTCTGGTACGTATAACTTAGGTGGATATAGTATTGATCAGGTATACGATAAAGAATTTGTTATAAGATATGATGTTAATGGAGCTACTTATTGGGATAATAATTATGGGTCTAATTATTCTATGTCGCGAACAGAAGGTGCTTTTTTTGCGGATGCAGCTCTTAATGTTAGCGTAGATGCTGATTTTGTAAGCTTGTCGTATTCTCCTTATGAAGATCAAAATAGGTTTAGTATTACGGTAGACGTTAGAAATATAGCTCCTAATAAAGAAGTTGGAGTGGTTTATTCTTCTGATGGATGGCAAACCCAAAAGTATTTACCATTGATATACCGACCGTTTTGGTCAAATGGGCCATTTTATACAATACAGAGTCCTAATAATTTTGGAATAGAAAGGTGGCAAGGATATGTAGGATTGGATGCTTCACAAAATCAACTAGAATATGCAGTAGTTTATAGAGTGAATGGGAACGAATATTGGGATAATAATTATGGAGAAAATTATACAATAGCCATAAATTCTAGTAATTAAGTAGAGACGGAGACGTTTATTTAATGAAAAAGTCCGCCTAGCATGTGTGTTTGTAAGGCGGGCTTTATTTCATTTAAAATTTTAATTCCATCTTAATATTGCTTCGTTGGTAAGGAGAATCGTTTTCTAAATCAATCTCTACAAAACCGAATTTTTTATATATGTGAATTGCATTTTTTAGGACAGTGTTAGAGTACAAAAGTATCTTTGTCCAGTGTTGTTTTTTTGCAAAATCTATGCAAAATGACATTAATTTTTGCCCTATTTGTTGCCCCTGAAATTCTGGTGAAACGGCCATTTTACCTAATTCATAGACTCCATTTTGTTTTTTAATGAGCGCAAATGTTCCTGCAATTATAGTATTAGACTTAGCAAAGAAAATATATCCTCCATTTTGGATAATGGTTTCTTCACATCGCTCTAAAAGATCAACGTCGTGAGGTTCTACTACAAAATACTTTTCTAACCAGGCAACATTGAGATCTGCAAAGTCTTTTGAGTATTTTGAGTCAAATGGGATAATTTCTATTTGTCCTTTGGAGTCCATAGTAGTTATTTTATGTTTTCTAATATGCGTTTACTTAAAGGTTTTTCTTTGAACTGATTTTCCATATACGTTAAATGACGAGTTAAACTAATAGAAGACCCTTCGGTAAGCCATTTTACTTGTTTGTCTATAGCATCCCAAACAGGGATGAGCTGTACGTGTGTTTTTTTACCTTTGGAAGATAGTTGAAAAAGTTTTTTTCTTTTATCTTTTTTATCTACTTCAAATTTAATTAAACCCTTTGTTAGAAGCTTTTTTATGGCTTGTGTAATCGCTGGTTGTGTGTATTGTAATTGTTCTTGTATCTCTGAAGTTGTAGTGTTTTTTTGATCCACGATAATTTTAAAAATTGGAAATAAATAAGGGTCAAAATCTATCTGTAATCTATTGTATATAATTTGAGTTTCCTTCATTAAGTATTCACTTAATCTATTTAATCTAGAACCTAGGCCTAATTCTCCAAATTCCTGTAAAGAATCTTTCATAAGTATTTATATAAGTGCTTATGTAAAAATAAACATTTTTTTTGGATTACTAAAAATAAGAAAGGTTTTAAACCTAAAGATGAACAAGTTTTTTAGTTAGGTTTTTCTTAAGAAATAGATTGTTATAAGTTCTATTCGAATAATAATCAAATGTTTACGAATATTTATTTTTTGTTTACGAATACTATTTAGGGGTGGGTTTAGTACACTATAGTGTACTTAATTACGTTATAGTTTAATTACACTTTTTTTGAATATAACTGAGCTTATAACTGAAGATTAGAGTTTTTAAATTCATAAATTTTTCAGAGTCAACTAAAAAGAACTCAAAATTAAAATTAACCACACAATGATTATTTCAACTCAATTAAAACTTATTGCATTATGCGTATTTAGCGCACTTGCTGTCAGCGCCCAAGATCCCCAAGGAGAACTAAAACGTTGGCATAAAATAACATTATCTTTTGAAGGACCTAGCACTTCAGAATCCGCAACTACAAATCCATTTTCGGATTATAGATTGGATGTAACATTTACTAATGGAAGTTTGAGTTATGTAGTTCCAGGTTTTTATGCAGGATGTTCTGATGCTGCGGATTCCAGTTGTGATGCTGGCAATATTTGGCAAGTACATTTTAGTCCTAGTCAAATAGGAACTTGGAATTGGTCTGCCGAATTTGTTACAGGGTCTGATGTGGCTATTAATGCCGGTGGATCTAGTGCCGGATTTATGGATGGAGTAACGGGATCTTTTAACGTAATAGAATCTGATAAATCAGGAAGGGATTTTAGAAGTAAAGACCTAGGAAGGTTAAAATATGTGGGAGAACATTATTTAAAGCATATAGGAACTAATCGAGATAATCCTAATGGTCCTTGGTTTATAAAGGCAGGAGCTGATTCTCCAGAAAATGCATTGAATTATGTAGATTTTGATGCTACGCCTAGTTATAATAATAATTTAAATAAAATAGGTAGCAAAACCTGGCAACCGCATCAACAAGATTATGTTGCTACGGATGCAAGTTCTTATACTTGGGGGAACAATAAGGGGACAGAGATTTTAGGAATGCTTAATTATCTATCGGGGCAAGGAGCTAATGTTATGTCTTTTTTGACTTGGAACTCTAGCGGAGATGGTGGAGCTGTTTTTCCGCATACATTAAAAGTTTCTTTAGAAGAATATGGTAATACCGCCCGAAATCAACAGTGGAGTAAAGTGAACAAAGATCGTTATGATGTTTCAAAAATGGCACAATGGGAGAGAGTGATGGAATATGCTGATAAAAAGGGTATTTATCTACACTTTAAAACGATGGAAACCGAAAATGATAATTTAATGGATGGGAATGATTTTGGAAGAGAAAGAAAATTATATTACCGGGAACTGATTGCTCGTTTTGGACATCATTTAGCACTTAATTGGAACCTTACTGAAGAAACAACACTTACTGATAATGTTGCAAAAAGTACAGCTAGTTACATTAAAGACGTGGATCCTTACGATCACAATATAGTAATACATACATATCCGAATCAACAAGATCAACGATATGATCCGTTACTAGGATCTAGTTCTGAGCTTACAGGAGCATCCATACAGACTAATAAAAGTAATGTGCATAGTGATGTAAGAAGATGGCTTGAAAAATCAAGAAATGCTGGTAAAAAATGGATAGTTGCTAATGATGAACAAGGTAGCGCCGGAGAAGGTATTCGAGTTTCTGACAAAGAAGTAAGAGAAGATGTTTTATGGGCTACGTTAATGGCTGGAGGAACAGGAGTAGAGTATTATAGCGGTTACACAGATGATGATGGAGATATTAATGGAAATGATCACAGGAAACGAGGTAATAAGTATAAAGAAGGAGGATATGCTCTTGATTTCTTCAATAATTATTTACAGCCTTATATGACAGAAATGATAAGTGCAGATGAAATTACTTCTAATGGTAATGATTATGTTTTTGCTAAAGCTGGTGAAGTCTATGCCGTATATCTCCCTGATGGAGGATCTACTAATATTGATTTGCCTTCAGGAACATGGGAAGTACAATGGTATAACCCAAGATCAGGTGGTGATTTAAGTAGTGCAACTACTGTGTCTAGTTCTATTTCTGCACCAGACAATAATGACTGGGTAGCTTTAATTAAGGGAGAATCTGATGGAACAGATTGTAATAATTTACAAAATGTTTCGGCTTCTCAAGATGCATATTTGCAAGGAACTACTTTGTTCAATACTTCAGATTTGAGAGTAGAAAGTGGTAACAGGGTGTCTTATTTACAGTTTGTGGTACCAACCCCATCAGAAACTATCACTGGAGTAAAACTTCAACTTTCTGTAAGTACAGATGGTGGTAATGGACTTATTGAGGTGTATAAAGGAACATCAAATAACTGGACAGAAAGTACATTGTCTAATACCAATAAACCTGAAGAAGGAGCTCTTTTAGGCTCTTTGAATACAACATATAGTGAAGGTCAATCGTATGAATGGAATTTATCTGGAATTAGTGCAGGAGAAACAGTTTCTTTGGTAATTAAACAAACAGGAGGGAATGATGTTTCTTTTTCATCTAAAGAAGGTTCGAATGCTCCAAAACTTGTTTTAGAGTTAGATTGTAATGACGACGGAGGTGGTGGAGATGGAGATGGAAGCAATAGTTGTGTGGCTCTAGAAGAGAACGGAATCGTTGCTGTGGAGGCAGAGCATTTTGAAGGCCAGTCAAAAACTGATAAGCGAAAATGGTATTTTCAAGATGGAACTATTTCTACGCCAACACCAGATCCAGACCCTAGTCACCATGCTTCTGCTAGTGGAGATGGTTACTTAGAAATTTTACCAGATACAAGAGTTACGCATGATGATCCACTAGTTAATGGAGAAAGTTTTTCTAATACGCCTGGTGTGGTTGGTATTTTGGATTACAAAGTGAAGTTTACTACTCCTGGAAGGTATTTTGTATGGGTACGATTATATTCTACTGGATCCGAAGATAATGGAATTCATGTTGGGATTAATGGTACTTGGCCAGCATCAGGACAACGAATGCAGTGGTGTGCTGGAAAGAATCAATGGACTTGGGAAAGTAAACAAAGAACGAATGCTAACCATTGTGGAGAAGCCGAACTAATATATATAGATGTTCCTTCTGCTGGAATACATACTATTTCTTTTTCTATGAGAGAAGATGGAGTAGAGATGGATAAGTTTGTATTATCACAAACTTATACCAAACCTACGGGAACAGGACCGGATGAGGTTTTGGTTGACTGTGCATTATCTGTAGAAGATTTTGATCTTCAGGAGTCTAGTTTATATCCTAATCCGGCTCAGGATATTATTAATATACAAGGACTGACTAAAGGAAAAGCGGCTATTTACGATATTACAGGAAGAAAGGTGATATCCTCCATAGATATTTCAGAATCACAAAACAGCACCATTGATATATCTAGAATTCCTTCTGGGGTTTATTTTATGGTACTTAGAGATGGAAAAAACCAGAATACATTAAAGTTTGTAAAAAAGTAAATTCTTTATAGCGAATTCAAATTATAATATTGTGCGTGTTTAGTTAGTATTTCTGGTTAAATTGCTAACTAAGCACGCACTTGATATATAAAAGTTATTTTTCTTTTTGAAGAATGTTCCATTCGATTTCTTTTTCTTTTGCAAAATTTTGAATTTCTGTCATTCCGATTTCTTTTCTTCTATGGTTAATATATTCTGGTTTTTCAATTGGGAAAAACATTGGTTTTTTACCAGAATTATAATCTATTTGAGTGCCGTAAATTTGAGGCTTATCTGAATTTACAAGCATCCGATCTATAAGTCGAGCATAATGTGTTCCTCGAGATTCTTTTTTCAATACAGATGCCTTTAATAATGGAGCATATTTTTCTTTAGAAGAGACGGAGCCATGTTGCAAAACACTCCATTGAGTTACATTTGCCAACCTACCTACTTGAGAAATTCCTAACCAACCAAATTTATCTATTATATCGGTTACTTGTTTTTCGAGAATCTTATCTTGAGTTTCTACAACCTCCCAGAAATATTCATACGCCTCAGAGTCTTTTCCCAGTTTTTCTTCTGCTTCTAGATAGATACGTCGGAAAGTTTGGTCTTTCATAAATATAGTTTCCAATGTATTTTTTAGTGAATCTAATTGTTGTTTAGAAGGATTTTTGTGTTCTATAGTCGTTTGCGAACACATAACAGTTGTTATGAAAATACATAGTAATAAGCTTAGATGTTTCATCGTTAGTATTTAAATGAAAACAAATATAACTATATTTTTAGTTCAAACTATTTTTTTAGTTTGAAAAAACATAGTTTATTTTTGAAAAATGAATTATTATGTGGATTATGAGAGTTTTGTAGTAAGGATTGATTCCTTCTACCAGCCATCAATTACGCACTGTAAAGAGTATGGTTCGGTTTCTGATAAAGGAATTTCTTCTAAAGTATCCTCTAAATAATTCCCTTCTGCTGTTCCTGTTACGTTTTGAAAACGATATGACCAACAAAATCTAAGATTTGGATGTGCATTAGAATAGGTTACTAAATTGTCTTTCAATATTGCATTTTCAAAATCGCTAAAAGCTAAAAAGTAACCTAAAAATTTGTTTCTTCGAACATCTGCATCGGAACTTTTGTACATATACATTCCACAACTATTACAAACATTATCATGCACAAAAGTAGCTCTGTTATGACCTTTATCACCTCCACTAGAATATTGAATATATCCTAATCTTCCATTAACAGAACCTGAAAGCATGGTGATAGTGTTTCTGGCAATAATATTATGTGTTTTATGCCAACTTACTATTGGTCCATCCACATATGTATTATTATCTCCTTGCTCCATTACATTTTCTAAAATATATACATTTTCTCCACTAGTATTAACAATATCACCACCTGAGTTATGATGAAAATAATTGTTTTGTATTAATATATCTTCATCAATACGTCCAGGTCCTTCAATATCAACTCCAAACTGTGGAGCAGTTCCATTAATATGATGTATTTCGTTATCTCTTATTTCTATTCGCTTACCACCTACAATAGAAATGCCTTGACGTCTATTGTTATAAATATTGTTTTTTAGAAACGTTACATCATTAGAGTCTAGTACTAAAGACCCATCACCTGTTAAATCTTGAATTTGCATGTTTTCAACAAGAACTCTGTTATTTGTATTCCAAACACATATTCCATGACCTTCATCGTGTGCTATTTTTCCATCAGAATCGCGAGGAGTAAAAACATGTGTGTCTCGATCTCCTTTGATTATACCATCACGAATAGTTATATTGTCCCCATTGAGACTAATTACACAATAATTCCATTTATTGTTGGTAGCCATTTCTAAGATAGCTCCTTCTCTAAAAATAAATTCGGTATTTCCATGTATTTCGATACCTCCCTGATATATATCATTGACTTCTTCACCGATTAAGTATGTTCCTTCGGGTAATATCACTCTATTATATCCTTCCTGATGTGCCCAATCAATAGCTGCTTGTAAATTGGTTGTAGTTTTTATAGGATCCGTACGATTATTTGGAATATCCCACTGATTTACATTAATAATATATTCTGAATTATTAGTTGTAGTTGGTAGTTCAGCATCAAATGTCATTATTGGCAATCCATTAGCATCTAAGTCTTCTTGATCAGCTCCATATTCTGAAATTTCATTTGTGGAGTTTAAGCTTTCATTGCTACAAGATAAAATGAAAATAAAAACTATGGCAAGTATAGAATTTGATAAATTCTTCATGGGTTTATATTTGGAATAAATATGATTTATGTTATTTGCTTAAATAATATAAACTATTTTACTCAATAACTGTTTTTTTAGTTAATTGTTATATTGAAAAATATTTTTGATGAAGGTGAGGTTTTTGCCTGGATTTAATACGTTTAACTTTTTTTTCAATACTAAATAGTTGAATGTAATCTGGAACTTTTTACCACATTTTATAACTACTTGTTAGATTGCTGATAAAAATCGATTGCTTTTAAATAATTTTGTGCGCCTATTTTGGTTTGATCATATATGAAACCGTCTAATTCTGGATGATTTTTTTTGACCCAATTTACCATTTGGCTTCTCTTAGTATTCCAGAGCTTAAAATCAGAGTCCATTTCTATATTTTTGATTTTAGAAATTTTTTGATTTTTGATTTCTATTACTTCCGTAGAGACTAGAGGTTTTTGGTTCAGAAATTTAATTCTAGTACACGTTTTGGAGATACTTATTTCTACGTTGTTATCCATTTCTTTAATGGCTAATATTTCATATTTCGGATTGAATACGGAGTCCCATTGAAAGAATTGATAGTAATCGTTTTTGGAATAGTTCATATTATAATCACCTTCGGTAATAGTGATACTATCTCCAATAAATTCTGATAACTCAGAATAGTTACTATGGTTCAGTTGATTGTAAAAATCCTTAACTAATTGTGTGTTATTATTTCTTGAGCAACCGTTAAGAGAAAAAATGCAAACAAATAAAATTAAGAAACCGACTATTGTTTTAAACCTTATCATATTGTTATTTCTCTAATCCCTTTTTTAATACTTCTTGAATTCCGGATAAATGTTCGCTAAACTGCATCATCTGTGCTAATACCTGTGCCATCTCGTTTTTATCGCCAAACCCTTTTAGTTTATTATTTTTTACAAAAGTTTCCTTGATTGTTTTCCAACGTACAGTTTCTTCATCAGCAATAGTGTTGGTTAATTCTTTGTATTTAAGAAGGTTTGCTTCAGCAGCGCTGGTCAATGTCTGAGATTCATTTTCATAATGAGATAGGAGTAAGGTTTGCAATTCTTTCTCATTCATAATAGGAACTACTTTGGCAACTAGTTTACTCATATCACGATAGGATCCTTGTAATTTAAACGAAGGTTCAGTTCGATAAGAATCTTCCATCGCTGCGGATTTAATATAAGTGGCGTTTACTTGCATTACTGTATTTCGAATTGTCACTACTTTTTCTAATACC
Organism: Aquimarina sp. Aq107; assembly: GCF_943733665.1. NCBI lineage: Bacteria > Pseudomonadati > Bacteroidota > Flavobacteriia > Flavobacteriales > Flavobacteriaceae > Aquimarina > Aquimarina sp. Aq107. Next base: position 4,193,434 of record NZ_OX030782.1, on the reverse strand, counting down.
GCTAGATAATCCTGTACTTCCTGTTTGGTATGATTTCCTTGTAATTCTATGCCTTCTTGCGTTCCAGATTCAACCATTTCAATTAAGCCATAAATATCTTCGAAATACTTACTGCTCAACTGATGCAAAACTGAATTAGAAGTTAATGTATTTTCGATCAGACTTAACTTAAATAAATCTGCTGTATCACCAATAATATCTCCTAGATTATAGATGTCAGCTCTATTGGCTAACATATCAGGAATCTGGAATTTGTCTCCGCTTTCAGTATATGGGTTTCCTGCCATAATCACACAGAATTTCTTACTACGTAAATCATAAGTTTTAGGATTTCCGTTGTAGACTCCTTCAATTTTACGGGTACCATCCGCTAGTGAAATAAATTTCTGTAAAAACTCGGGATTACAATGCTGAATATCATCTAAATATAACATTACATTATTACCCATTTCGAAGGCTAAATTCAATTTTTTCAGCTCTTCTCTTGCTGCAGAATTAGTAGCCGCCATAGGATCTACAGAAGTAACTTCATGACCGATAGCAGGCCCATTAATTTTCATAAATACTAATCCTAATCGATTAGCCATATATTCCATCAATGTCGTTTTACCATAACCAGGAGGCGAAATTAATAATAGCATTCCCATTCTATCCGTTCGCTTATTGTCGCCAACGCTTCCCAATTGTTTTGCAAGATTATCACCAAATAATGGTAAATAAACTTGATCAATTAATTTGTTACGCACAAAAGATGATAGTACTCTAGGTTTAAATTCCTCAAGTTTAAGATCTGATTTTAAGTTTTCGGTTACTGCGTGTTTTGCTTCACGATATCTTTCGAATGCCGGAACTTCTATAGTAGTGAAATCTGATAATTGAGTAATAAATTGATGGTAATTAAAGTCAAAGTTACCATCATCAATAGTAGGGTGACTCCCTTTTAAACTTTCTATTATTTGTGAAGGATTTACATGTACTACTTCTGAAACCGACTCCTTTTTGTATAATAGAATACATACAATTTCTTGTGCATATTCAATTTTCTTAGGATGATGTGTTTTTAGATAGGCAGTTACCCATTGTAATGCTAAACGTATTAAATCTTTCTGATTTTTTTCATTCGTCAATTCTAATGACTTCTTAAATTTGATAAGTACCTTTTTCTTCTTTAATTCGGTTAGGAAAGAATCGTGTAATTCATTTGCAGTTTGACTAATGCAAAAGATGTCATCCTTTTGTAATTCATCAAAAAGATAATTGCTAATAATATTACTATATTTTTTATCAAATAACTTGACCTCTTCAACAAAAATCATAATTTCGTTTTCTAAGTCTTTAAGCACAGTTTGATATTCTGTACTATCGGAGAAGATTTTTAAAACTTCTCCAGAGGCTTTGATGGTATCATTCCAATATGATTTCTTTTCAGTTTCTAAACTATTCCAAAAATATTGCGCATACGATCGAGATAGTGAGTCGTATCGTAATAAACCGAGATCATGATTTTTACTTACTAAAACTTTTAGAATCATTGCTGCATCTTCGTCATGAACTCCTTTTACGTATCCCTCTGCATAGTTTTTACTACTTTCGGATTTTATAAGTTCCAACAATTCATTTTCACCTAAATTGGTTAGCTCATCTTTTTTAGTAGTGAACAATTTGTACGCTAAATACGCAGAACGATATATCTCTTGGTTTTCCGAAATTAGTTCTTGATCCCAATATTTTTTAGACTTTAATAATGTCTCATTTTTAATTTCTTGATAAAAATCAGTCCCTGTTAGATGGTATTGTAACGTACTATCTTTATATACAATTGTTAGATCTAGTGGTTGTTTGTTTACACCAAACTTATGTTTTCCAAGTTTTATAATATTTTCACCATCTTCATAAAGATCTTGTTTGTCTTTAAGTTTTCTTGTTGCATCTTCTTTAGCAACTTTTAAAGCAGTTTCAATAGTCTCTGCTTTACCCGCATCATCTAACTCCATTAGATTAGTAATGATATCTCGGAGTTTGTTGATCATTAGGTCAGATGCAAAATATCCATTAATATCAGCTGTAGAGTCAAAACTTAAAGCTTTTTTGGTTACACCTTTTAATATTCGGTTTGCTGCATTTTCAAGAGCAACAGCTTTTTTGTTTCTAGCTTCGATCAAGCTATTTTTTCTAGCTTCAAAGGCATTGTATACTTCTTCGCGTTTTTCAATGATCTGAGTGATAAACTCTTCGAAATCCGCAAACCTTCCTTCTAAATCTTCTAATTGTACAGATACTTTATTTAATAACTCGTCTGTCTTTTCGGGAGTGTTTGCTATATCGAGATAGTTAATAATGCTCTGATCTACAAGTTTTAACTGAGCGGCAAATTCGGCATTAGCCTCTTTACTTCCCAATGATTTTATTTTATTCTTGATACCAGCTTTGAGCTGATTAATAGTTGCAAAAATTAAAGAGATATTATCAATAATTTTGGTAGAATGCGAAGTGTCTTCGATTTGTAGATTTGACACAATATCAATCAACATTTCCAGATCTTTAGCAATTTGATTTACTTCATCTTCTAGTTTTTTAGCATCTATTACTTTTTTGATGGTTTCCAGCTCTTGTTGCTTTTCTTCTACTCGAGCATGATATGGTAATAATGCTTTATCATCAAGTAGAAATTGTACACAACGCTTAGAGATTTTATCGGTTTGTTCTGCAATTTCAGTTTCAAGATCTGTAATAAATTGTTTGTCAATGTACCGTATATCATTTAAACCAATAACTTCTCCACGTAAAGTTCGCAGTTGAGATAATACCTGTACAAAATCATCAATAGAGCGAAATGAACTGCTTTTTATCTTACCAAAAATACCTTCTGCCGCTGTTTTTGTTTCTTTAGTTACATTGGCTGCAGTTCTTCTAAGTTGTATTACTTTTTCGAACTCATCTATAGCCGCATTTGCTGCATTGCTAATTTCTCCTAAAGGAACATCTAGTCGACATGTGTCATCTTCTCTAATCCAATAATAACTATCTATTATATCACTAGAGGACTTGGCCAAATCATCATACAATCCATCATAGTTATCCTCTTTGTTTAATAATGTAATGAGGGCGTGACATTCTGCCATTGCCTTTACAATATCTTTATTACCAATTTTATATAGTAAAGTGTCGGTATGTTCTGAAGGGATTTCATTTCCTTTTAAGAAGGGCGTTTGCCATATCTGAATAACATGGTGTTTAGTTTGCTCATCTTCTGTTTTGAAATAGCATAACTCTCCACCTTCTAAAATTGTGAAACCATTACAGATAATAGGAGTTTTTACTTCTTGTTCTATTACATTGTAAGACATTAAGGTATATAAGCCTTTTTCACTTTCATAGAATACATATAAGAAGTCCTCTCCATTTGGCGAACTGATTTTTTGTTGAAATTGAACATCAGAAACTTCATTGGTGAATAGTTTTACTTCTCCAGATTGTAAATAGTATCCATTTGGATATATAATTCCTTGATCATCTGGTAATAATACACAGGCATCCTTAATACATTCAATTTTTTTAACCTCTTGTACTTTATGATTGTATACAAAATATCTAGGAGCTTCTTGGAATGGTTTAATCTCTAACGCAATTAAATTACCAAGATTGGCATATCGGTACTGGCCATCATCAAGTGTCTGATCTACATGTTCTACTGCCTCGTCATATATTCCTTTTCCATCATCCGTATTATCTTCTATTTTAATGGTAAGATCTCCACCTACAGTTTCTACAAATACTTTATCTAAAATTGAAATATGTGGGTGTGTTCCATACCGATGCATATCACGTGTGACTTCGACCCATTCAAATTCATATTGTTTTGGAAATTTAAATTCATGTTCACTACGATTATCTACATAGGTAAGTGTGTCTTCGTTTATTAACCATTTAAAGGTCTTTATGTCAGAAACACTTTCGCTTAGTTGAAAGACCATATGCAGGTAATTACCAACTATAGCGAATTTGGAGAAGATGGTGTTTCTGTAGTATTTATATAAATTGGTGAAATCATCAATGAAAATGGCATCATTGATAAGATCTAATTTTTTATTTATAAAATGATCATCAGCGTAAGTGTATATGCTAAATACATCATCTAATTTTATTTCCGTTCGTAATCCAAAATGTACATTGTATCCAAAAAGGCAAAATTTACCTATAGTTACAATATCTCTTGCAATACAGTTGTTTTCTGTATTGATACGATTATTAGCAATAAGCTTTGTTTCGACACTACCAAAAACCTCTTTTCTTGCATCATTTAATTGTGTTAAACGGTTTTGGAGTTCTCCTTTTTGTTTTTGCAAACGGTTTTGGATGATCTCGTAGGTTCCGCCGTCTAGTTGTATGTTATTCGTTTTGGTTTCTTCCATAGTTGTTACTCTACGTTTTGTTAGCGTTGATTAAAGTTTGCCAATTTTTTTCAAAGCTTCAGAAAGTTTTTCAGGTTTATTGGTACCTATTAATAATTTCTTGTTGTTTTGGAATTCTAATCCTATATTTCCAGAAATATTAAATGCTTTCCCTTTTCCTCTAATATTCATTCTTATTCCCCATCCACCATATTCATATATTGGGTCATATTTTCTAATATATAATTGTTTAATACTATCCCAATCATACTGTTTAAATTTAATATGAAATGGAAAAAAACGGATATAAATTCCGTCATCTTTGATTTGCGTTTCTAACTTCATCAAAGCAAAAATCAAAATTACTAATACAAAAGAGGAAGCAGTGATTAAAAGGGTAGTAGTTCCTACATCTTTGTTGTTAAATAGATAGAGTAAAGCTACGATTCCAGAAACAAGTATTGACACCCATAACCAAGATTGGCTAAACTTTTGCTTCTCTGTATAATGAATGTCAGTTGTCATATCTCTTGTTTTTGTAAAGATTTTTATTTAATCTTTAGTTCCGATGTCACGCTGAGTTTACAAAACTATTTCTTGAGTTTAATTTTCTCAATTCTAGAATTTGTAGGTTTTTCAGAATCATAAATTATCATAACAGAATCTCCTACTTTGCCAGTTTTAGAGAAATACGCATCGTGCTCGTGTCTTGAAATCTCCTGTGTTTTCGAGTAATCTTTATTCTTAACTGTGTATTTGTATTTGATATGAATATTCTCTACAGTAGGTGAGAATTCATTGTCAATTTTGTTTGTCGAAATTTTTTCTATTACCGCGATTGTGCTAGTACCATTTTTTATCAACCCTTCTTTTTTATAATAGGTGTTGAATGCTAATACTCCTACTGCGATAAATAACACTGCGATTAATCCTAAAAATTTTTTATTCATATTTCTTTTTTTTGTTACATATAAATGAAAAGCTATATCAAGGTCTCTTTTTCTTTAGGAAAAGAACTTATAATTGAAATTTAAAATGTTCTATATATTATCAATGTTATAATTAAACCTATCACTAATCCAAAACCAATCAATCTTCTTTTAAATAATCTTCTTTTTTGATGGTTTAATTTATCTCTAATTTCTTACAATTGTTCTTCAGAAATAGGTTCTACTTTGATCCCTTTACTTTCTTCGTCACTTTCTGTCCATCCGTCATAGGCTTTTCGTTCTTTTCTTCTACTGTTTTTAAGAAGATTACTTAGATTATGGCCATATCCTCCCATAACTAAACTATGTATATTATGAAGGATGTAATAAGAACTACCAAAAACACAGAAACTATTAATTGCTTTTTAAAAACTGTTAATCTTTGTTTTTTTAGCTTATCTCTGATTTCTTTCAAAGTTTCTTCAGAAACGGGCTCTATTTTAATGCCTTGACTTTTGGTGTCTATAGTGCCGCTTATATTACTAAATGCTTCTCTTCTATTTCTTCGATCATTAAATTTAATCGAAGCAACCATGGCTGCTATGCTCATAATTAAACCGTATTTAAAAGTTAAACAAATCCCATCTAGTCAATCACTCGCTACCCCAAAGAGAGTTCGAGACTTTCTGGGATTGACTTTTATGGGTCTAAAAATGTATGTATGATGGTATTCATAAAGTATTGCAGATTCCTACTGTTTTATTTCCACATTTAAGCGGATTTAATTCTCCTCCAAATAAAGGAGGAGAATTTTTATGAATGTTATTTCAATTTCTGGTCTGATAACCCTAGTCCTTTTGCTAGATTAAACAGGTTACTGAATAAAGTGTTTTCTTCTTCATTGTTAGATTTCTGTTTTAGATCCATCAAAATGTTAGCGATTGTAAGGTTTTTGATATCTTCTGATGATACTCCGTATTTAGTAGCAAATTCTTTTACTTTTTCTAAAAGGTTTCCTTTTACATCATCACTTCCTAAAATAGCATCTTTTACATCCTGAATATTATCAGAGTGTTTTACCAGTCTGTCAAATCCTTTGGCCTTAGTTATTTGACCAACTATTTGATCAAAGAACATAGTTTCTCCACCTACAATATCGATGTTGGCAGCTTTAAGTGCTTCTCCGATTACTTCTGCCTGCGCATCTGCAATTTCTTTTTGGATGTTTATTTCAGCCAAGTCTACTTGTAATTCTTTGTCTAATCGCAATTTAAACTCTTCGTGTTCTTTACCAACACCATCAAGTTTTTTCATAGCTTCTGCTTTCTCTTCGATTCCGGCAGCATCTGCAATTGCTTTTTCTTTAATTACTTCAGCTTCTGCTAATCCTTCTTCCTTGATTGCTTCAGCTTTAGCTAATATACCAGCCGCTTCAGCCTTCGCTTTTTTCTCTATAATATTTGCTTCTACTAATCCTTGACGTTCGTTAGCATCTGCTTTTGCATGCATTACTTGTGCTTCAGACATACCAATAGTCGCTTCTTCTTTGGCAGTTGCTTCAGCAAGTGTTTTACGAGCTTCAGCTTCTTTTTCACTAGCTTCTTTTTGTGCTTGTGCCTCGATATTAATTTCTTCTGCTTTTTGCTTAGCTGCTTCTTTTTGCGCTTCAGCAGCTTTGATTGTAGTAATCAATGCTTCTTCTGCATTCGCTTCTGCAATAGTAATTTTTACTTGTTTCTCACGATCAGCAGTTTTAAAAGCCTCTATATCTTTCATGTTTTCTTGCTCTTCTACCACACCTTTTTCTAAGGTTACGCGATCACGGATTACATCTTGTATGTTTTTCTTCTCAACTTCTACAACTTTTTCTTTTTCGATCTGAGCTAAGGTTACAATACGCTCACGTTCTGTAGCCTCTAACATTCTGTCTTTTTCTACTCTTTCCGTTTCTACCGCATCCGTACGTTGCTTATTTTTCTCTGCAACTATTATCTGGCGCTGCATATTTTCTTCGGCAACTTTTACTTTTTCTTCTGTAGCAATACGAGCAGTTTCAGATTTTAAACGTTCTTCTTCAGAAACCTTTAATATTTCTGCTTCTTCGCGTGCTTTGATATTTGCTATTTCTCTTCGTTGTTGTTCTTCTTTCTCAGCTAATTGTTTATCTAATTCTAAAATTGCTTCGCGAGCTTCTACATCTTGTTTACGAATTACTTTTTCTTCATCACGTTTGATGAGGTTAGATTTTACATTCTGGGCAGCGGTTAATTCTGTAATCTTTTTAATACCTTCTGCATCCAAAATATTATCAGCTTTCATTACGCTAAGTGATGTTTGTTCTAAATCATCAATCGCACAGTCATCAAGAATATATCCATTTAGATCTGTACCTATAATATTTACAATTTCATCTCTAAATTCACGTCTCGCTTCATATAATTCTACAAATTCGAATTTCTTACCAACAGTTTTTAATGCCTCAGAGAATTTAGCATCGAATAGATTTCTTAGTACATCAATTTCCGAAGCTCTGGCACATCCTATGGTTTGAGCAACATTAATTATATCTGCTTTTGATTTATTAACCCTTACGAAGAATGCTACTTTAATATCAGCCCTAATATTGTCTTTACAAATAAGCCCGTTTATACCAGTTCTTTCTATTTCTAGCTTCTTCACAGAAATATCCATTATTTCCATTTTGTGAAGCACAGGAACTACTAAACCGGCATTAAAATATACTTTTGTTCCACCAGCTCCGGTTCTTACAAGTACTTTCCCCTGGATTATTTTTTTATACATGGAAATGATCCAGACGATCAATCCAAAAGTAACTATTACTATAGCTACTAAAACTATCAATGATGATTTCTCTAACATATTAATTTAAATTTTTGTCGGTTATTATGATTGAAATTTTTCTATTAAATAATATTTTTTGTCCTTAGATTCGTTGACAATTAAAGCTTCTTCTCCAGAAGAGATAGATACTCCTTTGAATCCTTTTGCTTGAACTCTTATCGGATCTCCTTTTACTATTACTTCAATCTGTCCTAGTTTTTCTCCTGATACGGGAGATTTTACAATGCATCTGCGTCCTAGAAAATCTATTTCTTCTTCACCCTTATGATCAATCATACGATACAATTTGGCGATAGGTTTAGTTAGAAGTTTAGTGATAAAAAGACTTACAATTAAATTTGGAACTAGCATTATAAAGCCAACCAAATTAGACTGCCAGCCAAACGTATGTGTTATATTTATTGAGATGAACCACATTGAAAAGAATAAAGTAGTTAACATAAACATCAAAGGCAGCTCATCAAAATTGAAATACCTTAAGAATTGTATACCAACGCTTTCTGCCTGAGCCTCTGCATTGATATTTTTTTGAGGTAAATCAACATCTGGATTATAATTATCTAGATCTGCATCCATATCCGCGTCTAGATCTATGTCTGTTGATGCATCAAAATCTACATCAAAAAAGTCCAGGTCTAATCCTGTAAGTATTGTTAAAATCCAATATAGCAGTAATGCTAAACACATTATTGAAAAAAATGCGTTAACTGGCGAAAATGCTATTTCTACTAATTCTTTCAATGTTTTAGTTGTTTAGTTAATTAATAGTTCTTTAGTTATCCCTCTTTTCAAAATCTTCCGTTTGATATATCTTAATTCTTCTAATCGCTAAACATACCAGGATTACTAAGATGAATGCCCAAAACAGTATTACAAATAGTGCTTCCATAACTCAATCATTTAAGTTTTACTGCTGTCCCATATGCTAAGATTTCTGATGCGCCTTGCATCACCATGGAAGTAGTTAGCCTCACATTAATAACTGCGTCCGCTCCTAATCGTTGCGCATCTTGATTCATTCGCTGTAATGCTTGTTCTCTAGATTGTGCTTGCAATTTGGTGTACTCTTCAATTTCACCACCAACTATGTTTTTTAGCCCTGCAAAAACATCTCTACCAATATTTCTTGCTCTCACTGTACTTCCTCTTGCTATTCCTAAAATTTGAATTACTTCTTTATTAGGTATCTTTTCTGTCGTAGATGTTACCATGATTTATTAGTTTTTTTGTTAATACTTTGTCGATTGGACTAAAAGTGGCTGATTATTAATTACTTCTATTTCTTTTTGTCATTCAGACCTAATTGCTCTTTTAGCTTAGCTAAATCATCTTCTGCATTTGTTTTTGTGATATCAACCGCTTTGTCAAGTTCTTCATCAATGGATTTTGACGCATTAGCAATATCTCCATAAGCTTCAGCGAGTGCTTCTTCTTGATTTACTTTATCTTTCATTCTTTCTAACATAGAAACAGTACTAGAACTATCTATTTCCGCCATTTGCTTATTTACGTTTTTAGTAGCTGCAGATACTTTTACTCTTGCCTTTAGAGTTTTTAACTCATTTTCCCATTTGCTTATGTTTTGTTTTATCTCATCTACATTTTTTTCTAATTGAGACACTGAGCCTTCGAATTTTTCTGTTTCCCCTTTACCACGTGTTGCGTGCTGTAAGGATTCTTCTTTTTTAATCAATGCTTCTTTTGCTAATCGGTCTGCTTCCGCACTGTCTAGATCTCCACTTTGCGCTTTTTTAAGAATAAGCATCGCTTTTTGCTGATAATCTTCGGCTTTTGCGGTAAACTCTTCGGTATCATTTTTAGATCGAATAGCTAAAGCTTTTACTTGTGCTAAAGCTTCTAGACTTTTTTCGAGATCAACCTTCATATCCCGTATTCCTTGTTCGGTCATTTTGATTGGATCTTCCATCTTATCTATAGCAGAATGTGCTTCTGCTTCACCTATTTTAAATAGTCTTTTGAAAAAGTTCATAATATTAATATTTTGAAAAATTTATAATTTGTTGCGAGTATTCACTTAATAGTAGACTTAAAGAATTTAGGGTTCCCTCTAACTCATTTAAATCTAAATTTTCTAATTGTAATGTATCTCTAAAGATTACTTTTTCTCCAGTTTCATCCAGAACAAAAGCTCCGTGAACGATGTCCCTGTTTTTTTGAAGTAAGCTACGATACACCAATTCGTTTTTGTTTTTTATATTGAAAATATGTTGTTCAATAATCAAAATTGGTAATGCTACGCCAATAATTAGATTTTTAATTCCTTCATTTTCTTTACTGATCATAATAATTCCATCTCCACTGTTTTCATGAATGATGTTAAAATTAAGTTTCAATAAGTAATCTTTCACCAATTGGAAGTGATCTTGCATGTGATGGTTGTTTTGATTGATTATTAGTAATTTATTTCTTGTTTCTGACCTTATATCAATATTACAAAAAGTACGATAACTTTTCTACTATATCGACGGCTAAATTGACAATGTATTGCACTGCGGATATCATGGGTATGTTATTTTTTATGATTAATGAATTAGTTATTTGCTAAAATTTTTAGTATGTTTTTTGATTTTGCCCAAAATCAATACACTTATTAAAAGTATTTCTACTAAAATTAGCATTTATTAAATATATTAGCTAATATTGTTAGTGTAAAAGTACAATAAATTTTTATAATTGCAAATAAAATTAGCAAAAATGTCATTTTTTGGAAAAAATATTAAAAAAATTAGAAGTGTAAAAAGTTTAAGTCAACAAGCTTTTGCGGAGCTATTTGACCTGAAAAGAGGGACTTTAGGGGCTTATGAAGAAGGTAGGAGTGAACCAAAGATAGATACGATTATTAAGATAGCTAATTATTTTAGCATCGAAATAGATAAGTTGTTAACTAGCGAACTGACCGTAAATGAACTTTTAAAATTCAAGGGAGATCTTACTACATATGCAGAAGATGTAAAACGTGAACAGTTTGCGTTAATTCCTTGTATCACTGAAGGTACATCTGGAGAGTATATATCCTTATATAATAAAGACAATTTTATAAAAGAGCTTCCTACTATTCAATTACCAGTAAATCCGGCTAAGGTTTTTAGAGGGTATACCGTATTGAATTTAGAAATGACCAATCACGATCAAGGGTTTTATCCAAAAGATATAGTAATTGGAGAAAAAGTACCCTCAGATGTTATTAAGAAATTGAATAACGGAACTCTGGTAGTAGCTTTAACGGATACGAAATTAATTTTTAGAAGATTATATATTACTAAAAATAGCGTAGTGTTACGAGCGGATCATAAAAATATTGAAGATGATGAGTATCCAATTACTGAAATAAAAGAAATGTGGAGAGTACGTTATGTATTTTGTAAACGTATTCCGGAGTTTGCGGATGGTATGGAAGGTAAGTTGCAAATGATAGAACAAGAATTATTTAGAATGAAAGAAAAGCTAGGATAATTATTATATCAATATTATATAAAAAGAGGAGCAGCCGCTCCTCTTTTTTGTTTTAGAATCTAATTGTAAAAATAGACTTATTCGACTGGTTTTTGACCCGATTGGACAGATTCTACTTTATAATAAAGTGGTGTGAATCTACATTTGTCTCATCATCAATCAAAAAACGAATAGTTGTGGAATTAAAAAAAACACTAATAATTATTATGCTCATTATGATAAAACAGATGAGTGCGCAGAACATAATATCAGGAAGTGTTACAGATCAAAATCAAGAATCTTTGGTTTTTGCAAATGTTATTCTTTATCAAGATAAAGCAGACACAGCAATTTCTGCAATGGCAACCAGTGATCAAGGGAAGTATATTTTCGAAAACATAAAAGAAGGTAACTATCGAATCGAAGTATCCATGCTTGGTTATGATACTAAAGTTTCTGAAACTTTTAGTCTTAATAACGAATGGAAAGATGTAACAATGAACTTTATATTACAATCAGAACAGTTGGATGAGGTATTGATCACTTATAAAAAACCAATAATTAAGCAGACTGCGGAAAAACTAATTGTAGATATCGAAAAATCTGAAATGATTAATACTAATTTACAAGATGTAATGAAAAAGGTTCCTGGAATTATCGTTACTAATGGGAATATTAATTATGGAGGTCAAGGAAATGTTAGAATATTGATCAATGGAAAAACAACAGATTATATGGATGTTTCTTCTCTTTTAAGAGAGATGCCAGCAGATAATATAGCGAGAGTAGAACTTATTCAACAACCAGGTGCAGAATATGATGCCGAAGGATCAGGACCTATTATTAATATTATTTTAAAGAAGAATGTTAAGTTAGGTACACACGGGAATATAAAAAGTACGATTGGTTATGTAGATGATCTTACTTACGGAACTAGTGCGTCTATAGCTAGTTATAAAAACAAACTAAATTGGCAAGCAAGTGCTGGTTATAATAGATCATCATGGAGAGAGGATTTAATCATATCGAGACAAGTTTTGGATGAAACTTATAACCAAACATCAATTTCTCCATATGACCCAGAGACTTTTAGGATTAGTGGAGGTTTTGATTACTATCTAAATGAGAAAAATACAATTGGGGTAAATACAAATAGAATCCAATCTTTATCTGATCGAATCACCAAAAACAACACTACAATCACTGACGGAGTTTCATCTATAATACTGTTAACAGATAATAGTTATGAAAGAGATAGGGTCACATATACTCTAAATCCATATTATGAATATGATGATACAAAGAATAAGGTAGCTTTAGACTTTAATTATATCGATTACAATTTTGAGAACGAGAATAATTTGTTCAAAGTTGAAGAAAGTCCCGTGGCGTATGATGATCAACGATATTTTCAAAATGCAGATTATGAAATTCTTACTTATCAAGGAGATTATAAACGAACGCAAAACGATAATTTTAGCTGGGGAGTAGGAGCAAAGTATTCACAGGTAAACTCTGATAGTGATTTACAATCTTTTACCCAAAATGATGAGGGAGAGTTTGAGAATAACGAAGATCAAACCAATCAATTTCTGATTGATGAAAGTATTCTAGCGGTATATTCAAAATTTAATGCAAAGTATAATAAGTGGTCATTTTCTGGTGGTGTCCGCTGGGAAGAAAGTGATACCAAAGGAACTTCCATTACACAAAACGAAACAAGATCAAGAAAAATTTCTAAGTTATTCCCTAGTGTTAGTTTAGGTAGAGAAATTACTGAAACATTTGGAGTCAATGCATCTTATAGTTATAGAATACAAAGACCATCTTACAGTTCTCTAAACTCATTTGTATATTATTATGATCCTTTTACGTTTGAAGAGGGTAACCCAAACCTGAAACCTTCGTTTACGAATAATTTTCGTTTTAATCTTACCTATGATGACCAACCATTTTTTAGTGTGAGTTATGGACAGACGACAGATGCTTTGTTTGAGATAATAACCCAAAATGATGCTTCAGCAGAAACTTCACGTTCTGTAATTAATTTGGCAGAGAATAATAATTTTACAGCGAGTCTATTTGGACCATTAGATTTCGTTAAAGGTTTAGATGGGTATACTGGAATAATCGTTAATTATAACGAGTATAGATCAGAAGGATTGATTCCATCTCTAGACTTATCACAATGGAGTTTAACATGGTATACAAGTGCAGAATATCAATTACCATGGGGCATCAATTCTGAAGTCTCCGGATATTATTCTACAGGAGGATTAGAAGGGCAAATCGAATATAAATGGATTGCAGGAATTGATGTGGCGATAAGCAAGAAATTTATGAATGATCGATTAAAGGTTAGCTTAGAATTTGAAGAAATCTTGAATAGAAAATTCTTAGGTACTATTAATTATGATAATGTAAATGCTAGCATAGTAAATGATTGGCCAAGGCAAAATATATTTCTTCAACTTAATTACAATTTTGGATCAAAGTTTAACAAAAAGAAAAACAGGAATAATATTTCTGAAGATGAACGAGATAGAATAGAAGATAAAAATTAAGGTATATTATGAGAAGTTTACTAAAACGAATATTTGTTGTTGGATTTATAATAAGCTTAATAACAGGTTGTGTCTCTAATAAGAAAAATACTATAGATAGTTATTTAGGGTTTGATATTCCTAAAGATTCTTTGGATGCTTTTATAAAAGCAAAAATGGATGCGCATAATATTAATGGAATTTCCTTTGCTGTCATTAATAATGGAGAAGTAGTATATCATAAAGTTGAAGGATATGCGAATGTCGAAAAAAAGTTGCCAGTAACTAAGCAAACGATTTTTGAAGGAGCTTCGATATCGAAACCAATGTTTGGATTTTTTGTAATGACATTTGTAGAAGAAGGGTTACTTGATCTGGATAAGCCTTTGTATCAATATCTAGAGTATCCAGATATTGCTTATGATGAGCGTTATAAAAAGATTACAGCGAGAATGGCATTGAGTCATCAAACAGGTTTTCAGAATTGGAGAGAGGATGATAAGGATAATACATTAAAAATTCAATTCGAACCGGGAACTGATTATTTTTACTCAGGAGAAGGGTATCAGTACATTACTCAAGTATTAAAACATATATTAGATACAGATGATGATGGATTGGAAAAAGAATTTCAAAAAAGAGTAGGGGATCCAATTGGTTTAAAGCATACAGTTTATATTCAGAATGAGTATACAAGAACTCATAAGGCAGAACCCTATGATGAAAATAATACCCCAGTTGATTGGAAAAATAATTATTGGGTAAAGAAGGAAGATGGTATTTTTTCTGCTCCTGCTTCTATTCATTCTGAATCGATTGATTTTTCTAAATGGATGATC
The DNA here is from genome assembly GCF_943733665.1 of Aquimarina sp. Aq107. NCBI lineage: Bacteria > Pseudomonadati > Bacteroidota > Flavobacteriia > Flavobacteriales > Flavobacteriaceae > Aquimarina > Aquimarina sp. Aq107. Next base: position 4,178,417 of record NZ_OX030782.1, on the reverse strand, counting down.
GCTGTAATGAATAAAGAGGTATTGTCTAAAGAAAGTTATAAAGAGCTTCTAAAACCTCATTCTAAAGTTCCTTATGATGATTTTGATGTTAGATATACACTTGGGTTTACAAATATACTATTACCTTTTACTGATATTTATTGTCATGGAGGTAATAATATTGGATTTACAAGTTGGTTTACTTTAGATACAGAAAAAGATTGGGGTTACATATTATTTACTAATTCTGAGTACGGGGAACAGTTAGGTCAAGAGGTTTTTTTTTATATGGTTGCTGATCCGGGAGGAACTAAGCTATATGTTATTATAAGTGTTATCTCTATTTTGCTTATTCTTGTTGTGGTGTTTTTTGCGAAATGGGTGGTAAAACGTGTAAGAAAACGTAAAAAATATGTTAGATAAACTATGAATACCAGATTAAACAAATCGGACTACTTAGTAATTATCATTGTATATGCTGTTACGATCATTTTCAATTGTTTTGATTATTATCGGTCAGAAAATGCTCTTATAGAATATCTCATCGATATTCCTTTGGCAGCAATATTCTCTTTTGCTATCATTTTAATTTTTATGTATTGGCTGATTCCAAGTTATGTTGTAAAGAAAAAAAAATACGTTCATTTTGTGTTTTTTGGGTTGATTATCTTATGTTTTTTTGGCGCTATTGATTTTGTTTCGGGATATTGGACCGGTAATGGAGATTGGAGTAAATTTCCTAAATGGTATGATTTTTTACTTCAAAGTTTTTTTAGGCTTTCTGATGACGCTGGTTTTGTTTTTGGGATTTTGTTAGCTAAAAAATTCTATGAAGGCCAAGCACAGTTTTTTAATGTGCAAAAACAACAAAAAGATAATGAATTAAAGCTATTGAGGTCTCAAATAGATCCTCATTTCTTATTTAATAACTTAAACACACTAGATGCATTAATTGATAGTGATACGATAAAAGCGAAAGAATATATCAATCGTTTATCGCTAATTTATAGATATCTAATCCAGACTAAGGACGCCGAGGTAATGGAACTTTCAGAAGAGATAGCTTTTGCGGAAAACTATATTTTTTTAATAGAAACTAGATTTGGTAATGATTACAATTTTAAGATAAAAAGAGAAACATTACTTAGTGATAAGTTTCTCCCTACAGGATCTATACAGACATTATTAGAAAATGTAGTCAAACATAATAAAGCTGATCATAACGGTCCGATTGATGTAGTTGTAGCTATAGAAAAACAATGGTTGACTGTTATTAATACTAAATCAAAAATTAAATCTTTTGAAGAGTCGTTTGGTACTGGATTAAAGAATCTAAAGTCACGTTATAAATTATTGTCGGATCTAGAGGTTCAGATAATTAATACTGATTCTAAATTCAAAGTGTCAATTCCTATTGTACAATTAAGTAATGAATCTTAAAACTATGCATATTTTAATTCTAGAAGATGAAATTCCTGCATATCAAAAATTGATATCACATTTGGAAGCTTTTTTTGGAGAATCTATTTCACATGATTGGTCTCGTTCTGTTTCTGAAGGAGAAAAGTTTTTGGAAGAGAATATCTATGATTTTATATTATCAGATATTCAATTGTTAGATGGGATATCATTTGATTTATTTAATAAAACAAAAATAGAAAGTCCAATAATTTTTTGTTCAGCACATGATGAATACTTGTTTCAGGCATTTAATACTAACGGGATAGCTTATATCCTAAAACCATATTCGCAGTTTGATTTTAAAAAAGCACTAGAAAAATACCAGTCCTTATTTAAGCAAGGTGGGTATAATGTTTTAGATGATACTACGATTAATGTATTGAGATCAGCGATTCAGTTTGGACAAAATGAATATAAAAAGAGGTTCGTTATAAAACGTACTAAAGGTATTCAGTTGTTAAATGTTGTCGATATAAGTTTGATAGCAGCTTCTGGAGATTTTTGTGTAGCCACTGATTCATCAGGTAAAACTCACCCGATTTTAGAAAAAATAGGAGTTTTAACTGATCAGATAAACCCTAAAAAGTTTTTTAGGATTAATAGAAGTCAAATAGTGCATATAGAATATATAGAAACAATAGAGAATCATTTTAAAAATAGATTATTGATACAGCTAAAAGGCGTTAAAGAACGTGTGATGACGAGTTCTTCGACTACTTCCGAGTTTAGAAAATGGATCGAACAATAATATAAAAAAATAGATTTTAGCCTAAGTTTTGCCTTGTAAATTATAAATTTCTCCTAATTAGAATGTTGCTGATTTTTTTTTTGATATCTTCAATCGTTATTAAGCGTATTAAGCTTATTTGTTAAAATTATTGCAACTTTATTTCAATGGATACAATTTTTGATGCGATCAGATCACAGAATTTAGAAAGTGTTCGAAGCTTTCTTGCCAATGATGGCAGTTTGGTTAATACAAAAGATCAAAGAGGATCTACTCCTCTCTTGTTGTCTACATATTACGGTTTTCTAGATATTGTTAAACTTATTATTAGTTATAGCCCAAATATAAATGAACAAGATGCTTCCGGAAATACTGCTTTAATGGGTGTTTGTTTTAAAGGACATTATGAGATTGCAGAACTATTAATTTCTTCAGGTGCTGATGTTAATATTAAAAGTTACAATGATGCCACTGCTTTAATATTTGCAGCAACTTTTGGTCAGAAAGAAATTATAAAATTGCTGATTAAAAATGGAGCAGATATAAGTATTAAAGATAATAATGGGTATACTGCAGCGATGCACGCTGAAAATCAAGGGATTGATTTTTCAGAATTGTCTAATGTAATTTAGTGCTTATTAATCCAAGTGTACATAATATAAAATCCGTAAATATTCGTTCTACCGATATAAAAAGACGTTTATTAATGTCTTCACTCACTGTTTCTACTTTTCAGTCGTTTCTTAAAGATAGTATTGGAGATGAGGTGTTAATAATAAATACAAATGTTGGTATGGAGATTTATTATTATTCTGTAAATGATTATGGTAATTTTATAAAAGAAAGTGCACTTCTGTATACTCTAAAGCATATTGATAACACAAAATTGAAATTTAGAAATTCGGTTACCTCTGAGGAGGTCAAGAAAAATTTTACGGAAGCAATTATTACTTTTGCTAAGTATCCTCAGATGTTTTTGGCATATGCAAAGAAGTTTATTCGACTTAGGAATACTAATACAGGAAGTGAGTACGTAATGCCTATTTTGGATGATTTTTTTGAAGATGCTATGAGGTTATTGGCAGAAACTGGAAAGGTTCCACATTACGAGAAAATTCAAAAAGCAAAAAATAAACCTCAGGAACTAGATGCAAATCAAAAAGTGATATATGATCTAATTTCTGAGATTTTATTAAAGAAACATAGAAATTAAACTATGTTTTTAGAATTCTGCATTTAATGGAGTCCTAGGATAAGGGATTACATCACGAATATTACCCATTCCAGTAACAAATAATACAAGTCTTTCGAAACCTAGTCCGAAACCACTGTGTTTACAAGTTCCAAAACGACGTGTGTCTAAATACCACCATAATTCTTCTTCAGGGATATTGAGAGCGGCCATTTTTTGTTTAAGCACATCAAGTCTTTCTTCACGCTGAGAACCTCCTACGATCTCTCCAATTCCTGGGAATAAAATATCCATTGCTCTTACTGTCTTACCGTCTTCGTTAAGTCTCATATAAAAAGATTTAATATCAGCCGGGTAATCAAATAATATTACTGGACATTTAAAATGTTTTTCAACTAAAAAACGTTCATGTTCACTTTGTAAATCTGCACCCCATTCGTTAATTGGAAATTTAAATTTCTTTTTCTTATTAGGTTTAGAATTTTTTAATATTTCAATAGCTTCAGTATAACTAACTCGCTTAAAATTATTCTCCAAAACAAATTTTAACTTATCTCTAAGTAGCATTTCTGCTCTTTCTGCTTGAGGTTTTTGTTTATCTTCCTTAGCAAGTCTGTCTTCTAAAAATTCAAGATCATCCTGACAGTTATCTAATACAAATTGAATAACATATTTTATAAAATCTTCTGCTAGATCCATATTACCATCTAGGTCACAAAAAGCAACCTCTGGTTCTACCATCCAAAATTCTGCAAGATGACGAGAAGTGTTAGAATTTTCTGCTCTAAATGTAGGTCCAAAGGTGTACACCTGTCCTAATCCCATTGCATAAGTTTCAGCTTCTAATTGACCAGATACCGTAAGGTTTGTCTCTCCTCCAAAGAAATCTTGTTTGTAATCTACTTCACCATTTTCATCTTTTGGGATGTTGTTAAGATCAAGGTTCGTTACTTTAAAAGCTTCTCCTGCGCCTTCTGCATCACTTTTAGTAATTACAGGAGTATGTACATAATAGAAGTCATTTTTTTGAAAATACTCGTGTATAGCGAACGATAGTTTCGATCGCAAACGCATAATTGCTCCAAATGTATTGGTACGAACCCTAAGATGAGCTTGTTCTCTTAATTTTTCTAAACTATGACGTTTAGGAGAAAGAATAGTTAGCTTTAATTCTTCAGAATCAGCTTCACCTTCAATTTCAATACTTGTAGCTTTTATTTCTACACGTTGCCCCTTACCTTCACTTTCGGTTAACGTACCAGTAATTGAAAGAGCAGCACCGATATTTATTTTTTCTATAATCGAAGCATCTATCGTATTATCTTCAATTACACATTGAATATTTTTAATTGTTGATCCGTCATTTATCGCTATAAAACGATCATTACGAAAAGAACGAACCCATCCTTTTACACAGACAGGCTGCAATAGCTTATCACTTTGTAGTACGTCTATTACTTTAGTATGTTTCATCAATCTTATTTTTTGTATGTTTTACATCTACCGGATGTAATACGAAATCAATATTATTTATTTAATAATACTGTTGCGTTACTTTTTATTTCTATAAATTTTTAGGGAACTACCTAAACTTGAATTTATTCCAGATTGTCCTTTGAAAAATTCAAGGTAGCAAAGATAAATTTTTAATCGAATTGATGCATAGTCTTACTCTTCAAAAAATACTTAAATTCTATAGATCTTGAATTTCATTTTTTTGTGATAACAAAAATAGAGTGATTTTAAGCGATTATATAATCCGACGGTTTTTTCTAGATGAATTCTATGTAAAAACCGTAAAAGCATAGTTTTTTGGGGAAAAAATAGTTTTTTTTGTTGCTTTTTTTAAAAAGAAGGTGAAAAATTCTTACAAAATAATTTTTTTTAAGTATTTAGTTACAAGGTAATTATGGTTTTTTAATCCAATTTTGGATTACAAAAAAAAAGTTAAACCTTTGTTTATTTTATCGAAAGGGGGAATTCCCCCCCATGAATGGGTTTCAAAATACAAAAAGGGGATGTATATTGCATATGCAATTATGACGATTGTGTTTACGTTAAGTTTAGTTCGATAGGTTTTGGGGTAATCTATCTTACACGGAGTCTCGCTAGTTTACTAGTGAGACTTCTTTTTTTAGATTAAATTATAGCTATATTATTGTTCTTCTTCTTCAAGAAGTTCTTCATCACTTGCGATAATTTTTAAAGCAGGCTCTTTTAAGGTTTTCTTATTTGCTATACTTCGCTCTAAAGAAAGTAATAAAGAAGGGAGTAGTAAAAGATTGGCCAACATTGCAAAAAGTAATGTAGCAGATACCAATCCTCCAAGTGCTTTAGTTCCACCGAAACTTGAGATCATAAATACCGAAAACCCAAAGAATAAAACTGTAGATGTATAAAACATGCTAACACCTGTTTCTTTTAAAGCTGCGAAAACAGATTTACGAATTCTCCAATGGTTAGATTTTAATTCTTGTCTGTATTTAGCTAAGAAATGAATTGTATCATCTACAGAGATACCAAAAGCGATACTAAAAACTAATATTGTAGATGGTTTTATTGGTACTCCTAAAAACCCCATTAAACCAGCTGTCATAAGTAATGGTAGAAGGTTTGGGATCAGGGAGATAATGATCATTTTAAATGATCTAAACATCCATGCCATAAAGAGTGCAATCAAAACAATTGCTAATCCTAATGAAAAGATAAGATTCCAAACTAAATAGGTGGTTCCTTTTTGAAATATTAGGGCTTTACCAGTAAATGTAACTTCATATCTATCTTTTGGGAATAGTTTTTCTAGTTTTGGTGCTAAGTTAGCCTCTATTCTTTCCATTTCTTCGGTTCCAACGTCTTTCATGAATGTGGTGATTCTAGCGTATTGTCCTGTTGAATCTACATAGCTGTTCATAGCTCCAGCTTCGGATTCAAAGCTTTTGGCGTAAGGCAGAATAAAATTTCGTTCTTGACTTGTTGGTAATTGATAGTATTTTGGATTTCCATTATAATAAGTCTGCTTAGCGTATTTTACTAAATTGACTATTGATATAGGTTTGGATAATTCTGGTGTTTCTTCAATCAATTCACTCAGTTGCTCCATTCTACGTAAGGTTGGTAATTTTAGAACCCCTTGCTTACGTTTTGTATTGATTAATATTTCTAATGGCATAATACCATCAAATTCATCTTCGAAAAATTGGATATCTTGGAAAAACCCGGCCGATTTAGGCATGTCTTCTAGTAAACTTCCAGAAACTTTAATTGTGTAAATACCTATTATACTGGCTATAAGGATAATTAAAGAGGTTGTGTATATAGTGATTCTTCGATTTTTAACAGCGTGTTCCATCCAGTTTACCAGTCGTTCTACCCATCGTTTACCAAGATGCTTTAAATGCCTTTCTTTTGGTTGAGGCATATAACTGTAAATAATTGTTATTACTAATAAACATAATATGAATAGTGCAACAATGTTTAACGCTGCGACAATACCAAACTCCTTTAGTAGTTTGCTCTCTGTTAGAGCAAAGGTAGCAAAACCAGCAGCTGTAGTAACGTTGGTCATTAGAGTAGCATTCCCGACTTTAGTAATAACACGTTGTAATGATTTAGCCTTGTTTCCGTGTTTTTTTATTTCTTGTTGATACTTATTTATTAAAAAAATACAATTAGGAATTCCAATAACGATCACAAGAGGAGGAATAATGGCAGTAAGAACGGTTATCTCATACTCTAATAAGCCTAATAGACCAAACGCCCACATAACACCTATGATAACTGCTGTCATCGAAATAAAAGTGGCTCTAAATGATCTAAAAAAGAAAAAGAAGATTAAGGAGGTAACTAATAACGCCGCTAAAATGAATATTTGAATCTCATCCATGATGTTTTGAGAATTCATAGTTCTTATGTATGGCATTCCAGAGACTTTTACATCCATATTGAATTTTTCTTCAAATTCTTTGATTTTTGGATTTAAAGTGTTTTCAATAAACTTTTTTCGAACAATTGTATTAACAATATCTTTATTTAAATAAATAGCACTCTGTATGGTGTTTGATTTGTTGCTGTAGATTAAGCCTTCATAAAAAGGTAATTTGTTAAAGAGTTCGTGCTGATAAGCAGAGACTTTTTCATCTGTATAAATGCTATCTTTTATAAAAGATACTAGCTCGAACCTAGCTGGATTATCTTTCTTTTTAAGGGTTTTTAGGTCGCTTACAGAAATTACTAGGTCAATCTCGCTATATTGTTTGAATGAATTATTAAAATCATTCCAGGCCTTTAATTTTGTTGGTGTAAATAAAGAACTGTCATTTACGGCCATAACAATAAGATTACCTTCGTCACCAAATTTCTCTAGAAATTCTTGATACTTTATGTTTACCTCATGATCATCTGGAAGAAGATTTGCTTCTGTAAAAGAAAATCGCATGTTTTTCCATTGAAAACCTAGAAAAACTGTAATTCCAATAATAATTATAAATATAGCTGCTCTATTACGGAGTATAATTCCAGCCAATGTATTCCAAAACCCGAAAGTTAATAACTTTGCCATTCTCTATTTTCCTTGTGCAAATGTAAGAATTTGAGGTTTTAATACTTAAAAAATATTCAAAAGAAAATGAATAAATAATAATGAGTTAAAGCTTTAAGTAAAAAGTAAATTTAAAAGCGATATTGTCTTCTAGTTTTGGTAGATGATATGCCCCGTATCTATAGGCAAAACTTAATCCAAAGCCGGCAAAAAGTTTATTTAGTTCGAATCCAGATTCTTGATACCCTTGTTGTAGGGAATTAAAATTAACTCCTTGGTGTTTATCTTGGTTACTCACATCTCCAATAGCGTATCGAGTTATCAAAACCATTTCTGGTTTTAGCCAACTAGCTATTTTAAAAGGTCTTAATCGATGTCTGACCTGTAGTGTAGCTAATCTATCGCTAAAAAACTCACTAAAATACATGGTTTCAAAACTTCTTCGTCCTGCAACAGAAAATCTCTGAAAAACAGTTTCTTTTGTTGGGGCATTGGGATATGCGTGATATAAATGTGTTAACGGGATATCCCCGCTAGCAATGTCAGCTTCAAGAAGTAAGCTTGTGCTCGATTGATTAAGACGGTTAATAACGTACTCCGCTTTAACTCCGATTTTACTATAGTTAAAATCACTATCAAATACGCCTTTGTACCCTTGGGTATATTGAGCTGTTATTTTTGGATAACCATCTTGTATTTCTTTAAATCCATTTGGCGTTTTTAAGAATTTACTAAATGGACTCCATCTAAGTGCAATTGTGGATTCTGCAGTTTTATAGCTGGAGAAGGAATTACCATTATTAAGATATGTATAACCTCCCGTTTGATCTATGTTACTTACAGAAAATTGAGTTTCGGATAATAATTTAGGTAAAATTCTATGTTGTAAACTTGTGCTCCAGGTTCTGTGTTTATAATAAAAATCAATATTTACTAAGCGTGGTTCAAATAAAGAATAAACACGTCTGTCGGTCAGATAAAAGAAGCTTCCAACTTCTTTAAGGTCGTCTGTGTAATTTACGTTCAACCAAGATCCTGAATCCTTGTTGAGTAGAGCGCCTCCACCAAGACCGAATTTAAACCTTCCATCTCGAAATCCATAAACTAAGTATCCTTCGGTGCGGAATCGTTTAGAAAACTTTTCATTGGTTAAACCTCCGATTCCTAAACGTAAACCTTCAAAGTTATTGTATTTTATAGGATAGGTTAAGTCAAAGTCAAAAAAACCAACAGGATAATACCCAATATTAAAACTTTGAATAACATCTATTCTTCTTTCAATATTTTGAGCTTGAACAATGCTGTCTACTATAGAAAAAGAATTTAGATCTTTTGCTGTAATAGCACTTGTTCGATATTGATTCCAATAATCGTCATTTCTGGTAGTAGCTTCAGGATCTATTTCTATAGCAGATTGTTGTAGTTTGATTTTGACATCTTTTCTTGTGTTATAATCAAAGAAATCTGTTTTCGAAATTAAAAAATCATTATTGCCTGTAAAACTTTTCTTGTCATTCCCTAATCTACCAACAGATATTTGTCCACCAAATAAAGTTACTTTCTGTTTTCCGATCCCAGGTCTTATGGTAACTTCTTGGTCTAGTGGAAACCATAATTTTTCTTTTGAATCATATTTAAAATCATGATTAACTAAAACATTAAGTTCTCCTCTTAGTTCTGCTACTGCTTTCTGGATAGCAAGTGTTTCCATGTCCAAGTATAAAACACCCTCTAAACTGGCGATTCTTTTAGATCTTCTTGGTTGAAAGAGAATTACATATGCAGGCCTTTTTCCTTGGGTAGTATCTAAAACTTTATAATAATAGTTTTTAAGAGCTCTATTAGATAAAGGTCCGGCATATCTATTATTAAAGATCACATAATTTTCTTTATACAGCGAATTGGACTGAATTTTAATTCCTAGAACATTATAAACAGGTTTGTTAAAACCTGTCATTCTCGAAGCAAGAACGGTTTCTTTTTCATCACGCCCCTTATTAAATTCGTGTAAACTTACTTTTTCTGAAAGAAAAGAATGCGCGTCATTAAAGATTCGTTCCATATCTACTTTTGTAGTGTCTGGAGTTTCAAATGTAGCCTGATTATCTTCAGTGATTTTAAATTTATTATAAGTTTTGTAACTATAACTTTTTAATGCTTTGTTAGGGTTGTTTTTTGCTTTGTTTGATATAGCTTGTTTGATAATATTAGAAGCAACACTTCCAGGAATATCAAGTTTTACTGCTGCTAGATTTTCTGATTTAGGTGAAAGCTGTATTTCGACCTTAACGATATCCTCGGATTTAATGGAGAAGTTCTTAGTTGCATACCCTATGTAACTAACGGTTAGGTTTATTGGGTAGCTTTCGCATCGTATTACGAATTCTCCAGTTGATGAAGTTAGTGCATATGAATTATGATCCGTTTTTACCGTAGCAAACGGTAAGGCTTGGTTGGTGCTTTGATCAATTACTTTTCCGGTAATGCTAATTTGAGATAGTACAACAAAATGAGTAAAAAATAATAAACAGAAGAGTTTGTTTTGCATTATCCGATTTGATTCATGGTAATTGAAGGTATACAAAAGTGTTTTATTCTTAAAACACTTTTGTATACTATTGTTTTTTGAAAAAGTATTATACCGTCATAATTTCCTTTTCCTTAACTGATAACATTTCATCAATCTTTTTGATATAACTGTCAGTTAATTGTTGAATATCTGATTCGGCGTTTTTAGCCATATCTTCAGATAAACCATCTTTTTCTAATTTTTTAATATCATTGTTGGCGTTTTTACGATCATTACGCACACCAACTTTAGAATCTTCTGCTTCTGCTTTTGCTTGTTTTACTAAATCTCTACGACGTTCTTCGGTTAGAGGTGGTACACTAATAATCACGCTTTCTCCATTATTCATAGGATTAAAACCAAGATTAGCCATCAAAATTGCTTTTTCGATTTCTTGAATTAAAGATTTTTCGAATGGTTGGATCGTAATTGTTCTTGCATCAGGAGTATTTACATTTCCTACCTGGTTTAATGGCGTAGGATTTCCATAATACTCAACCATAACACCGCTAAGCATTGCTGGTGATGCTTTTCCTGCTCTTATGACAATTAGTTGTTTTTCTAAATGGGCTATAGCACCCTGCATAGATTCCTTAGTTGAATCCAGAATAAAATCTACTTCTTCGTTCATCGTAATATAATTCTTTTCTTTTTTTAGTTGATCAAAAAACGAGCCACCTTTTATTTTGTTATAGGTTTACCTTTGTTCCGATAGATTCTCCAGAAATAACTTTTAATAAATTTCCTGTTTTGTTCATGTCAAAAACTATGATAGGTAATTCATTTTCCTGGCTTAACGTAAAAGCGGTTGTATCCATAACTTTAAGTCCTTTGCTTAAAACATCATCAAATGTAATAAAATCAAATTTAGTGGCTTGAGAATCTTTTTCAGGATCAGCAGTGTAGATTCCATCTACTCTTGTTCCTTTAAGAATAACATCGGCATTAATTTCTATAGCTCTTAATACTGCTGCAGAATCTGTGGTAAAATATGGGTTACCAGTTCCTCCGCCAAATATTACAACTCTTCCTTTTTCCAAATGTCTAATCGCTCTTCTTTTGATGAACGGCTCGGCTACTTCATTAATTTTTATTGCAGATTGTAGTCTGGTTGGAATTTCGGCATCTTCTAAAGCGCTTTGTAATGCTAATCCATTAATTACAGTTGCAAGCATTCCCATATGATCAGCCTGTACTCTGTCCATACCTTTGCTAGCCCCCGCAACACCTCTAAAAATATTACCGCCTCCTATAACAATGGCAACTTCTACACCTCTGTCTGTTATTTTTTTGATTTCGTTAGCATACTCTGCCAGTCTTTTCGGATCGATTCCGTATTGACGTTCTCCCATCAGGGCTTCTCCTGATAATTTTAGTAATATTCTGTTGTATTTCATCATTTGCTTGAACTGTGATGCAAATATAATGATATTCTTAATTTAGAAAATACTTTACCAAGTAAAGGTAAATCTAAAAACAAAAGCTTTAAAATATTATAAATATCGAATGACTAATAAAAAAGGGTTCTTTTCCCCTGACGCCCCTATTGATTGGTCTTTAAGAATGTCATAGGTTTGCCAAAGGAAAACATAACAGAGGGAGATGAGGAATATTTTTGAAATAGTGAAGAAGCGTTTTTTGAACTTACAAATTCACGAAAGTGTAATTTGTATTCTAGACTGATTGGGGAGTTAGTCTTTTTTGGGGTAGCATTTTGGAGGGGTCCAAAATGTTAAAGAAAATGTTTCGGAAACTACTAGAAAGTATTTCGAAAAATGACGAAAAAACCGCTTCGATTGAAGCGGTTTTTGATTTTTAAAACAGGAAATTTAATTCTTGCTTTTATGATATTTGTTATAAAGAGATTCTTTCAAAACCTACTACAGAAACATCACCTAATGTTTTTACGTAGTCTCCAACAGTTTTCTTTTCATCTTTAATGAAATTTTGATCAAGAAGACATTGCTCTTGATCAAGAGTAGTGTTGTCAGAAATAAATCTTTCTAATTTACCTGGAAGAATTCTATCCCAAATTTGCTCTGGTTTTCCTTCTGCTTTAAGTTCAGCTTTAAGTTTTTCTTCAGCTTCAGCTATTACTTGATCAGATAATTGAGATCTTGAAATGAACTGAGGAACATTTTTCAATGTTTTACCAAGTCTACCAAGTTCTATATTTTCTTTCTCTATAGCAGCGATTCTTGCTTGAGTTTCTGATGCTACAAATTCTGGATCAAAATCTTTATAAGATAATGTAGTTGCACCCATAGAAGCAACCTGCATAGAAATATCTTTAGCTAGAGCTTCTGCGGAATCAATGCTGGAAGATAATCCTGTAAGAGCACCAATTTTATTACCGTGGATATAAGACCCCACAAAAGGAGCTTCTAAAACTTTAAAGTCTCCAATTTCGATTTTTTCACCGATTACACCTGTCTGTTCGATAAGTTTGTCCTGAACACTCATTCCGTTAAAATCAGCAGCTAATAATTCTTCTTTAGAAGAACTGTTAAGAGCTAATTCTGCTAATTCTTTTGCTAAAGAAACAAAAGAGTCGTTTTTACCAACGAAATCAGTTTCACAGTTAAGAGAAACAATTACACCTTTGTTTTTAGCTTCATTAACTTTTGCGATAACTGCTCCTTCAGAAGATTCTCTGTCAGCTCTTTTATCCGCTATTTTTTGTCCTTTTTCTCTAAGGATTTTTATTGCTTTGTCAAAATCTCCATCAGCTTCAACAAGTGCTTTTTTACAATCCATCATTCCGGCACCTGTAGCTTTACGTAATTTACTTACTTCTGCGGCTGTAATTTTTGCCATATCTTTTAAATATTTAATGTGTTTGTGTAAAAAACAAGTCGCTTAGTTTTTACTACTGTGAAAGTAAAGAACTAAACGACTCATTAATTTATATTAAAGTTAAGTTTTGTAACTTATTCTTTAATAATATGATTCTTAATGATTGAAAGCAATCAATGAATGTTTATTCTTCTTCTTGCTTGGCTGCTTCAGCTACTGCTGGAGCTTCCTCAACTTTAGCTGGAGCCTCTACAGCTGGTGCTGCTGGAGTTTCAGCTTTAGCAGGTGCCTTTTTTTCAGCTTTAGCTGGAGCATCTGCTTTAGGAGCTTCTTTAGAAGCTTTTCTTTCACTTAATCCTTCGATAATCGCATCACTTACATAAGTCATTACTTTGTCGATTGATTTAGAAGCATCATCATTTGCAGGGATTACATACTGAACCTGACGTGGGTCAGAGTTTGTATCTACCATTGCGAAAATAGGAATGTTTAATTTCTGAGCTTCTTTTACTGCGATGTGCTCACGAGTAATATCTACAACAAATAACGCACCAGGTAGACGAGTCATATCAGAGATAGAACCTAAGTTCTTTTCTAATTTAGCTCTTAAACGATCTACTTGTAAACGCTCTTTCTTAGATAAAGTGTTGAAAGTACCATCTTTTTTCATTCTATCAATAGCAGCCATTTTCTTTACGGCTTTACGGATAGTAACGAAATTAGTAAGCATTCCACCAGGCCATCTTTCTGTGATGTATGGTTGATTAGCTTTAGCTGCTTTTTCAGCAACGATTTCTTTTGCTTGTTTCTTGGTAGCAACAAAAAGGATTTTTCTACCAGAAGCTGCGATTTTCTTTAAAGCTTCACTAGCTTCATCAATTTTTGCAGCAGTTTTATATAGGTTAATGATGTGAATTCCATTACGCTCCATATAAATGTACGGTGCCATGTTAGGATCCCATCTTCTTGTCAGGTGACCAAAATGTACACCTGCATCAAGTAAGTCTTTTACTTCGATATTGTTTGCCATTTTTGTAATAGTTTACGTTCTGTTGAATTAGCAATACTCAAGTGGCTATCATTTTGATACGGCCTTGAGTATTTAGATGCTAAACTAACTCCCTAATAATAGGGGATAACAACAAATACTGTTTTAATAAATTAACGTTTAGAGAACTGGAATTTCTTACGAGCTTTCTTCTGTCCGAATTTCTTACGCTCTACCATTCTTGGGTCTCTTGTCAATAAACCTTCTGGTTTAAGGACTGTTCTGTTCTCTTGATCTAACTCGCACATTGCTCTGGATATCGCAAGACGAATTGCTTCAGCTTGTCCTGTAATACCACCTCCGTATACATTTACGTTTACATCGAACTTTTCCTCATTGTCTGTTAAGGCAAAAGGTTGGTTCACTTTGTATTGTAATGTAGCAGTAGGGAAGTAATCGTTAAGATCTTTTTTGTTGATCGTAACTTTTCCAGAACCTTCTTTAAGGTAAACTCGAGCTACAGCCGTTTTTCTACGGCCAATTTTGTGAATAACTTCCATTACTTAAATTCTTTTAAGTTAATAGTTTTCGGTTGCTGAGCTTCTTGATTGTGAGTTGCTCCAGCATGTACCTTTAAATTACGGAATAAAGCTGCTCCTAATTTGTTTTTAGGTAACATTCCTTTTACCGCTTTTTCGATTAAACGCTCTGGGTTTTTGTCAAATAACTCCTGAGCAGTAAGACTTCTTTGCCCTCCAGGGTAACCAGTATGACGGATATACGATTTATCAGTCCACTTTTTTCCTGTTAAGTTGATTTTTTCGGCATTTGTAATAATTACATTATCACCGCAATCAACATGTGGGGTAAAGTTAGGCTTATGCTTTCCTCTTAATAGTATTGCTACTACAGAAGATAGACGTCCTAAAGTCTGTCCTTCAGCATCTATATGTAACCATTCCTTAGAAACGGTTGCCTTATTGGCAGATACTGTCTTGTAACTTAATGTGTCCACACTAACTAATTTTACTAATTAAACATTCCTTTCCTATATAAAATAGGGGTGCAAATGTACAATTATATATTTATATAGCAAACAGGTAATTGATATTATTTTATGTCTATGATGCCTTGGTTTTCAGATAGATCAATTATCTGATGAATTTTTGCGTGTTTTAAACTTAAAATATCTTTTTCTTGTTAATTTTTTACTAAATAAAGGCAGTAACTGTGACAAAGATTCATAATTTATGTCCATTATTAAACATCAATCAACAAAACTAATCAACATGAAGTACGCGATCCAAGTGTTAGGATTACTTCTTTTTACACTATTTTCGAATGCTCAAGATTCTACAGTGGTAAAAAAAAGAATCTATACTACCAAACCTCTAAATGGATCAGAAGCGCCAACAATTAATGGATTAATTGAAGAATCTAGTTGGGATCTGGTAGAATGGTCAGGAGATTTTATTGAAAATGAGCCAGACGAGAATACCCCTCCAAGTCAACAGACAAAATTTAAAATTTTGTATGATCAAAAATACTTATACATAGCTTATAGATGCTATGATACCGAACCTGAAAAGATAGAAAAGAGACTATCTAGAAGGGATGGTTTTGCTGGAGATTGGGTAGAAATAAACTTAGATAGTTATCATGATAAACGAACAGGTTTCTCTTTTACAATTACTGCTGCAGGTGTAAAGGGAGATGAATTTATATCCAATAATGGTAATAATTGGGATGGTAGTTGGAACCCTATCTGGTATACAGCAACTAATATAGATGATCAAGGATGGACAGCAGAGGTGAAGATTCCTTTAAGTCAATTAAAATTTGGTAAGAGTAAAGAGCAGATATGGGGTTTGCAGGTAAACAGAAGATTTTTTAGAAAAGAAGAACGATCTGTATGGCAGAGAGTACCTCAGGATGCTCCTGGCTGGGTTAGTGAGTTCGGAGAGTTACATGGATTAATTGATATAGAACCACAAAAGCAATTAGAGATTCAGCCATTTGTTGTTACCCAATATGACACTTTCCCCGAAGAAGATGGAAACCCGTTTAGAGATGGAGATGATTTTAAATTGAATGGAGGATTAGATGCTAAAATTGGGATTACTAATGATCTTACAATGGATTTAACGGTGAATCCTGATTTTGGACAAGTAGAAGCAGATCCTGCGGCTATAGCTTTAGATGGTTTTCAGATTTTTTTTAGAGAGCAAAGACCATTTTTTGTAGAGAATAAAAATATTTTTGATTATCGTTTTGCGAATGGTCAAGATAATGTCTTTTATTCCAGAAGGATTGGAAGAAGTCCACAAGGTTCTATAGGATCTAGTCCTATTAATACAGAGTTTGTTGATAGGCCAACTAATACAACAATATTAGGTGCTGCTAAGTTTAGTGGAAAGACAAAGAATGGTTGGTCAATTGGAGTCTTAGAGAGTGTAACACAGCGAGAAATAGCCAAAGTAGAAGACGCAGATGGTAACAGGCGTGAAACTATTGTAGAACCTTTGACAAATTATTTTGTGGGTAGAGTTCAAAAAGATTTTAATGATCGTAATACGTATGTTGGAGGTATTTTTACTGCTACGAATAGAAATCTTGGCGATATTCTGAATATTGATTATGAAGATCCTAATACCGATGAGACTTCAGAATTGGTAGGATTAAGGGAGAATAATCTAAATTTTTTAAGAAAATCAGCATATACCGCAGGATTAGACTTTAGACATAATTGGAAAGATAGAAAGTATTTTGTCGAAGGAAATTTAGTAACAAGCCACGTAGAAGGGTCTAAAGAAGCTATAGAGGCGACCCAAAATGAATTAACACATCTTTTTCAAAGAGTAGATGCAGATCACGTAGAAGTTGATCCTAACAGAACTTCGCTTACAGGTACTGGAGGTAAGTTTATAGGTGGTAAATCGGGTGGTGGAAATTGGAGGTACACCGCAGGAGTTTTTTGGAGGTCACCAGAATTAGAATTAAATGATGTTGGGTTTTTAAGACAAGCTGATGATATCAGGCAATTTGCTAATGTTAGATACTTATTTTTAAAACCTACTAAGTTTTATAGAAGAGCAAATCTAAATTTTGAGCAAACTTCAGCGTTTGATTTTGAAGGGAATTTTAATAGAATTCAATATGAGTTTAATGGTTTTATTAACTATAAAAATAACTGGTGGACAGAAGTAGGAGCAGCTCATAAACCAAGAATTTATACAAATACTGTATTAAGAGGTGGGCCGAGATGGAGGTTTTCTGAGGAGAATTTCGCTTTTCTGTTTTTTGGTTCAG
Source organism: Aquimarina sp. Aq107 (assembly GCF_943733665.1). Classification (NCBI taxonomy): domain Bacteria; kingdom Pseudomonadati; phylum Bacteroidota; class Flavobacteriia; order Flavobacteriales; family Flavobacteriaceae; genus Aquimarina; species Aquimarina sp. Aq107. Next base: position 4,160,859 of record NZ_OX030782.1, on the reverse strand, counting down.
ACAGTAGAAAAAAGTTTAATTTTACTATGGGATATGTTAATTCTGGGGCAAAACAAAATAATTTCACCTTTCATAGATATGTGTTAAGAATGAGGTATCAGCCTTTTAACGCATTGAGTATTTCCTTAAATCCAGAATTCGAAAGAAATCCTAATAAAACTCAGTACGTAACTGAAGTAGACTTTGCAGGTACGCCAAGATATATAACTGCTAGAATTGATCAGCAGACATTAAGCGCAAGTATCCGTCTTAATTATAATATCAACCCTAATCTTACTATTCAATATTATGGACAACCTTTTATTTCTAGAGGAACCTATACAGATTTTAATTATGTGAATAACCCCATTGCTTCTGATTTAAATGAGAGGGTTACGTTGTATAATGATAATCAAATTTCTTTTGCTGATGATTTGTATTCTGTAGATGAAAACTTAGATGGTGCAATAGATTATACTATAGATAATCCTGATTTTGCTTTTGTGCAATTTCGATCTAATTTAGTTTTACGTTGGGAGTATATACCAGGATCAGAGATTTTTCTTGTATGGTCACAAGGCGTTAATGGATTGGGTGATCCAGGAGATCATCTTTTTAGGAGTTTAGATAATCAGATTTTTGGTCAACAACCAGAAAACACATTTTTGATTAAAGCTACGTATAGGTTCGTGTTATAAAATTTTTAAAAAGGTTTTAAGAAAGTTTTTCATCAAGATTTTTTACGTGTATTTTGCAATACTTAAGAAGATTATGATATGAAAAAATTTTTAGGACTTTTTGTTTTTATATGTATTATTGGGTGTACTACTTCTAAAACCGAACAAAAAAAGATTGTTATTACTGATCCGGAGCCTGTGCTAACGAAAAAAGATTCATTGTCACTTTTTCTAGACCATTATGAGAAGTTTTTTGCAACTAATTTTAATATTTCGGAATGTCCTGGAGCTGCTATAGTGATTGTTAAAGATTCTACTGTTGTGTATAAAAAAGGTTTTGGAGTAAAAGAGATCCATACAACTGATTCTGTAGATGTAAATACAGTATTTAGAATTGCAAGTCTGTCTAAAGGGGTTACATCAGTGCTTGCTGGAAATTTGGCTGATAATAATGAACTTAATTGGAAACAAAACGTTAAGAAATCAGTAGGTGTATTTAACTTAAGAGATAAAGCGCAAGCAGAAAGACTTACAGTTAATCATTTGTTATCTCATACATCGGGATTATATAAGTATACCAATTCTAAATTGATTCATAAAGGGATGTCTTTGCAGAACATTATTGCAAACTTTAAAAGGAATGGTGTTGTAGCTAAAGAAGGCACTGAATATGAATATCAGAATGCTGTTTTTTCTGTAGTAGAGAAGGTGATGGAGAATAATACGGGAAAGTCATTTGAAGCATTGTTAAGAGAACGATTGTTTGTGCCTGCAGGAATGAAAAATGCATCCAGTAGTTATTCAGATATTAAGAAAAACCCTAATGTTGCGTTACCACATAAATGGAATCATTATTCTAAGAAATATTATTTAACAAATCTTCATGAAAACTATTATAATGTTGCTGCCGCTGGAGGGATTAATGCTTCTATTTCTGATATGGCAGAATATTTAAAAGTGCTACTTGGAAATCGTCCTGATATTATTTCTAAAGAAAGCTTAATAGAAATATTTAATCCGATGATCTGCACAAGTGATAAAGATACGTACGTGAATTTGTGGGATGGTGTTTCTGACTCTTATTATGCAAAAGGATGGAGGGTTTTGGATTACAGAGATAGAAAGGTTGTCTATCATGGAGGAAATGTAAATCAGTATAAAACGCAATTAATGATAGATCCAGAAAATAAGATAGGCGTTTGCGTATTGTTTAATGGGCCTAACACTTTTAATGGTCCAGTAATACCAACATTTTTGAATTACTATGATTTTTTTACTGCAACAATGGGAGGGTAGTGGGTAATGAATGGTTTTTCAGGTAAATAAGGTGTATTTTGCAAATACTAAGAATGAACAATAAATCGTTATTAATATTTAAAACTCAAAAATCATGAAAACTAATTTTTTTCTTTTTGCTATTTCTATTGCATTATTTTTTACCTCTTGTAGTTCCGATGACGACAATGGAGGGGATGTGGTCCCGGATATGGTTTCATTAGTTGGAACTTGGGAACTTACTTCTGCTTCTGGAGCGTTGCCAGTTGATTTAGATATGGATGGAAATGCTTCTACTAATTTATTAGAAGAACTGCCTTGCTTTGAAGATACAATTGTGGTAAGTGATGATAACACATATAATCAAAATGTCACACAGATTGATGTTAATGTAACTCCAGATTTACCTCCGGTAGTTACTGCTGATTGTACAGGTCTTATACTTGAGGTAACTGGCGAATGGAGTCTAGCAAGTGGTCAATTAACATTTACTCCAACTGGAATGGATGCAAGAACAGTGATGATTGCACTTACAGAGACAACACTTTCTTTTACAGATGAAGTTGAAGACTTAGGAGCTGTAGATTTAGTTTTTACGCGTCAATAAGTTATTTGTTATTGTGGTTAAAATAAAAAGCGCTTCCCCAAAAAGGGAAGCGCTTTTTATTTCTTTTTACTAAAAAAAAGAGTTACTTATCTTTTTTTGCTAGTGATTCTTGGTGTTGCTTTTCTGCTAAAAGTTTTTTCTGATAACGACCTTGCACAATATCTACAATTACAAGTACAACAATTACAAAATAGAATGTAGTTTTACTCATTTGTGTAACTTCGTTATTAAAAATATGAAGATGTGCTAAATGACCTCCTTCTGATAATAACATAATACCTACGATGAATAATATAAAAAGCCCTAATACTTCATACATTCTGTTTTTCTGGAGGAAGTTAGCTACTTTGTCAGCTAAAACGATCATTAAAACACCTCCTAATATAATAGCTATAGACATCAAAACAAGTTGCGGTACATATTCCATATCGCTGGTTAACGCCATCGCACTTAAAATAGAGTCAAAAGAAAAAACCAGGTTCATAATTACGATCCATAAGATGACTTTGTTTATTGAGCCTTTTTTCTCATCTTTTTCTATTTCTTCGTGCTCATTAAGTAACATCATGTGCCAAATTTCTTTGATTGCTGTATATATAATAAATACACCTCCTGCAAGAACAATTAAGCTATGGACATTAAATTCGAACTCAAGAATGTTATTGTCATGAAGACTAAAGAAAGGTTCTTGGAAAAATTGTATTACAGACATAAGTACAAAAAGCAAAACTATACGAAGTATAATTGCTAACCCAACTCCCATTTTTCTTACGAAACTTTGTTTTTCTGGAGGTGCTTTTTTTGATTCTAAAGAAATGTAAAGGAGATTATCAAAGCCTAAAACTGCCTGAAGTAGTACAAGCATTAATAAGGTTATAAGACTTTCAAGGGTAAAAAGTTGTTCCATAAAATAAGTGTTGATTGGTTATGTTATTAAATATGAATAAAATAGTACTAAGTGCAGTTATAAGTTAGTGGGCTTCTAGCCAATTTTCTCCTAACCCCATATCTACATCTAAAGGAACTGCAAGTGTATATGCATTTTCCATTTCTGATTTTATAAGAGATTGTATTTTTTCTAATTCAGGTTTGTATACATCAAAAACCAATTCATCATGTACTTGCAGTAGCATTTTTGTCTTATAATTACCCTCTTTTAATTTTTGATGAATATTGATCATTGCAATTTTGATAATATCCGCAGCACTACCTTGTATTGGTGCGTTTACTGCATTTCGTTCTGCTGCTCCTCTAACAACGGCGTTAGCGGAGTTAATATCCTTAAGATAACGACGTCTTCCTAATACCGTTTGGACATAACCATTTTCCCTAGCAAAATCTACTTGTTCGCTCATGTAATTACGTAATTTAGGATAGGTTTTGTAGTAAGTATCTATAAGTTCTTTGGCTTCACTTCGAGACAGATCGGTTTGATTACTCAGTCCAAATGCGGAAACACCATAGATAATTCCAAAGTTCACAGTCTTAGCGTTACTACGTTGTTCTCGGGTAACTTCCTTGATAGGCACATTGAAAACTTTTGCTGCAGTAGACGCATGAATATCTTCTCCGCTTTTAAAAGCGTTGATCATTGTTTCTTCTTCACTTAATGCGGCAATGATTCTTAATTCTATTTGAGAATAATCGGCAGCTAACAGTGTGTGTTCTTGATCTCTTGGAACAAATGCTTTTCTTACCTGTCTTCCTCGTTCTGTTCTAATCGGTATATTTTGTAAATTAGGATTATTAGAACTTAGTCGCCCAGTTGCAGCTACAGTTTGCATATAATCTGTATGCACGCGACCTGTAGATTCATTAATTTGGTTCGGTAATGCATCTACATAGGTGCTTTTTAGTTTAGATAATCCACGATAGTCTAGTATGTTTTGAATAATTTTGTGATCTTTGGCTAGGTAGGATAAGACGTCTTCTGCGGTAGAATATTGACCAGTTTTTGTTTTCTTAGGTTTGTCTACCAATTTCATTTTTTCAAAAAGGATAATTCCTAATTGTTTTGGTGAAGCAATGTTAAACTCTTCTCCAGCTTCTTTGTATATGTCAGTCTCTAATGTTTTGATATCATTGTTTAATTCCTCTGATAATGACTGCAAAAATTCATTATCTAGATTAATTCCTTCTATCTCCATAGCCGCTAGGACTCTTAGTAAAGGAACTTCGATGTCTTCAAAAAGAGATAATATATTAGCTTCGTTAAGTTCTGGAGTAAAGTGCTCCTTAAGTTGAAATGTAATATCGGCATCTTCCACTGCGTATTCTGTCTGTTTTTCTTGAGGAACTTGTCTGAAAGATAATTGGTTTTTTCCTTTTTTCCCTATCAGTTCAGTTATTGAAACTGGTGTATAATTAAGGTAGGTTTCTGAAAGGACATCCATGTTGTGTCTCATATCTGGATTGATCAGGTAATGAGCTAGCATGGTGTCAAACAATTTTCCTTTTACTTCTAGATTATATTTGGCTAATACTTTGATGTCGTATTTTAAATTTTGGCCAATTTTGGTAATATTTTCGTCTTCGAAAAAAGGTCTTAGTAGTTCGATTAATTCTTGAGCTTCATTTTGATTTTCCGGAAAAGGGATATAAAATCCTTTTCCTGCTTCCCAAGAAAATGAGATTCCTACCAATTCTGCAGTAAGAGGGTCGAGTCCAGTTGTCTCCGTGTCAAAACAAACATTTTTCTGTTTAAGTAGATTTTGAATAAATAATTTCATTGCCATTCCAGGAGCTACACTCTGATAAAAATGTTCTGTATTTGCAATTGTTTTTCTACTAGAAAATGAATCTGTAGCATTATTGGTGTCTTGATTACCACCAAACAATGAAAATTGGCCCGCACCAGCTTGTTCCGATTGCTTATTTGAAGAAGCAGTTTTTGTTGGGGTAGAAGATTCAGATGGAAAGAAGGTTTTAGTGAATTGATCAGTCAATCTTCTAAATTCGAGCTCTTCAAAAATTTCCTGTACTTTTTTTGCGTCCGGTTCAGAAATTTCATAATCCTTTGCATCAAAAGTAACATCACAATCGAGGATAATCGTTGCTAATTTTTTAGAAAGAAGTCCTAATTCTTGATTAGCTTCTACTTTTTCTTTCATCTTGCCTTTTAGCTGATCTATATTCTCAAAAAGACCTTCCATAGATCCATAAGCAGCAATGAATTTCTTGGCAGTTTTATCACCAACTCCTGGTAAGCCAGGAATATTATCTACAGCATCTCCCATCATTCCTAAGTAGTCAATTACCTGTTCTGGACGCTCTACTTCAAATCTTTTTTGTACTTCGGGTATTCCCCAGATTTCAATACCATTTCCCATACGAGCCGGGCGATACATAAAAATATTTTCCGATACTAATTGTGCATAATCTTTATCAGGTGTAACCATAAATGTTTGGTATCCTTCTTTTTCAGCTTGTTTAGCAATCGTTCCGATTAAATCATCTGCTTCTACTCCAGCTCTTTCAATAATAGGGATATGCATTGCCTTTAGGATTTCCTGTATAATAGGAACAGCTATTTTTATAGCTTCTGGAGTTTCATCTCTATTGGCTTTATATTCTGGGAATATCTCTAAACGATCCTTACTTCCTTGTTTGTCAAATGCAACCGCTAAGTGATCTGGGTTTTCTCTTTTGATAACATCAAAAAGTGAATTTACAAACCCCATAATTGCTGAGGTATCTTGCCCTTTAGAATTGATTCTTGGATTTTTAATTAAAGCATAATATCCGCGAAAAATAAGTGCGAATGCATCCAGAAGAAAAAGACGTTTTTGTGACATAGTGTATGTTCAGTTTTTAGAAATGCAATATAAAAAGAAGATTGCTGAAAATCGTTTCAAAATTATACTAAATAAGAAATGCCGTCAATGAATGACGGCATTTCGCCCCAAAATAAAATTGATAACAATGTTATCAATTGCTATAAATACGATAGTAATATTTTATGAATAAAGTAGATTTTTTTTGTACATCCCTATAGTTAAATAGTTGAACGAAGGTACGAATAAAAATTATACATATGAAAGAAAATTCTAAGATTTATGGTGTTTGATATATGTGTATCTTAGTAATGATAGTATTTTATTATGATTAAATGATAAACAGTTAATTTTTACTTAAATATACTTATGATTGACAAAAGGTGAGATAGTTTTGTTTAGTAAATAAAACTTAGAATTAATATGCGTTGGATTATTCCTTTAGTGCTTTATGTTTTAATAGAATTATATGCTTATCAAGTTATTCGCACTTTATCAAAAAATCAATGGATCCAAATAGTATATTTGATTATCTCATTACTCATTATAGGGTATGTTATATATGTTTTTGCTAACTACGATAGAAGTGTAGGCCCTACAAAATATTCATTAAGAGCAAGTGGTTTGTTATTAGTTACCTTAGTTCCTAAGTTGATTTTAGTGTTGTTTATGTTTGGAGAAGACATTATAAGGCTTTGCGTAGCAGGGTATACTTATCTTACAAATACATTTTTTGATGGAAATGCGACTCAATATTTACCAAGCCGAAGAAAATTTATAAGTCAAATGGCCTTGGGAGTAGCTGCAATACCTTTTGCTGGATTAGTACATGGTATATTTAGAGGTAAGTATAATTTTAAAGTTATTAATCATGTTCTATATTTTGATGATTTACCAAATGCATTTGATGGTTTTCGGTTAACTCAGATATCTGATATTCATTCTGGTAGTTTTGATGAGGTTGAAAAGATTGAATATGCTGTAGATCTAATAAATCAGCAGCAAACTGACTTATTAGTTTTTACTGGGGATATTGTAAATACTATGGCTAGTGAAATGGATGATTGGATTGATATTTTTAAAGGTTTAAAAACACCTTCTTTTGGGAAATATTCTATTTTGGGAAATCATGATTATGGTGAATATGTAACTTGGGATTCAGAAGAAGAAAAAGAAGCTAATTTTGAAGCTATTAAAGAAGTGCATTCTAAAATTGATTTTCAATTGTTGTTAAATGATAATTCCTTTATAGAAAAAGATGATGAACGAATAGCTATAGTCGGTGTAGAGAATTGGGGGCATAACTTTAAAAAAGCAGGAGATTTGGCAAAAGCATCGAATGGTGTTGCCAAAGAAGATTTTAAAATTTTATTAAGTCATGATCCATCTCATTGGGAGTATGAGGTAAAAAAGCATGATAATCATTATCATTTAACGCTTAGTGGGCATACTCATGGATTTCAGTTTGGAATAGAAATCCCTGGGTTTTTAAAGTGGAGTCCTGTGCAGTATGTTTATAAACAATGGGCTGGTATGTATAATGATATGGGACGTTATCTTAATGTAAATAGAGGGTTTGGTTTTCATGCCTTTCCCGGAAGAGTAGGGATTTGGCCAGAAATTACTGTTATTGAATTGAGAAAAGGTCCTAAACCCGCATAATTCGTAGAAAGTGTTATATTTACAATTATATATCTGCTTTGTTCGTTAGTATAGCATAGTTTGATAATAAAATTTTTAGAACATGTCAAAGTTTGGAGAGTTAATAGGTATTGAGGTTCCGGTTTTGCTGGATTTTTATACTGAATGGAATGAACCTTCTGTATCCATGCATCCTGTATTAAAGGATGTGGCTGCTGCTCTTGGCGATAAAGCTAAAGTGATAAAGATAGATGTGGATAAAAATGAAGAGTTGGCGACAGCACTTCGTATTAAGGGTCTTCCTACATTAATGATTTATAAAGAAGGAGAAATGGTTTGGAGACAAAGTGGAGAGCAAGATGCGAACACGCTTATAGGTCTTATGAAAGAGTATGTTTAAAAAAGAACTTTCTTAGATTGATTAAGATTAAATCTTTTCAAAAATAAATCCTTTTTCAGAAAAATGCTTAAGTACTTTAGGCAATGCTACCCTAAGGTTTTTAAATGCTTTAATACTATCATGAAAAACAACAATACTACCTTTTTTTGCGTTTGCAACTACATTAATAGTGCATTGTTCTGGTGAGGTGTTTTTGTCCCAATCTTTGGATAACACATCCCATAATATAATTTCATAGTTTAGTTTCCTTAGCTCTGATAATTTACGCTTACTTAATTGTCCATAAGGAGGTCTAAACAGTTTGTGGTTAATTTTAGTGTGTTCTAAAATTTCATTTTCACAATTTAAAACATTTTCAACGTATATAGAAAGGCTGTTTTTTCTTGCTTTTAAGTGATTCATAGTGTGATTTCCAATACTATGGCCATCTGAAATTATTCTTTTAAAAACTATTGGATTTTTCCTAATATTTTCACCAATACAAAAAAAAGTGCCTTTTGCGTTATACAGTTTTAGTTGATCTAATACGAAATCGGTTACTTCGGGAATAGGGCCATCATCAAAGGTTAGATAAATCTTCTTTTCTTCGCAAGTGTAAAAATCCCAAGTATAGTTGGGAAATAATAACTTGATACTATTAGGCGTTTTATTAGGTATTAAATCCAAATTGATAAAAAAAAAGAGCCTTAGTTAAAAGGCTCAGTTGTGTTATGATTTTGGTAGTTCTTCTAAAGTGTCTAATGGTTTTTGACTATCTAGAAGTTCTTTTTGTAAATCTTGCTCTTGATCTTCCAAAACATCCTGATTGTCGTACTCTTCATCTTCAGAATAAAGTCTTGTAAATAGCCTTAGATACCTATTAAATTCTTCAGCCTTTTCTTCAATCATTTCTTTGTCTTGATTGATTATTAGAAGATCTACAACACTTCTATATCTTTCTACATTACTGACGATCTCACTAGCATATTCATATTGATGTTCTAAAGTAAGACTTCCGAAGTACGTCAATTGTTCTTGATATTTTTTTGCGATTTTATTCCATAAATCACGTGCTTTTTCTTTTTCTCCTACTTCGTAGTATCCACTTACATATGGTTCCAATAGAGTGTAATACTCATAGAATTCTATTGGCATTTTTTCCATCCCAAGGTCTAGAATTGTTTTAGCCTTATCTTTTTTGCCTTCATTAATCAATGCTTCTACTAATCTAGCTAGATTACTACGATAAGTAATAGCGTTTTTTCGAGTTTCAGGATCATGATAAATGTTGGGGTTTTCGCTATTTCCCCAATCCCAGCTAGTAACATTGTTATACATAAGGTCTGTATCAATACGTCCCATGTCATAAGGGTTTCGTTTGTCTATTGGAGTTCTAATAGGAACTAGTTTATAGGTAACACCATCTAATTGTAAATAATCTTTCATCCATAAATAATCATCATCACCAAAACTTCCACCAGTAAAATATACAGGTCTTTCCCAGTTATTGTTAGCAATCATGTCTAACATTAGCAATCGATTTTTAAATAGTAGATCACCTTTTAAATGTATATCTATATAAGGAACTATAAGATGAGCATCTTTTTGTGATACGATTCCATTTCTAAGAACGGCTTCTTTATCAACAGGAATTCTTATGTGTTTCGTTGGAAAAGTGTTTACTTGTTTTCCATTTTGTAAGTCACCTTTGGTTCTAGGATCATCAGTCTCAATCCATCGCATCCAGTTTTTGATAAGCATGGTATCATTAGTAACTGGTTTGTAATAAATAGCATCATTGTTACCAAACCTATAGAACTCGTGTGTTAACTGAGATGGGATTGGTTTACCATCATAGGCGGCTTTTTTCATCTGATCGATGTACCAATCTGTTGCAAATAAGCTAGTATTTACTGTTCTTACATCAGTTCTGTATTCTTCTATATCTTGAGCATACCATAATGCAAATGTATCATTATCACCTATTGTAAAAAGTATAGCGTCTTTTTGGCATGATTGAAGGTACATTTTTGCCATAGCTTGTGCTGTATATCGATTCGAACGGTCGTGGTCATCCCAATTCTGAGCAGCCAGTAAAACGGGTACGGCGAGTAAACATATTGTAGTTACTAGAGGAGCTAGTAATTTTGGTTTTAATGAGTTTTTAAGAATGTCGAATAATGCATATACTCCAAAACCTATCCATATAGCGAATACATAAAATGAACCAACTAAGGCATAATCCCTTTCTCTTGGTTCAAAAGGTCTTTCGTTAAGATATATTTTTAGGGCCAATCCTGTAAATAAGAAAAAAGCTAATAGCACCCAGAAATTTTTCTTATCCTTTTGTACTTGGAACACAAAACCAATGAGACCAAGCAATAATGGTAAAAAGTAATAGGTGTTACGAGCTTTATTCTTTAGTACATCCCCAGGTAAATTGTCTTGTGACCCTAAGTGTATTTCATCAATAAATTTAATTCCGCTAAGCCAATTACCTTCTAGATTGCTATATTTCCCCTGATTATCATCTTGTCTACCCACAAAATTCCACATAAAATATCTCCAATACATATATCCTATTTGATATTCAAGGAGATATAAAACGTTAGATGCAAAAGATGGTTTTTCTACATTTAAATAATCACCAAAGGAGCGTAAAAATTTATTGTAGTCGTCATTGTCTAATTTGCCAACCGCATATTCTCTTCTAAATTGCGTAACAGCTTCAAGTAATTCGGATTCGTCTTGATACTCTGGTTTTATAGTGAACCTAATCGGTCCGGTAAAATCCATATAATTAGAAATATGCTCGGTACTCCACATTCTTGGCAAAAACGCTTTATGATCATCGTCTATATTTTGTCTCGCATTTTTCCAGTCGTTTACAATATCGTATTTTCCAGTTTTTAAATTTTTCTCATATTTAGGTTTATCATCTTCATAAGGTTCATCTTCATCGAGTCCGGCATATATTTCGGTAAACTGCGGGCCATAAAAAAGATGAGTTTCTGGGTATTGTTCTAGATTATAATATGCTAATAATTCACGAGCATTGTTTGGATTGTTTTCGTTTATAACTGTTCCGGCATTTGCTCTTATAGGAAGCATAATCCAACAAGAGAAACCGATGAATATAAATAATACACATAATACAGCTGAGTTAATTAAAGGGAATTTCTTTTTACGTGTGTATTTAAGAATGAAATAAAATGCCGATGCTATAATGAGGCCTAAAAATATAGTTCCTGAATTAAATGGCATTCCAAAACTATTTACAAAAGTAACCTCAAACCATCCAAACAATTTTAAAGTGGAGGGAAGTAGTAACTTAAATATAAATAGGAGTATTGCGACTACTACGATATTAGCAATAATAAAATTCTTTATTGTAACCTTATAGTTTTTGAAATAGTATAACAGTCCTATAGCAGGTATTGAAAGTAATCCCATAAAGTGAACTCCAAAAGAAAGTCCAGCAATAAAAGCAATTAAAATTAACCATCGGTTACCTCTCGGGTTGTGCATATCTCTTTCCCAGAGTAATCCTAAATAAAACAATACGGATAAAATACAAGTAGCCATTGCATATACTTCTGCTTCTACTGCATTAAACCAAAAACTATCGGTAAAGGCGAATGCCAAAGACCCAACTAATCCACTCCCTAAGGTTGCCAAAGCTTTACCATCAGTGAAACTTTCGTCTGTTATAATTAATTTTTTGACAAGGATAGTGATTGACCAAAACATAAAGAGAATGGCAAAAGCACTAGCGAAAGCTGAGGTCATATTGACAACGAGCGCTATTTGGGTGGGGTCTGATGCAAATATGGAAGCAAATGCACCTATCATTTGAAATAGAGGTGCTCCTGGCGGATGTCCAACTTGTAACTTAGATGATGTAGCTATATACTCACCTGCATCCCAAAAACTAGCTGTTGGCTCTACGGTTAAGGAGTATACACAAAGGGCGATTCCAAAAACTACCCATCCTAATATTTTATTCCACTTTTTAAAGTTGAATGTGCTCATAAGATATAACTGTTATAACGTGTGGCGAATTTAGTAATAAAAATACTTCTCTATTAGTTTTTTTAGCAAACGCTTAACAGAAGTTTATATTTTGGATAAGTAATAAATAAAACTGCCTCGATAAATCTAATAAAAACTAAAGAATGAATATTTTTTTAAAAAAATGTTTGCAGACCAAAAAGAATATATTAAATTTGCACCCGCAATGACGCATTGGTCTATGGTGTAACTGGCAACACGTCTGGTTTTGGTCCAGAAGAGTCTAGGTTCGAGCCCTAGTAGACCAACATAAAAGAGCTACATTTTATATGTAGCTCTTTTTTTTATTTAGATCTAATGATTGAATTATATTTTGAAGGTTAGAACCGGTCTTTTAGCATGATTTACCACGTCTTCTCCAAGACTGCCATTAATAAAATGCGATAGCCCTTTTCTTCCATGTGTGCTAATCCCTATAAGACCCGCATCTACAGAATTTGCAAAATTTAAAATTCCTTTCTCTACGTTAATGTCGTTGTAAATATTTAATGTATAATTGTCAATAGGTAGATCAGCAATCATTAGATTCATTTTTTCTTCCGTTTCCTTAGTTGTTTTAAAACTATTTGCTGTGTTTATCCATACTAAGTGTAATTTTGCTTCTAGTTGTTTAGAAAATTCATGTGCTGATATTAACGAAGGCTTATCTTCATCATCAAAATTAGTAGCATAAACAAGGTCGTTAACATTATATATATCACAATCTTCTTTAATTACAAGTACAGGTTTTTCTGAGGTTCGAACTACTTTTTCAGCATTAGAGCCAATAAATAATTCTTCAAACCCAGAGGACCCATGAGAACCCATTATAATCATGTCTATATTATTCTTGTCACACGAATCCATAATTCCACGAAGAACATCTTCAAAACTAACAGTTTCAATCACTTCTAGATCCTTTAGGTAGTCGCTGGCTAAAACTTCTTCAAACTTCTTATGTGTTTGTTTCATAAAAAATATGGCTTCCGGCGCAGAAGAGGAAGCTCCAGAAGACATTAAGTCAACCAGATGAACTGGCATTTCTAAGATATGTAAAAGATAGATCTGACAATCGTTCTTTTTAGCAATTTGTGCTGCTACTTTTAAGGCGCTTTCTGCTTGAGTGGAAAAATCAGTGGGTACTAGAATTCTTTTAATCATGGTTAAGTGTGTTTAAGAGAAAATTATCAATATCCAAGTAGCACTTGGTTTAGGTTAGTTGTTTTTTATGTATGTGAACTGTAGATTAAATTGTATTTTTCTTATGATTCTTAAAATCGATAGGTTGTAATATGCTAACAGTCATTTAAATTTACGAATAAATTCATTCTTAAGTAGATTTTGAATCTAAGATATTATTACTATCTTTGCACCGTTGAAATTAAAAAACCAGATTGAGGGGACGAAAAGTCCCCTCTTTTTATCTGCCTATGTCATTAAAAGATAAAGTTCAAAGTTTGTTAGCAGAAGCCTTAGAAGAAAGGCCTTCTCTTTTCTTGATCAGTCAAAAAATACATCCTGGTAACATCATAGAGATTATTGTTGATGGTGATGGTGGTATAACTGTAGAGGATTGTATAGCTCTAAGTAGGGCTATCGAGCATAATTTAGATAGAGAAGAAGAAGATTTTTCTTTACAGGTGATGTCTGCTGGAGTTTCTGAAGGCTTAGTTCATCGACGTCAGTACAAAAAGAATATAGGTAGAAAATTAAAGGTAAAAACTGAAGGTGGTAATACTATTGAAGGAGAGTTAGTTTCTGTGTCTGATAATAGTATAGATTTGGTTTGGAAAGCAAGAGAACCAAAACCAGTAGGAAAAGGAAAAATAACGGTAACAAAGGAAGCTTCTGTTTCTTATGATGAAATACAGGAAGCTAAAGTTATGATAACATTTTAATTATAAATTGATATGGAAAATATCGCATTAATAGAGTCATTTTCAGAATTTAAGGATGATAAGTTAATCGATCGTGTTACGCTAATGGCGATCTTAGAAGATGTGTTTAGAAATGCATTAAAAAAGAAATTTGGTAGTGATGATAATTTCGATATCATTATAAATCCTGATAAAGGGGATTTAGAAATTTGGAGAAACCGTGTGGTTGTTGCTGATGGTGAGGTTGAGGATGGAAATCAGGAAATATCAATTTCTGAAGCACAAAAAATAGAACCAGATTTTGAAATTGGAGAAGATGTTTCTCAGGAAGTGAAATTAATAGATTTAGGTAGACGTTCAATTTTGGCTTTACGTCAGAATTTAATTTCTAAAATTCACGAACACGATAATACTAATATCTATAAACAATTTAAAGAATTAGAAGGAGAGATATATACCGCAGAAGTACATCATATTCGTCATAGAGCGATTATTTTGTTGGATGATGAAGGTAATGAGATTATTTTACCAAAGGATAGGCAGATACCTTCTGATTTTTTCAGAAAAGGAGAAAATGTTAGAGGTGTAATTGAATCTGTGGAATTAAAAGGTAATAAACCTGCGATTATAATGTCTAGAACATCTCCATTGTTCTTAGAGAAGTTGTTTGAGTCGGAAATTCCAGAGGTTTTTGATGGTTTGATTACTGTTAAGAAAGTTGTTAGAATACCGGGAGAAAAAGCAAAAGTAGCTGTAGATTCTTATGATGATAGAATTGATCCTGTTGGAGCTTGTGTAGGTATGAAAGGATCTCGTATTCACGGTATCGTAAGAGAACTTGGGAATGAAAATATCGACGTTATAAATTATACAAATAACCTTCAGTTGTTTATTACTAGGGCTTTAAGTCCTGCTAGAGTAACATCTATAAAACTTAATGAAGAGGGTAGCCGGGCAGAGGTTATGTTGAAGCCAGAAGAAGTTTCTAAAGCAATTGGACGGGGAGGACATAATATTAGATTGGCAGGTCAGTTAA
This sequence comes from Aquimarina sp. Aq107, assembly GCF_943733665.1. Taxonomy (NCBI): domain Bacteria; kingdom Pseudomonadati; phylum Bacteroidota; class Flavobacteriia; order Flavobacteriales; family Flavobacteriaceae; genus Aquimarina; species Aquimarina sp. Aq107. The sequence goes on along the minus strand of NZ_OX030782.1, from coordinate 4,145,565 downwards.
CAGGTTATGAGATTGATGTGTTTAGAGAAGGAGTTGAAGAGGATGTTGAATTATCAGAATTCTCTGATGAAATAGACTCTTGGATTATAGAAGAATTTGCTAAAATAGGATTAGATACAGCTAAGAGTATTTTAGAACAAGATATTAAGGACTTAGTAAAAAGAACAGATCTTGAAGAAGAGACTGTTAGTGAAGTTATTAGAATATTAAAATCAGAATTTGAAGATTAATAACTTCAATTAATTTATATTTGAGCATAAAATAATAAGGCATTTATGGCTGAAGCAAAAACAATGAGATTAAATAAGGTATTACGCGAATTCAATATCTCGCTAGATCGGGCTGTTGACTTTTTGAATTCAAAAGGTCATGAGATAGACTCGCGTCCTACCACAAAGATTTCTTCGGAGATCTATCAGCTGTTGTTTGATGAGTTCCAGACAGACAAGAGTAAGAAGGTAGCTTCAAAAGAGGTTGGTGAGGAAAAAAGGAAAGAGAAAGAAGCGCTGAGAGTGCAGATTGAAACGGAACAAGAGGAGAGACGTAAGCGTGCCGAAGCTCGTGAAGTTGTGAAAGCCAAAGCCCAATTGACTGGACCTAAACAAGTAGGTAAAATAGAATTGGATAAGAAAGAAGAAGTTGTTGAGAAGCCCGAAGAAAAAGCAACAACCGAAGAAGCTCCTAAGAAAGAAGAGGTAAAAGAAGTTGAAAAGGAGAAAGAAGAAGTAAAAGAAAAGACTCCTGAAGTGGTTTCTAATAGGCCTGCTAAAAAAGGTATAAAAATTGCTAAAGTTGCAGCAATAGATCTGGAACAAAAGAAAGCTTCTAAACCTGCAGAGCAACCGGCTAAAAAGGAACCTTCTCCATCTAAAGAGGCGGAACCCCAAGGAGAACCTGTAAAGGTTGAAACTCAATATAAAAAATTGGATGGTCCTAATTTTACAGGCCAAAAGATTGATTTAACGAAGTTTCAGAAACCTCCTAAAAAGAAAGAGGATAAATCTAAATCTTCTGATAGCGATCCAAAAAAGCGTCGCAGAAGAATTAGTAAAGAAGGTGGTGCTAAACCTGGAGGAGGACCAGGAAATAGACAAGGTGGAAATCGAGGACGAGGTCCAGGAAATCGAGGTCCAAATCGAGGTCCAGGAAAAGGTAAAAGACCTGCTGTAGTTAAGGAGGAGCCTAGTGAAGAAGAAGTACAAAAACAAGTAAGAGAAACTCTTGAAAAACTTCAAGGGAAATCAAATAAATCCAAAGCGGCTAAGTATCGTAGAGATAAGCGTGATCAGCATCGCCAAAAGGCAGAAGATGATGTGGCTCAACAAGAACAAGAAAGTAAAGTTCTTAAGGTAACTGAGTTTGTTACAGTTTCTGAGGTAGCAACCATGATGGATGTTCCTACGACTCAAGTAATATCAGCTTGTATGTCATTAGGTATTATGGTTACTATGAACCAGCGTTTGGATGCAGAAACCCTTTCTATTGTTGCAGATGAATTTGGATATGAAGTTGACTTTGTAACATCTGATATTGAAGAGTCAATAGAAGAAATAGTAGATGCTCCAGAAGATCTTGTACTTAGAGCGCCTATTGTTACTGTTATGGGACACGTTGATCACGGTAAAACTTCTTTGTTAGATTATATTCGTGAAGAAAATGTAATAGCAGGAGAAAGTGGTGGAATTACGCAGCATATTGGAGCGTATGGTGTTCAACTAGAAAATGGTCAAAAGATTGCATTCCTAGATACACCAGGTCACGAAGCGTTTACAGCGATGCGTGCTCGTGGTGCTCAGGTAACGGATCTAGCAATTATTGTGATAGCGGCAGATGATGATGTGATGCCACAAACAAAAGAAGCAATTAGTCACGCGCAGGCTGCGGGTGTTCCGATTGTTTTTGCAATAAATAAAGTAGATAGACCAGAAGCTAATCCTGATAAGATTAAGGAAAAACTAGCTTCTATGAATTTACTGGTAGAAGATTGGGGAGGAAAAATTCAATCCCATGATATTTCTGCTAAAACAGGACAAGGTGTTAAAGAGCTTTTAGAAAAAGTGCTTCTGGAAGCAGAAATATTAGAACTTAAAGCGAATCCGGATAGATTGGCATCTGGTACTGTGGTAGAAGCATTTTTAGATAAAGGTAGAGGATATGTGTCAACAATTTTAGTACAAACAGGTACACTACAAGTTGGAGATTATGTATTGGCCGGAAAGAATAGTGGTAAGGTTAAGGCAATGCAGGATGAACGTGGTAAGAACGTTAAGAAAGCAGGTCCTTCAACACCAGTATCTATTTTGGGTCTAGATGGTGCTCCTCAGGCAGGTGATAAGTTTAGTGTTTTAGAAGATGAAAGAGAAGCAAAAGATATAGCTTCTAAAAGAGCACAGTTGCATAGAGAGCAATCAGTACGTACACAGAGACATATTACACTTGATGAAATTGGACGTCGAATTGCACTTGGAGACTTTAAGGAATTAAATATTATTCTTAAGGGTGATGTTGATGGTTCGGTAGAAGCGTTAACGGATTCATTCCAGAAGTTATCGACAGAAGAGATTCATGTAAATATAATCCATAAAGCAGTAGGAGCAATTACAGAAAGTGATGTGTTATTAGCATCTGCTTCTGATGCTATTATAATAGGATTTAATGTGAGACCTGCAGGTAATGCCCGTCAGGTTGCTGATAAAGAAGAAATCGATATCAGAACATATTCGATTATATACGATGCGATTAATGATCTAAAAGATGCAATGGAAGGTATGCTTTCTCCTGTGATGAAGGAAGAAATTACTGGTACCGCTGAGATTAGAGAAACATTCAAGATATCTAAAGTTGGAACAATTGCAGGTTGTATGGTTCAAACAGGTAAAATTATACGTAACGCTGGAATTCGTTTAATACGTGAAGGTGTAGTTGTATATACTGGGGAGCTTGCTTCTTTAAAGAGGTTTAAGGATGATGCTAAAGAGGTTTCTAAAGGATATGATTGTGGATTGCAGGTTAAAAATTATAATGATATTAAGATAGGCGATGTAATAGAATCTTTCCAGGAAGTTGCTGTGAAGAAAAAATTATAAAACCGACATAGAATTATAATAAAAAAGCCCGATCAATTTTGATCGGGCTTTTTTTGTTTGTTATATAGATTTTGATGTTTATTTTTTTTCTGGTTTAAAAGGAAACGCATTAGGAAATTCTTCTCTTATCTCTTTTAATGCTCGATCCGTCTCTAATTTGCTTCGATAATTACCTATCCATACTTTATGATTGGGAGTTTCATAAACTATGTCTGCTCTCCATTGAGGGAAAGACTTCTCTGCATTGTTTCTAATTGTGTTTGCGTTTTTTAGATCACCTGTGTATAATTGAATCCTGTAGTTCTCGCTAAGAACACCATCTTTGTCCATTTTGGTTTTAATGTTTAACAGCTGGTTGATTCGTGGATCTTGGTTGATAGTAATGGTTGGTTCGGCTGGTGGAGTCATCTCAATAGTGGTAAAAACCGTTGGATTATCCAAATTTGTGGAATCTTGTGCGCTTATATAGGTGATTCCTGTAAAACAAAAACCTAATAATAAAAGGTTGTTTTTTTTGTTTAAAATTCTCATTACAAATAGATTTGATACAAAGGTAAAGTTTAATAACTCAAAATCCTTTAAAAATATTATTTAGAATTATTATAAATTACCACTTAACACTTCGCTAACATTTCTAAAATCGACTTATTATAGTACTTTTGCTGTCGAATTAAATGGACGTGGTTTTTGTGTCATTTTTTACAAATAATGAAAAAACCATACCAAAATTTAGACGATAATTCTACTTAATAATATGAAACAGGTGAAATACCGAAATTCAGCCTCAAAACTCCTACTCTTAGGAACTGTTTTTTTGTTCTCTTTATTGAATCCAGTTTTTGCTCAGGAAGAAGCTGTGTCAACTGAAGCCGCTGCTGTGGAATCAGCTGCTGGTGGTGATGTTGCAAAAGGAGAAGCGTTATTTAAATCGCTATGTGCTGCTTGTCACAAGCGTTATAAGAAAATGACAGGTCCAGCATTGTTTGGAGTTACAGAGAGAAGAGATACAGAATGGTTGTATTCTTGGATTAAGAATAGTGCAGCAATGATTGCTTCTGGAGATGCAGACGCAGTTGCAATTTTTGAAGAGTACAAGAAGACTCCGATGAATGCCTTTCCTCAATTAACAAACACGGATATTGATAATATTTTGGCGTATGTAATGGTGCCTAAAGCCCCGCCGAAAGTTACAGAATTACAGGCTGTTGACGGTCAATCTGATGGTTCTGGAGTGTCTTCTAATTTAGTTTTAGCAGCTTTGGCATTAGTGTTCCTAATGTTGGTAGTAGTGTTGTTTTTAGTTAATAAAACACTTAGGAATTTTGCAGAAGCAAATGGTGTACAATTACCTGAAGAAGTAGCTAGAACTCCAATATGGAAAGCATTTGTGCAAAATCAATTTTTAGTGTTGGTTTCTGCAATATTTGTATTGCTTGCTAGTGGATACTTTGTTTATGGTTATTTTATGCAAGTTGGAGTTGATCAGGGATATATGCCAATTCAACCAATACATTATTCTCATAAAATACATGCAGGAGACAATAAAATAGAATGTAAGTACTGTCACTCTTCGGCTAGAGTTTCTAAACATTCAGGGATTCCATCTCTTAATGTTTGTATGAACTGTCACAAATCAATTAGTGAGGTTGCTGAAGGTACTGCAACAGCTGATTATTCGAAGGAGTTTTATGACGGTGAAATTAAGAAGTTATATAAAGCTGTTGGTTGGGATGAGAGCTCTCAGTCTTACACTGGGGAAACTGAGCCTGTAAAATGGGTGCGTATCCATAATTTACCAGACTTTGCATACTTTAATCACTCTCAGCACGTAAGCGTAGCGGGTATAGAGTGTCAGAAGTGTCACGGACCTGTAGAGGAAATGGAAATTATGTATCAACATGCTCCATTGACAATGGGATGGTGTATTAACTGTCACAGAGAGACTAATGTGAAAATGGAAGGCAATGAGTATTATGATAAAATACACAAAGAATTGTCTAAAAAGTATGGAGTGGATAAGTTAACAGCTGCTCAGATGGGTGGTCTGGAATGTGGTAAGTGCCACTATTAATAAAATGATTTATTCGTCGTTTAAGCGAAAAAATAAGTAAGAAGCTAATATCAATTATATATGTCATCAAACAAGAAATACTGGAAAAGTGTTGAAGAGCTAAACGAAAATAGCTCTATTGTTGAGACGCTACAACAAAATGAGTTCGTTCAGGAGATTCCTACGGATGAGTTTTTAGGAGATAAGTCATCTCTAGAAAGTTCTTCGACTTCACGTCGTGACTTTCTTAAATATGTAGGTTTTAGTACAGCGGCTGCATCTTTAGCAGCTTGTGAAGGACCAGTAATTAAATCAATACCATATGTAGTACAGCCAGAAAGAATAGTTCCTGGTGTTGCTAATTATTATGCGACTACTATTGCAGATGGTTATGATTTTGCAAGTGTTTTAATAAAAACAAGAGAAGGTCGTCCAATCAAGGTAGAAAATAATAACCTTGCTACTTCTAATGGAGAGGCAAATGCTAGAGTTCATGCTTCAGTATTATCATTGTATGATAGTACTCGTTTGCAAGGTCCCAAAAAAGGAGATGAAGATATTAGTTGGGATGTTCTTGATAAAGAGGTTGGATCTAAGCTAAATAGTTTAGGAGGAAAACAAATTGTATTGTTAACTCAGACATTTGCTAGTCCTTCTACATCTAAATTGATATCAGAGTTTAAAGCAAAATATGCTAATGTTTCTCAAGTGGTATATGATGCTATATCTTACAGTGAAGCATTAGACGCTTACGAAATGATGTATGGAGAAAGAGCATTAGCTGATTATGATTTTTCTAAAGTAAATACTATTGTAAGTATAGCTGCTGATTTCTTAGGAGATTGGCAAGGAGGAGGATATGACAGTGGATATGCACAAGGACGTGTTCCTGAAAATGGGAAAATGTCTAAACATATCCATTTTGAAGCAAATATGTCATTATCTGGAGCAAATGCAGATAAAAGAGTAAAAGCAACGCCTACTCAACAAAAACAGGTGTTAGCAGCTTTATATAAATATGTTACTGGTGCCGGATCCAAAGGAGCATTGGATGCTGGTTTGGATGCCGAAGTTGTTAAAGCGGCTAAGCATATACAGAAAGCAGGAAGCAACGCAGTTGTAGTTTCTGGTATTCAAGATGTGGATGCTCAATTGTTAGTTTTGGCTATTAATAAGCATATTAGTAGTAAAGCATTTAATGAAGCTACACCAAGAAAAATTCGTCAAGGTAATGCTAAGGCGGTAGCTCAGTTGGTGAAGGATATGAATGCAGGACGTGTTGGTGCACTTTTAATAGCAGGTGTTAATCCAGCATATTCTCTTCCGAATGCAAATGAGTTTAAAGAAGGTCTTAAAAAAGTTGACGTTTCTGTTGCTTTTAGTATGCATAATGATGCCACAGCATCTGAGTGTACTTATGTTGCGACTACACCTCATTATTTAGAGTCTTGGGGAGATGTAGAATTAAAGAAAGGTAGCTACAGTTTGATGCAACCTACTATTCGCCCTCTATTTGATACTAGACAATTTCAAGAAACATTATTGAAGTGGACAGGTAATACTGCCGCTTATAACGATTATATTAAAGATGCTTGGACAGGTGTACTAGGAGGTACTTCTTGGAATCAGGCATTACATGATGGAGTATTGGTTAAGCCAGTGCTTGCTAAGGAGTCATTAGAGACTGCTATTGCTGCTCCAGAAGGAGACGCTGTAGAGGTTGAAGTACCTGTTGGTCCTAATATTGGAGCTGCGGCAAGAAGATTGGCTACAGCAAAATCAAATGGACTAGAGCTTACTTTATATACGAAGACTGCATTAGGTGATGGACAACAGGCTAATAACCCTTGGTTGCAAGAGATGCCTGATCCTATAACCAGAGCTTCTTGGGATAATTATCTTACAGTTTCAAGAGCAGATGCAGAGGCTAATGGCTTGATGAATGAAAATGTTGCGAATGGAGCTTTAAATGGTAGTTATGCAACTGTTACAGTGAATGGAGTTAATGTGACTGCACCTGTTATTATACAACCAGGTCAAGCACAAGGAACTATTGGTTTAGCTTTAGGATACGGTAAAAAAGTCGGTGTAAAAGAAGAAATGCAAGTAGGTGTTAATGCATTTGCATTATACCAGAATCAAAATGCGGTACAATCTGTTTCTGTTTCAGTGGCTGAGGGTACACATGAATTTGCTTGTGTACAGTTACACAATACTTTAATGGGGCGTGGAGATATTATCAAAGAAACGACTCTTGAAATATTTAATACTGGCAATCCGAAAGAGTGGAACAAAATGCCTCAGGTAAGTAAGGATCATATAGAGTTTGATGTTACTTCACCAGAAGTTGATCTTTGGGATGAGTTTGATCGTTCAGTAGGTCACCATTTTAATCTTTCTATAGACTTAAATGCTTGTACAGGATGTGGAGCTTGCGTTATTGCATGTCACGCAGAAAATAATGTCCCTGTTGTTGGTAAGTCCGAGATTAGAAGATCTCGTGATATGCACTGGTTGCGTATCGACCGTTATTATTCTTCAGAAGAAAGTTTTGATGGAGATAATAAGAAGAAAGATGCTATTTCTGGTTTAGGTAGTTCTTTATCTGAATTTGGTGAAATGGAAGTTCCTTCTGATAGCCCAGAGGTAGCGTTTCAACCTGTAATGTGTCAACATTGTAATCACGCACCTTGTGAAACTGTTTGTCCAGTAGCGGCAACATCACACGGAAGACAAGGTCAGAATCATATGGCTTATAACCGTTGCGTAGGAACAAGATATTGCGCAAATAACTGTCCTTATAAAGTACGTAGATTTAACTGGTTCTTGTATAATGAAAACGATGAGTTTGATTATCATATGAACAATGATCTAGGTCGTATGGTATTAAATCCAGATGTAACTGTTCGTTCAAGAGGGGTTATGGAAAAATGTTCTATGTGTATCCAAATGACTCAGAAAACAATTTTGGATGCTAAAAGAGAGGGAAGAGCAATTAAGGATGGAGAATTCCAAACTGCTTGTTCGGCTGCTTGTTCTTCTGGAGCAATGACATTTGGAGATATAAATGATAAGGATAGCAAAGTAGCTAAATTAACAGAGGATAAACGTATGTATCACTTACTAGAGCATGTAGGTACAAAACCAAATGTGATGTACCAGACGAAAGTAAGAAATACTACAGAAGCCTAATTAACTAAATAAAGAATCAATTCAATTATAAAGGATTATGTCTCATTACGAAGCACCTATAAGAAAACCTTTAGTAACTGGTGATAAAACTTACCACGATGTAACAGTGGATGTAGCTGCACCAGTTGAAGGAAAAGCAAATAAATCTTGGTGGATTGTGTTTTCTATCGCGCTTATTGCTTTCCTTTGGGGAATAGGTTGTATAATTTATACAATTTCCACAGGTATTGGTACCTGGGGACTTAATAAAACAGTAGGATGGGCGTGGGATATTACCAACTTCGTATGGTGGGTAGGTATCGGTCACGCGGGAACATTAATTTCTGCTGTATTATTGTTATTCCGTCAGAAGTGGAGAATGGCGATCAACAGATCTGCAGAAGCGATGACCATATTTTCGGTTATTCAGGCAGGTTTATTTCCAATAATTCACATGGGACGTCCTTGGTTGGCCTATTGGGTATTACCTATTCCAAATCAATTTGGATCTCTATGGGTAAACTTTAATTCACCATTACTTTGGGATGTATTTGCGATCTCTACATATCTTTCAGTTTCTTTGGTATTCTGGTGGACTGGATTGTTGCCTGATTTTGCGATGATAAGAGACCGGGCTATAACACCGTTCAATAAGAAAATATATGGTATACTTTCTTTTGGATGGAGTGGTAGAGCAAAGGATTGGCAACGTTTTGAGGAAGTTTCCTTAGTACTTGCAGGTTTAGCAACACCATTAGTACTTTCTGTACATACAATTGTATCTTTTGACTTTGCAACATCTGTTATTCCTGGATGGCATACGACTATATTTCCTCCTTATTTTGTGGCAGGTGCAATTTTCTCTGGATTTGCAATGGTAAACACATTACTTATTATAATGAGAAAGGTGTCGAATCTGGAAAACTATATTACAATACAACATATAGAATTAATGAACATTGTAATAATGATTACAGGTTCAATAGTTGGTGTTGCGTATATAACCGAACTGTTTGTTGCTTGGTATTCTGGAGTAGAGTATGAACAGTATGCTTTCTTAAATAGAGCAACTGGTCCTTACTGGTGGGCTTATTGGGCGATGATGTCTTGTAATGTATTCTCTCCTCAGTTTATGTGGTTTCCAAAATTGAGAAGAAGTATAATGTTCTCATTCATTATATCTATTGTAGTAAATATTGGAATGTGGTTCGAGCGTTTTGTGATTATTGTTACTTCGCTTCATAGAGATTATTTACCATCATCTTGGACAATGTTCTCTCCTACATTTGTAGATATTGGAATATTCATAGGTACGATTGGATTCTTCTTTGTGTTATTTTTATTGTATGCACGTACATTCCCGGTAATAGCACAGGCAGAAGTTAAAACAATATTGAAATCTTCTGGAGAGAAATACAAAAAGTTAAGAGAAGCTGGTATTGATCATAGAGATGAGTTGCCTAAAGTAGCTACTAAGATTACATCCGAGGAAAATACAACTGGAACAGTGTCTGATGAAGTTAAAAGTGTTGAGGATGCTAGTCAAGATGATATCAATAACTTATTAGGAAACTTAGGAACTTTTGATGCGTCTACGCAGACAGCTGATGATCTTAAGAAAGTGAACGGTATTGGTCCAGTAATGGAGAAAAAATTGAATGAAATTGGAATCTATACTTTCGATCAGGTAAGTAAGATGACCGAAACAGAGTACAATTTATTAGATAGTATTACAGGGTCTTTCCCAGGGCGAGCACAACGTGATGATTGGGCTGGGCAAGCTGAAAAATTAAAAAACAACTAGAAGTATGGCATCTAAAGTTATACATGCATTATATACAGATGATGATGTCCTAATGGACGCTGTGAAGCAGGTTCGAGGAGAACATTATCATATTGAAGAGATATACACACCTTTTCCTGTTCACGGTCTTGATAAAGCAATGGGATTGGCTCCTACTAGGTTAGCAATAACATCTTTTATGTATGGATGTGTTGGACTTACAGTGGCGATTACTATGATGAATTTCATTATGATAGAAGATTGGCCTCAAAATATTGGTGGTAAGCCAAGTTTTAGTTATATCGAAAATATGCCTGCGTTTGTTCCTATCATGTTCGAACTTACAGTATTTTTTGCGGCGCATTTGATGGTTATAACTTTTTATATGAGAAGTAAACTATGGCCATTTAAGGAAGCTGAAAATCCAGATGTAAGGACAACAGATGATCATTTCTTAATGGAGATAGATGCTAGTCATCACGATGTAGATACGATGACAAGTTTCTTAAGCAATACAGGAGCTGTAGAGATTAAAGTAATAGATAAGCAAGAAGATAACCATTAGTAATAATGAAGAATAGTTTAAATATAATAGTAGTTGCAATAATGATGATTACAATTGTTTCTTGTAAAAAAGATTCAAAGCCTAATTATCAATATATGCCTAATATGTATGAACCTGTAGGTTACGAAACTTATGGCCAATATGGAGTTTTTCCAGGAGGTCAAGAAGCTATGTTGCCTGCGGAAGGTTCTATTCCAAGAGGTTGGATGCCTTATGATTATAAGAATGCGCCAGAAGGGTATCAGTTAGCTAAAGATTCTTTAAGAAATCCTATTCGATATACTAAGGAGAATGAGGAGAGTGGAAAAGCATTGTATGATATTTATTGTGCGATTTGCCATGGAGAAAAGGGAGATGGAAAAGGTACCTTAGTTAAAAGAGAAAAAATTCTTGGTGTTCCTAGTTACGATGATGTAGGTAGGGCAATTACTGAAGGTAGTATCTATCACGTAATGTATTATGGTATTAATTCTATGGGGTCATATGCTTCTCAAACGAATGAGAATGAACGTTGGCAGATTGTACAATATGTACAAAAGCTAAAGGCTGATCTTGAAGGAAAAACTGCCCGTATTGATACGGAAGTAGTTTCTCGGACATTAGAAGATACTACTCATAACACAACAGAAGAGAACCACGATAACGCACATTAGTGCATTTGTTAAAAGTTAAGAATAACGATATTATATAAATATGTATACGCTATCAAGTAAATTAAGATTATTTTCTATCATTCTTGTAGTTATAGGTGCAATAGGGTTGACTTATGGTTTCCTTTCTGCTCCAAATACTATCGAAGAGGTAAAAGAAATGATGGCAGCACACGATGCCCACGGAGGTGGTCATGGTGATACGCAGGCAACAACTGATTCACATGCGTCAGAAGGACATGGAACCGAAACACACGGTAAAGAAGATGCGCATGGTGGAGATTCACATTATGAACATACGCTACATCAACTGCAAAATAAGCCTTGGGCTGCATTATATGTAGCTGCGTTTTTCTTTTTTATGATTGCGTTAGGTGTGCTGGCGTTTTATGCGATTCAATTTGCATCACAAGCTGGCTGGTCACCTGTGCTTTTTAGAGTTATGGAAGCGATTACAGCGTATTTGGTACCTGGAGGAATCATACTATTTGTAATCTTAGCTTTATCAGGTTTCCATATAAATCATTTATTTGTTTGGGCAGATCCTGAAGTGGTAGCCCATGATAAATTAATTCAAGGTAAATCTGGTTGGTTAAATGGTACTGGTTTTATATTCAGAGCAGCTATTTTCTTAGGAGGATGGATGTTGTATCGCCATTTTGCGGTAAAGTATTCTAGAAAACAAGATGAAGATGCTACAGGAAACAAATGGTACAAGAAAAGTTTTAAAATATCAGCAGGATTCTTAGTGTTCTTTATTTATACAGAATCTATGGCTTCTTGGGATTGGATTATGAGTTTTGATCCACATTGGTTTAGTACCTTGTTTGGATGGTATGTTTTTGCAAGTTTATTTGTTTCAGGAATAACTACGATTGCATTGATTACTATTTATCTTAAGTCCAAAGGTTATATGGAATTTGTAAATAATAGTCACATTCATGATTTAGCAAAATTTATGTTCGGTGTTAGTATATTCTGGACGTATCTTTGGTTCTCTCAGTTCATGTTGATTTGGTATTCTAACATACCAGAAGAGGTAACATATTTTATAACTCGTATTGAAGATTATAAATTACCATTCTTTGGAATGTTAGTTATGAACTTTATATTCCCTTTATTAGTGCTTATGAATAGTGATTACAAACGTATTAACTGGTTTGTAGTAATGGCAGGTATTATTATTTTATGCGGACATTATGTGGATGTATTTAATATGGTAATGCCGGCTACTGTAGGTGAATCTTGGTTCATTGGTATTACAGAAATTAGTGCTGTATTAATGTTCTTAGGATTATTCTTATATGTAGTATTTAAAGCATTAACTAAGGCACCATTGTTAGCTAAAGGGAACCCTTATATTGAAGAAAGTAAACACTTTCATTATTAAAAATTAGATCGTAAAAAAGAAGATAGATAAAAAATGACTGTATTCTTAACCATAGTAGTTATAGCACTTATAGGAATCTCCTTATGGCAGATGTCTAAAATATTGAAGTTGTCTCAAGTTAATGGAGCTGATAACTCTCAAGTAGCTAACGACAAGGATAATAACTTACAAGGTAAGTTAATGCTTGCTTTTGTTGTATTCATATATATCCTAACAATATTTTGCTTTGTTCAATATAATAGTTTTTTCCTTCCAGAATCAGCTTCTGAACACGGTATTGAATATGATAGATTAATGTTAATATCTATGGTATTGATCATGTTTGTTCAGATCATTACTCAAGGATTGTTACATTTCTTTTCATATAAGTACAGAGGAAATAAAAATAACAAAGCATTGTTTTTTGCTGATAATGATAAGTTAGAGTTTATTTGGACTATTATTCCCGTTATTGTTTTGGCAGGATTGATTATATATGGATTATTTACTTGGACTGATATTATGAATATTGACGAGGAAGAAGGTGATCCGTTAATAATAGAGTTATATGCATATCAATTTGATTGGAGAGCAAGATACTCTGGAGAAGATAATGTTTTAGGAAAAGCGAATGTTCGTTTTATCGAAGGTGTTAATACTTTAGGGCTAGATGCATCTGATTCTTATGGAATGGATGATAAAATAGTGAATGAGCTACATCTTCCTGTTAATAGAAAAGTGATCTTTAAAATGCGTTCTCAGGATGTATTGCATTCTGCCTATATGCCATTTTTTAGAGCTCAGATGAATGTAGTTCCTGGTATGATTACAGAGTTTTCATACACGCCGATATTAACTTCTGATGAAATGCGTAATAGTGAGTTTATGGTAGAAAAAGTAGCCACTATTAATAAGATTAGAAGAGAAAAGAGCAAACAATTGGTTGCGGCAGGAGATGAGGCTTTAGAGAATTACGAGTTTGATTACTATTTATTATGTAACAAGATTTGTGGTGCTTCTCATTACAATATGCAAATGAAGATTGTAGTAGAATCAGAAGAAGATTATAATGCTTGGTTAAAAACGCAACAGACGTTTAAAGAGCAATTATCTGCTCAAGCAAGTAACTAAGAAAGAGAAAAAGAGAAATTATTATATTTTTATTAAAAGAATAACTGTATGTCAGCAATAGCACACGTAGATGGTCACGCAGAAGATCACGATCACGGACATCATCATAAAGAGACATTTATAACTAAATATATTTTTAGTCAGGATCACAAGATGATTTCCAAACAGTATTTAATTACTGGATTGATTATGGGAATCATTGGTATTGCAATGTCTTTATTATTTAGAATGCAACTAGCATGGCCTGATCATAAGTTTACTGTTTTTGAGGTCTTATTAGGTAAGTTTGGAGAAGATGGTGTAATGGATCCTAGTATGTATCTTGCTTTGGTTACTATACATGGTACTATTATGGTATTCTTCGTATTGACGGCAGGTTTAAGTGGTACTTTTAGTAACCTTCTAATTCCATTGCAGATAGGTGCTAGAGATATGGCTTCTGGCTTTTTAAATATGGTTTCGTATTGGTTGTTTTTCTTAAGTAGTGTAATAATGGTTTTATCTCTGTTTGCAGAGGCTGGACCTGCATCAGCTGGATGGACAATTTATCCACCATTAAGTGCTTTGCCGCAAGCTATCGGAGGTTCTGGTACTGGTATGACTTTATGGTTAGTATCTATGGCAATCTTTATTGCTTCTTCATTATTAGGTTCATTAAATTATGTGGTGACCGTAATTAATTTAAGAACAAAAGGGATGTCAATGACGCGTATGCCATTAACAATATGGGCATTTTTCGTAACTGCGATTATTGGTGTGGTATCTTTCCCTGTTTTACTGTCTGCGGCATTATTATTAATAATGGATAGAGGTTTTGGAACTTCATTCTACTTAAGTGATATTTATATTGCCGGAGAAGTATTGCATAACCAAGGTGGATCACCTGTACTTTTTGAACACTTATTTTGGTTCTTAGGTCACCCAGAGGTATATATTGTATTATTACCTGCTTTAGGTATAACATCAGAGATTATTGCTACGAATGCGCGTAAGCCTATATTTGGATATAGAGCCATGGTTGCTTCAATTTTGGCAATTGCATTTTTATCTACTATCGTATGGGGTCACCATATGTTTATTTCAGGGATGAATCCGTTCTTGGGATCAGTATTTACGTTTACAACTTTATTAATTGCAATACCATCAGCGGTAAAAGCGTTTAATTATATTACCACATTATGGAAAGGTAATCTGCAGCTCAATCCTGCAATGTTATTTTCTATAGGTCTAGTATCTACATTTATTACTGGTGGACTTACAGGAATTATTCTTGGAGATAGTACGTTAGATATTAATGTACATGATACATATTTTGTAGTAGCGCACTTTCACTTGGTGATGGGTATCTCGGCATTGTATGGTTTATTTGCCGGAGTATATCATTGGTTCCCTAAAATGTACGGTAAGATGATGAATAAAAATCTTGGATATGTTCATTTTTGGGTAACAGCAATAGGGGCATATGGAGTTTTCTTCCCAATGCACTTTATTGGGATGGCTGGATTGCCACGTCGTTATTATACAAACAGTAATTTTCCATATTTTGATGATTTAGCGGATACCAATGTTTTAATTACTGTATTTGCTTTGATTACAGCAGCAGCACAATTAGTGTTCCTTTATAACTTTATACATTCTATTTTCTACGGAAAGAAAGCGGTTCAAAACCCATGGAAATCTAATACTATGGAATGGACGACACCTGTAGAGCATATGCACGGAAACTGGCCTGGAGCAATTCCACACGTATATAGATGGCCATATGATTATAGTAAAACTAGAGAAGACGGTGAGTATGTAATTCCTGGACAGGATTATGTTTCCCAAATCACTCCATTGCAGGATGGAGAAGAGGAGATGCATCATTAACTGATCCCTTATAAAAAATAAATCAACCCTTTTGAGCTAGTCTCGAAAGGGTTTTGCTTTTTTGGGATATTAAATTTTACTTTATTTATAGTATATAGAAGCATACTTAAGTAATTTGTTAAGTTGAATTTTAGTGTTATTTTAGAGTATAAATTCAAAATTAAAAATTGAACCACATATCGCCGGCATACATTTTTTGTTATATAAGTATTGTAGTAGTATTTTTTTGTGGGTTGTTTTATGGGAACTCAGTATTGATTTTTATAAAACCAATCTCTTCTTTAACACTGATTTGGATTTATTTTGAGAATAGGAAGAAGGTAAGTATGCTGTATCCATTAATTATCGGTATCATTATTATAAATGATGTTCTTGTTTTAAAGGATTTTGATCTTTATTTTGAATATATAAGCATATTATTACTGTTGTATTACTTTTTATGCTCGTACTTGTTACTGCCGTTTATTTCTTTAAAAAACATTAAGTATAAAGAAATGCTTTCTCCTTCTGTAGTAATAGGTGTATTATTAGTTGTTTACCTTGCTCTTTCTATTTTTAATATGACCATGCCTGGCTTTCAGGATGCTATTGGTTATGGTGTAATAATAGTTATTTCTTTATTCTACTTCTTGGGATGTTGTTTTATTATTTATTTGAGAAATCGGTATAAATATTCTTACTATTTATTAATTGCAGCAAGTGCTTGTGTTTTAGTTAATGCTTTGGTTCCTATCCAAGAATTATATCACAATAATGTTATTTTTGAATCTATTATATATTCTGTAGATATAATTGCTATGCTGTTTTATTTGAAATTTTTAATAGGTACTGAGTCAAAAGAAGAAATAAGTGGATCTAATTTTATTTAATAAAAATTGTATACGTAGATGTATATAAAGTGTAATTCCCATCTATTTCATTTGTTATATGTTCAATCGAATAATTAAGTACGTTAAGCATTATTATATTGAAGCCGCTCTTTCTTTTTCTAGTATATTTGTTTATACTGTTAATGTAATTCAGAATTCACTTCAAAAAATATACTTTTAGTAATGAATGAAAATTTAAATCCTTCAAGTGAAAATTTCTCTAATGAAGATCTTGATATAGAAAGAGCTTTAAGGCCTCTTGCATTTGAGGATTTTTCTGGACAGGATCAAGTTCTGGAAAATTTAAAGATTTTTGTTCAAGCTGCTAATTTAAGAGATGAAGCTTTGGATCATACACTCTTTCATGGTCCTCCAGGTTTAGGTAAAACTACATTAGCGCATATATTAGCTAATGAATTGGGTGTAGGGATAAAGGTGACATCGGGGCCGGTTTTGGATAAGCCTGGCGATTTAGCTGGTTTGCTAACAAATCTAGATGATAGGGATGTGTTATTTATTGATGAGATTCATCGATTAAGTCCAATTGTAGAGGAGTATTTATATTCAGCTATGGAGGATTATAAGATCGATATTATGATAGAGAGTGGTCCTAATGCAAGAACAGTACAGATTAACCTAAATCCTTTTACGTTAGTTGGCGCAACAACAAGATCGGGTCTTTTAACTGCTCCTATGAGAGCTCGTTTTGGAATTCAATCACGATTACAATATTATACCACAGAATTACTTGCCACGATTGTCGAAAGAAGTGCTCATATATTAAATGTGCCTATTTCATTAGAGGCGGCTATAGAAATAGCAGGTCGTAGTAGAGGAACTCCTAGGATTGCAAATGCATTATTACGTAGAGTACGGGATTTTGCGCAAATTAAAGGTAATGGTAAGATTGATATAGAGATTTCTAAATTTGCTCTTAAAGCGCTCAATGTGGACGCTCATGGTCTCGACGAAATGGATAATAAGATTCTTACTACGTTAATAGATAAGTTTAAAGGTGGGCCGGTTGGGATCACTACGCTAGCTACTGCGGTAAGTGAAAGTGCTGAAACTATTGAAGAAGTTTATGAACCTTTTTTGATTCAACAAGGGTTTATTATGCGTACACCAAGAGGTAGAGAGGTTACAGAAGCAGCATATAAACATTTAGGTCGTGTAAAAGGAGGAATCCAAGGAGGATTGTTTTAGTCTTAGAATAAAAAGTATTAAAAATATGCCAGTCCCAAAAGTCTCTTTTTTTCAAGTTCTTAAGAATGCTAAAAACATTCTGAGCAATCCATTACCATTTCATAATAAGAATTTTGAAAAACATGGAGATGTTTTCGAAGTTAATCTAGGATTTGGTAATTCTGTTATTTTTACCAGAGATGCAGGTTTTGCAAAACATATGTTGCAAAATCAACATAGAAAATATTATAAATCTCCACTGCAAACTAAAGATTTAGGGAAGTATATAGGTAATGGTTTGTTAACTTCCAATGGAGATCATTGGTTAAGACAGCGGAGGCTAATACAGCCAGCATTTTATAAAAAGAAAATAGATGTAATTGCAAAAACCATTAGAGAAACCATATGCGAAGAACTGTCTAGAATAGAGCCTAATGTTTCCTTGGATATTTATCCGTTAATGAATGATTTGGCTTTTAGGGTAGTAGCAAAATCATTGTTCAGCTATACTGATACAGGTAATACTATGGCTAGATTGCAACACATAACCGAAGCTGCGCAAAAATCTTTAATTAGAGAAATTAGACAACCGTATAAAAGGTGGTGGTTTTATCTTAGTGGTCAAATAAAAAGTACACTTACCTTAACCCAAGAAGCTAGGGATATATTGAATACCATTATTGAAGAAAGGCGAAGATCCGAAGATACATATGATGACCTTTTAGACACGTTATTGAGTTCTAAATATGAAGATGGTAGTTCGATGGATAACGAAAGATTAATAGATGAGATATTAATTTTATTCGTAGCAGGACACGAAACTACTTCTAATGCATTATCTTTTTGTTTAAGCTTATTGGCACTACATCCAGAAATTCAAGAATCAGCATATACAGAAATTGCGAAATATGGTGAACAAGAATTGTCCTTAATGGAGCAATTCGAGAAGAGTAAATATGTTGCTCAATGTATTGAAGAATCTATGCGTTTGTATCCACCAGCATATTTTTCAGATAGAGTAAATATTGAGAAAGATGAATTTAATGATATAGAATTGTCAAAAGGCACTACGGTTCTTATCTCGTTTTTCGAAATACATAGACATAAAGATTTCTGGGAAAATCCTACTGTTTTTGATCCAGACCGTTTTCATCCTGATAATAAAAAGAAATATTCTGATTGGTATTTTCCTTTTGGTGCAGGACCAAGGATGTGTGTAGGTAGTAATTTTGCGATGTATGAAATGATTTATGCAGTTAGTGAATTAATCAGAAAATATAAAATTTCTACATCCATATCAGAAATTGAGATTAAGCCATTGATTACTTTGAAACCGGTAAATGCAATTCTGAAGTTTACTCCAAGAAATAAATAATAAATCAGTAGTATCTTTAAAATGAATTACCATAGATGGAACAAACATCCAAGTGTTCTATGGTAAGTGATTAGTTTCTTTTCAGCCTTTCGTAATTGTTTGTATTTGTCAAGAATTTCGTCTGCAGTCTCCTTACATGGTGCTTTTTTGTAAAGTGTAAGTTTCTTTAAATAAGCATCTTTAATCCAAGACTCTCCGTCACTTGGGAGCATTCTTGTAAAACAATTTAATGAATTCATTTTGGGGCTAAAAATACTTAGGTCTTCTTGAATCTCTGTAATTTTCTCAGCTCCAAATTTTTGAACATTTTTACTTTCAAAACTTTTTGTGTTGTATTTAATAATATAGTTGAATACAGCATTTGTTTTTAGTGAGTCATTCTCTATATAATAATATTCAAGAATTGTATCCTCATAAGCGTGGGGCTTATAGGCATGAATAATAAAACGAAGTTTTTCATTTTCTCGATAGTAATCGATGGTTCCGAAGAAATTTTCGGAGCACTTATATCTCTTGTATGTATTATTAATTGTTGAATCTTTGCTAGCAATACGGTTTAAGAATTCAAAATAGTTATCTTGTTCAGAAGCTGGAAATTCTTGTTGACAATAACCAAAATGTATAATAAAAAAGAAAGTATATAAAAAGAGTTGTCGCATGTACTTGAATAATTGATGTCTAAAGATACAATTTGCCAAATGAATATAGAGTTGTTTTATCTTTGTGTTGTATGTAAGTCAAGTAAATATGAAAACAGTCACAGTAGTTAAAGCTGACAA
Source organism: Aquimarina sp. Aq107 (assembly GCF_943733665.1). NCBI lineage: Bacteria > Pseudomonadati > Bacteroidota > Flavobacteriia > Flavobacteriales > Flavobacteriaceae > Aquimarina > Aquimarina sp. Aq107. The sequence continues at coordinate 4,125,683 of NZ_OX030782.1, read as the reverse complement.
AAATGAAATCGAGTGGATTAATTCGAAGTATGCTGAAATTGGTTTTGTAAAATCTAATTACGATAGTGAATTTATTGTTATTGCTAAGGTCGGGAATAATAACGCTGGACTTGGAAGGTTAGTAAAGATTGATGAAAAAAATATTGAACTTGGAGGGATTTATACATTTCCTGATTTCCGAGGTTTAAAGGTTGCTGAAAATATTGTGAGCAATCTATGTGACAAAAATCCTTACAAAGAGTCTGTAGTTTGGTGCTTACCATTTGAAAATCTACTAGGTTTTTATTCCAAATTTGGATTTAAGAAACATAAAAAAGATGTTGTTCCTCAAGAAGTGAGTAAAAAACTCGAATGGTGTAACTCGGATGATAAGTATGACAAAGAAGTAATACTTCTTTGTAAAAATAAATAAGCTTACAAGCTACACTATAGTTCCCTGATAGAGAGGTTAGTTTTCAACCAAAATATTAGGGGTTATTTGCAAAGTATCCAAATCTTTATGATTTAGTATTAATAAAAGAAGAATAAAAAAATAAAATAAAGTGATTTGGCTTGTAGCTAAACCGGAAGTAATCGTTTATTTTCTACACAACTTGCCATATATTTAAAGCTTTCAAAAACGTTTTCATATACTGCTTATGATTAATAAATCTGAAACATATGCATCTTTGATAAAAGCCGAAGCTAAACGCCTTGGTTTTTTATCTTGTGGTATAAGTAAAGCAGAGTTTTTAGAAGAAGAAGCACCTAGGTTAGAAAAATGGTTGCATAAAAATATGAACGGGCAAATGTCATATATGGAGAATCATTTCGACAAACGGCTCGATCCGACAAAGTTAGTTCCGGATTCTAAAAGTGTAATATCATTACTTCTTAATTACTTTCCTTCCGAGACGCAAAAAGATTCAGATGCTCCTAAGATTTCCAAATATGCTTATGGTCAAGATTATCATCATGTGATTAAATCAAAACTGAAACAACTCCAAGAATTTATTTCGGAAGAGATAGGCGATGTCTACGGAAGAGCTTTTGTTGATTCGGCTCCAGTATTGGATAAAGCTTGGGCAGCAAAAAGTGGATTAGGATGGATTGGTAAAAATAGTAACCTGCTTACTCAAAAAGTTGGGTCATTTTATTTTATAGCGGAATTGATTATTGATTTGGAGTTGGTATATGACACACCCGTTACAGATCATTGTGGAACATGTACTGCTTGTATAGATGCATGTCCTACTCAGGCTATCGTAGATCCATATGTGGTAGATGGTAGTAAATGTATTTCTTATTTTACAATTGAATTGAAAGAAGAGATTCCTTCCGACTATAAGGGAAAATTTGATAACTGGATGTTTGGTTGTGATATATGCCAAGATGTATGTCCTTGGAATCGTTTTTCTAAATCACATAGTGAACCTCTTTTTAATCCTAAACCAGAATTGTTAGAGATGACAAAGAAAGATTGGGAAGAAGTTACCCAAGAAGTTTTTTCTAAAGTTTTTCAAAAATCCGCAGTGAAACGAACTAAATTTTCTGGCCTAAATAGGAACATCCAATTTTTGAAATAAATACGTTGATTGTTTGACGATTTGATAATACAAACGGTTGTATATATTGTTTTGTCTGTTTTTGGTATTAAAACGTTAATAATTTTTAGAGAAACTTGTATATTCATTAGATTTTTAGCTAAAATATTGACTAATTTTAACTTATTTTATTGTTTAAGTTAAGATTCTAATATAGTATCAAGTACTAAACATTTCACACATGAATGAATTATCTTATATCGACATTACAGTAATTGTAGTGTATCTCATCGGAATTATTATTTATGGAATATCAAAATCAAAAAGGGGAAGTTCAGAAGATTATTTTTTAGGTGGAAGAACAATGACTTGGCCCATTGTAGGTATTGCATTGTTTTCTGCAAATATTTCTAGTTCTACCTTAGTTGGACTTGCGTCTGATGCATACCAGACAAATATTAATGTTTATAATTACGAATGGTATGCAGTTGTTGTTCTGATTTTTTTCGCAATATTTTTTCTTCCTTTCTATTTGAGATCTGGAGTGTATACCATGCCTGAATTTTTAGAACGAAGATATGATAAGAGATCTCGTTACTATTTTTCATTTATTACTGTAGTCGGTAATATTTTAGTGGATACTGCAGCGGGGCTTTATGTGGGTAAAATCGTATTAACACTATTGTTTCCATCCATGGATTCTACATTAATCCTGGTTATTTTGGCAGTGGCGGCTGCAGCTTATACTATTCCAGGCGGATTGAATTCAGTTATTCAGACAGAGGTTATTCAGGCAATATTACTTATAATTGGATCTTGTCTGTTAACATATTTTGCTTTTGATCAATTAGGAGGAGGATGGTCAGGAATGATGGCAAAATTAGATACTATGTTAGCTGCAGGAGATGTTAATTTTGGAACTCGCTTAGAAGAAGGAAAATATATACCGGTCAATTCTGATGAAGTATTTAGTTTAGTTAGACCTAGTAATGATGAGTTTATGCCTTGGTGGGGATTGTTAACAGGAGTCCCTTTATTGGGGTTTTATTTTTGGGCAAATAATCAATTTATGGTGCAACGTGTTTTAGGAGCAAAAGATCTTAATCATGGTCGTTGGGGAGCATTGTTTGCAGGATTTCTAAAATTACCAGTGATTTTTATCATGGTAGTTCCGGGTGTATTAGCATTACTACTATTTAGTAATTTAGATATTACTAGTTTAAACTATACATTAACCGATGGAACTATTTGTAACAATCTTTCTGATTGTCCAAATCTTACCTATCCTGTTTTATTATTTCAATTATTACCAGTGGGAGTGTTAGGTTTGGTAGTAGCAGGACTAATGGCAGCAATGATGTCATCTGTTTCTGCGACATTTAATTCTGCGTCAACTTTGGTTACTATGGATTTTGTTAAGCAGCTAAAACCTGAACTTACCAGTAAACAATTAGTGAGAGTAGGACAAATTACGACAGTTATTTTAGTAGTCTTGGCTATTTCTTGGGTTCCATTTATCGAAAGTGTAAGCGATTCTTTGTGGACGTATTTGCAGTTAGTGATTGCTTATACGTGTCCTCCAGCAGTTTCTACTTTTGTTTTAGGTCTTTTCTGGAAACGGGCTAATGGAAACGGTTCAATCGTAAGTTTATTAACAGGTTTTTCTTTAGCTGTGTTTATGATTTTATCGCAAACTTTTGATTGGATACCTGTTATTAATGAATTACATTTCTTAGCAAAAGCTACTTGGTTATTTGTCATATGTATTATTCTTCATATGATTGTAAGTTTGATGACAAATCCACAATCAGAAGAGCAAATAAAGGAGTATACTTATAAAAAGGAAATGTTCAAAGAAGAATCTAAAGAACTAATAGGCTTATCTTGGTATAAAAATTATAGAATTTTATCTGTAATACTTTTGGTAATAACAGCTCTTGTAGTTGGTTTTTTCTGGTAAATTAAATAATTAAATATGCGAAATTTTAGGTTTAGAGTTCTAACAACGTGTTTACTTTCGGTATTCCTTTTTAATTGTAATAATGATAAGAAAATTGAATATTTAGGTCATCAACAAACACTTGAAAAGTTGATTCTGCAAGAAGATACAGATGGTGATAAGAAAATAACAATTGATGATAAAGGGCCTAAACAATTCGAATTTATTGATTCATATGGAGAAGTAAATTTGATAAAGGGGACTTATCATTTGTCTAATTTGCTTCAGGAGTTGGCTATTGCAGATCAGAACGATACTATTTCTTTGGATCGAATTATAGAATCTCCAAGTAATCGAATTTCAAGATTAATTAAGACTAGATACTGGGATAATCTAACAAGATCAGTTGATAAAAAAGGATTAGCAAAAGTTTTAGAAGATACTAAATCAGAGACTGATACTTTTAGGCTGTATGTACCATTTAATGATCAAGAAGCAATTACTTATTTCGAAACTATAAAATCAGATATTCCAAAATTAAAAGTTATAACGCTACCAGAGAATATTACTCCGTCATATGTAAAAACATTAAATAAAGTTTCTGGAATATTAAATCTAGCGCATAAGATAGATGAAAGCGGAAATTATAAAGCAAAACCTTTCGTAGTTCCTGGAGGAAGATTTAATGAAATGTATGGCTGGGATAGCTATTTTGAGTCTGTTGGATTATTAATTGATGGTCGAGAAGATTTAGCCATGTCTATGGCGGATAATTTTGGGTATCAGATTGAACATTATGGTAAAATCCTTAACGCTAATAGAAGTTATTACCTTACCAGAACACAACCTCCATTTTTTAGTTCTTTAGTAAGAGAAATATATCAGAAGAATCCAAACGTATCAAGAAACTGGTTGTCAGATAATCTAAAAATGGTGATTAAAGAATATGAAACTGTTTGGTCAGAAAAAGATGTTCGTTTAACAAGTACTGGGTTAAGTCGTTTCTATGGAGAGGGAATTGGAGTTCCTCCAGAAACAGAAAAAGGACATTTTGATTTTATATTAAATAAGTATGCAGCAAAACATAAGCTTAATTTAGATGAGTTTGTAGAGAAATATGGTTCAGGAGAAATTATAGATGAAGAACTTGATTTGTATTTTACCCATGATAGATCAATGAGAGAAAGCGGACATGATACTTCCAATAGATTAGATGATGTGTGTGTGCATTTAAATACTGTAGGAATTAATAGTCTTTTGTATAAATACGAACAGGATATAGCATATTTGATAAGAGAAGCATTTCAGGATAAGTTTATTATTGATTCTAAAGAATTTTCATCGGACTTTTGGTTAGAAAAAGCAGAGAAAAGAAAAAAGATAATGGATGATCTGTTGTGGGATGAAAAAAAGAAGACGTATTATGATTATAATTTTGTTTCTAAAACACCTCAAAAAATAGAATCAGCAACTAATTATTATCCCCTTTGGGCGGGATTAAGTAGTAAAGATCAGGCTGCTTCTTTGGTAGAAAATTTGTTTAATAATTTAGTTCAGAAAGGCGGTGTTGCGGCAACTACAGATATCACGAATAAAGAAGATCCTAACGCACCACAGCGTCAATGGGATTATCCTAATGGTTGGGCACCGCATCAGATGATGATATGGAGAGGTCTTATTAATTACGGTTACGAAAAAGAAGCTCAAGAACTGGTTTATCGCTGGTTATGGATGATAACAAAAAACGCAGTTAATTATAATGGAACTATCCCAGAAAAGTATGATGTAGTAAAATGCACCCATAAAGTATATGCAGAATATGGTAATGTTGGGACAGAATTTGATTATATAACTCCAAGTGGATTTGGATGGATGAACGCATCTTATCAGTTAGGGTTAAATATTTTAGATGAAAAACTAAAATCTCAATTAAATCAGTTGGTAGATCCTGATGATATATTTAGTAAAAGAGGTAAATAATTATATAATCTACAATATAATTCATAAAAAACTATTAAGTTTTCTGAAACCTTAATTTTTTTAAAGATTACCTAGTTTTGTCTTTTGCATCTCGCATAGACTTGTACCTTTGTATAGCACACAATTTTATTGATATAATATGAGTATCGAAAGTAAACGAAGAGAAGCACTAATTTATCATGCGAAACCTACTCCTGGTAAAATTAAAGTAGTACCTACAAAAAAATATGCAACTCAAAGAGATTTGTCTTTGGCATATTCTCCTGGTGTAGCGGAACCTTGCTTAGAAATTGAAAAAGATACAGCAAATGTATATAAGTATACTGCAAAAGGAAATCTAGTAGCGGTAATATCTAATGGTACTGCTGTTTTAGGACTAGGTGATATTGGTCCAGAAGCTTCTAAGCCTGTTATGGAAGGAAAGGGGTTGTTGTTTAAAATTTTTGCAGATATTGATGTGTTTGATATTGAAGTTGATACAAAAGATGTAGATGCATTTATTGAAACAGTAAAAAATATAGCACCTACTTTTGGAGGAATTAATCTAGAAGATATTAAAGCTCCAGAAGCTTTTGAAATAGAGAGGCGTCTTAAAGAAGAACTAGATATTCCGGTAATGCACGATGACCAACATGGTACAGCTATTATTTCTGCGGCAGCCTTGTTAAATGCACTAGAAATTGCTGGAAAGGATATTGGTAAAGTTAAAATAGTAGTTAGTGGAGCTGGAGCTGCAGCAGTTTCTTGTACAAGACTATATAAAGCTTTTGGAGCAAAAGCTGAAAATATAGTAATGACCGATAGTAAAGGTGTAATTCGTAAAGATCGAGATAACTTAACTCCTGAAAAAGCAGAATTTGCAACAGATAGAAATCTTGACACTCTTGCAGATGCAATGAAAGATGCTGATGTGTTTATAGGTCTATCAATGGCTAATTTGGTGGATCCAGAAATGTTGTTATCAATGACTAATGATCCTATTGTATTTGCCATGGCAAACCCTGATCCAGAAATAAGATATGATTTAGCTGTGCAAACCCGTAAGGATATTATTATGGCTACTGGAAGAAGTGACCATCCTAATCAGGTAAATAATGTTCTTGGTTTTCCATTTATATTTAGAGGAGCATTAGATGTAAGGGCAACTGGTATCAATGAAGAAATGAAAATGGCAGCTGTAAAAGCGTTGGCAGATTTGGCTAAAGAGCCAGTACCTGAGCAAGTAAATATAGCATACGGAGAAACTAGACTTAATTTTGGTAGAGATTATATTATCCCAAAACCTTTTGATCCTAGGTTGATAGCCAAAGTTCCTCCGGCAGTTGCTAAAGCTGCAATAGAAAGCGGCATAGCTACAGAACCGATTGAGGATTGGGATAAGTACGAAAGTGAGCTCTTGGAGCGAATGGGGAATGATAATAAATTGGTGAGATTGTTAATGGATCGTGCTAAGCTGAGTCCCAAAAGAGTGGTTTTTGCAGAAGGAGATCATTTAGATGTTTTAAAGGCAGCACAAACAGTAAAGGAAGAAGGAATTGCTTTTCCAATATTATTAGGTCGTAAAGATATTATTGCAGAGTTAATGAAGGAGCTTGATTTCGATCCTGCAGGAGTTACCATTATCGATCCTAAGGCGGATGAAGAAATTGATAGAAAAAACAGGTATGCTCAGAAATATTGGCAAGATAATAGCCGAAAAGGAATAACTCTTTATGGAGCTCAAAGATTAATGAGAGAGCGTAATTATTTTGCTGCGATGATGGTTAATGAAGGCGATGCAGATGCTTTATTATCAGGTTATTCTCGAAGTTATCCAACAGTACTAAAACCAATATTAGAACTTATCGGTTTGGCAAAAGGGGCTACTAGGATCGCTACCATGAATGTAATGATGACCAATAAGGGGCCATTATTTATTAGCGATACTTCTATTAATATTGACCCTACTTCTAAAGAGTTAGCAAAGATAGCTCAAATGACTGCAAGAACAGTAGAGATGTTCGGTGTTGATCCAGTTATTGCAATGATATCCTATGCTAATTTTGGATCCTCAAAACATCCTAATGCTTCTAAAGTAAAAGACGCAGTTTCATACTTACATCGTTATTATCCTAACCTAGTTGTGGATGGAGAATTACAAATGGATTTTGCTTTAAATCGAGATATGCGAAAAGATAAATTTCCTTTCTCGAAGCTTAATGGTCGTAAAGTGAATACTTTAGTATTTCCTAATTTAGATTCTGCTAACAGTACATATAAAATGCTGAAAGAATTAAATAACTCAGAATCTATAGGACCGATAATGATGGGGATGAAAAAACCAGTTCATATACTTCAGTTAGGTGCTAGTGTAGAAGAGATGGTTAACGTAGCTGCGGTGGCAGTTATAGATGCACAAGAAAAAGAAAAAAGGGAAAAAGAGATGTTTTCACTTACGTCGAGTGATGTGTAGTTGTTAAGTGATACTTACAAAATTTTAATAGTAAAATAAGCTTCAAAAAATATAAGTTTTTGGAGCTTATTTTTTTAAACCATATTGTAGGATAATTTTCTTACTTTTGGATGCTTAACACTCATTTGACTAATGATTACACAAATCAAGGGGCGACTTGTAGAAAAAAATCCAACAGACGTAGTAATAGATTGTAATGGTGTCGGATATCTTTTACATGTTTCGTTACATACATTCTCATTAATTCCAGATCAGGAAGTTTTACAATTATATACACATTTACAGGTAAAAGAGGATTCCCATACATTGTTTGGTTTTGCAGAAAAATCAGAACGTGAGATTTTTAGACTTTTGATTTCTGTTTCCGGAATTGGGGCAAGTACCGCAAGAACTATGCTTTCTTCTTTACATCCGGATCAGATAAAAGATGCTATAGCATCTAATGATGTAGCGACTATACAATCTATAAAAGGAATTGGAGCGAAAACAGCCCAACGTGTAATTATTGATCTAAAAGATAAAATTCTTAAAGTTTATAATATTGATGAACTTTCTGTATCCCAAAACAATACTAATAAAGATGAAGCGTTATCTGCATTAGAAACCCTTGGATTTAATAGAAAACAATCAGAAAAAGTTGTTGATAAAATTCTTAAGGTTAGCCCCGACGAAACAGTTGAAAATATTATTAAACAAGCACTAAAAAATTTATAAAAACATTGAGTTCATTACATTCCTTATATTTTAAATTTTTGAAAAGACTAGTTTGTTTAATCGTACTATATGGGGGAGTACTTTTTGGTCAAGAGAATGAAACGGTACGAGACTCCACAAGTACTACATTTTCTTTAGGAGAAATTTCTTTACCAGATCCTAATAGTATAGTTGCCAAGTATGAGTATGATCCAATAACAAATCGCTATATATATCGTGAAATGTTAGGGTCGTTTAATGTTAGGTATCCTTTATTTCTTACTCCAGAAGAATTTGAAGCTCTAGTTGAACAAGAACAAAGAAGAGATTATTTTAAAGAAAAAATAAGCGCTTTTAGTGGAAAAACAGACGGAAGCGAAGAGAAACGTAAAAACCTTCTCCCAATTTTTTATGTAAACTCAAACTTTTTTGAGTCGATTTTTGGTGGAAATGAAATTGAAATAATACCTCAAGGATCTGTGGAAATGGATTTGGGTATTTTATATACAAAACAGGATAATCCGGCATTTTCTCCAAGAAACAGAAGTAATTTCACCTTTGATTTTGATCAAAGAATCAGTCTTAGTTTGTTAGGTAAGGTTGGGAAAAGATTGCAGATTACTGCAAATTACGATACAGAATCAACCTTTGATTTCCAAAATCAAATAAAGCTAGAATATACTCCTACGGAAGATGATATTATAAGAAGTATCGAAATTGGTAATGTTACAATGCCAATTAATAACTCATTAATTCAAGGGTCTCAGAGTCTTTTTGGAGCAAAACTTGGATTGCAGTTTGGTAGAACTAGTGTTACTGCTGTATATTCCGAACAAAGATCAGAAACAAGATCTGTAAATGTTCAAGGTGGAGGAACTGTGGAAGATTTTGAAATTTTTGCTTTAGAATATGATGATAATAGGCATTACTTTTTATCTCATTATTTTAGAGATACTTATGATGAAGCTTTAACTAACTATCCTTTTATAAATAATAATATTCAGATTACTAGGATAGAAGTTTGGTTAACGAATAGGGCTACTAGTGCACAAACGCTAACCGATGCAAGAAATATTGTTGCAATTCAGGACTTAGGAGAATCTCCAGATGCAGGTAATTTTACAATACCAGTTTCTTTGTTTAATCAGCCAGCAGGATCTTTTCCTGATAATGGAAATAATGATTTAGATCCTTCTGCAATAGGCCCTGGAGGACCAATTACGGATGCGATTCGTCAAATACCAACTGTACAGCAAGGGTTTACAGGTGCGATCACAGGATTTAATGAAGGGTTTGATTATGCGGTTTTGGAGAATGCTAGGCAATTAAATCAAAGTGAGTATACGTTAAATACGCAGTTGGGGTATATATCCTTAAATCAAAAATTAAATAATGACGAAGTTCTGGCGGTTGCATTTCAATATACTGTTGGAGGAGAAGTATTTCAAGTAGGAGAATTCGCCAATGATGGAGTGGATGCTACTATTGGAGATGATTCAGGTACAGGTATCGAAGCAGGTTCTAGTAATAGTTTGGTAGTAAAAATGCTAAAAAGTCCTATTACCAATGTAGATCTTCCTATTTGGGATCTGATGATGAAAAACATCTATAGCACGGGAGCGTTTAGATTGAATGCGGAAGATTTTAGGTTAAATATAGTGTACACTAATCCGTCTCCAGTTAATTATATTACACAGGCAGAAGGATCGACAACAGTACTTCCAGATGATGTTGCAGATACCAGGCTATTGAGTGTTTTTAATATGGATAGGTTAAATCCTAATAATGACCCTGTACAAGGAGCTGATGGATCGGGAGATGGTTTTTTTGATTATGTTCCCGGACTAACGATTGATCCGGAAAACGGAAGAGTAATTTTTACTACTGTAGAACCTTTTGGACAACATCTTTTTAATAAGTTAGACAACGATGGAATTACTAATCCTGCTGATTATACTAATCCATTGAATTATAATGAAAATCAGAGTAAATATGTATTTCGGGAACTGTATACCGAGACAAAAGTAATAGCAGATCAGCAAGCTGCAGAAAATAAATATTTTCAATTAAAAGGTAGATATAAATCCTCTGGACAAGATGGAATACCTTTAGGAGCATTTAATGTTCCACAGGGATCTGTAACAGTTACTGCTGGAGGAAGAACGTTGCAAGAAGGAGTTGATTATACTGTAAACTACCAATTAGGTAGGGTTAATATATTAGACGAGGCCTTATTGGCTTCTAATACTCCAATTCAGGTTTCTACAGAGAATAATGCAGTGTTTGGACAACAAACTAAGCGTTTTACAGGAGTTAATATAGAGCATAAGTTCAGTGATAACTTTATTATAGGTGGAACTTATTTGAATCTTAATGAAAGACCTATTACTCAGAAATCTAGTTACGATTTTGAACCTATAAATAATACCTTATTAGGTTTTAATCTTAATTATTCTACTGAAGTTCCATTTCTGACTAGAATGGTTAATAAATTACCTAATATTGATACAGATGTTCCTTCCAATGTTTCTGTTAGAGCAGAAGGTGCGTATTTGATAGCAGGGGCTCCAAAAGGTGCGGATTTTGGTGGAAAAGTAACCACATATATAGATGATTTTGAAGGAGCGCAGACACAAATTGATGTGAGCTCTGCTCTGTCTTGGGAACTTTCTAGTGTACCAATTGGGTTTGATTCTAGAAGTAGTGATGCAGTTCTAGATGGAATTGAATCAGGGTTTAGAAGAGCAGATTTGTCTTGGTATACGGTTGACCCTATTTTTTATACTAATGACAAACCTAGTGGTATTTCTGATGAGGATGAGGAATTTAACCCAGCAAGAAGGGTCTTTTTAGATGAAATTTTCCCCGATACAGATAGGCCACCGGGACAAACCTTATCTTTATTTCCTTTGGATCTTCATTATAGACCATCAGAACGTGGTCCTTACAATTATAATGATCTTGCTGCTGCGGATAATGTGTTACCAAATCCAGAAGATAATTTTGCGGGAATTACTCGTCAATTGACATCTACGAATTTTGAACAATCTAATGTTGAGTTTATCGAATTTTGGTTAATGGATCCATTTTTTGATCCAGGAGGTGGAGGTGCTCCATTGACAAATGCAACTGGTGGTACGATTGTTTTTAATTTAGGTAATATTAGTGAGGATGTTTTAAAAGATGGTAGGAAGCAGTATGAAAATGGACTTCCTGCGGATGGCACGGATACTGATACTTCTCCTACGGATTTCGGTAAAGTTCCGATTAATCAATCGTTGATTTATGCGTTTGATTCAGAAGGGCAAGCGAGAGTAAATCAAGATGCGGGATATGATGGGTTAAGTGATACTGAAGAAGTAGCTTCATTTCCAAGTTTCGATCCTAATGATCCGGCAAATGATAATTATAGGTATTTTTTGCAAGCAGAAGGAGGTATAGTGCAGCGTTATAATGATTATAACGGTACACAAGGAAACTCGCCAACTAGTGTCTCTAATGAAGATCGTGGTAATACTACATTTCCAACTGCAGAGGATGTGAATCGCGATAATACTATGAATACCATAGATAGTTATTTTGAGTACGAAATACCAATCTTTCCAGGTATGGATGTTGGTACTGATGGAGGAACTGGTTATGTTACTGATATTAGAGAAGGAAATAGAACTATTCTAAATGGTCAGAATCATGGGTATAGATGGCTTCGTTTTAAAGTCCCTATTTATGAGCCAACAAATGCAAGAAATATAAGTGATTTTAGATCAATTAGATTTATGAGGATGGTCGTTACTGGTTTTGATGAACCGGTAATATTAAGATTCGCGACATTGGATCTTGTGCGAGGAGATTATAGAAGATATGTTCAGCTTGGAAATGTTACGAATGATCCAACAAGTGGATTAAATATTTTTGGAGATAATGAAGTGTTAGTGACCTCAGTTAGTGAAGAAGAAACTCCTAATTATGTAACTCCTCCTGGAGTAAGAAGGGAAGAGTTGATAAACAATAATACCACAATAAGAGAAGATGAAAGATCATTAGCTTTAACAGTAAATGATCTACAAACCAATGATTCTAGAGGTGTCTACAAGAATTTTAATGTAGACATGCGTCAATATGAAAACCTTGAGTTATTCTTACATGCAGAAAACCTTCCTGGGCAATCTTCATTGACAAATGACGAATTAGTTGCCTTCGTAAGGATGGGTAATGATTTTACAAATAACTTTTATCAGATAGAATTACCGCTTCAAGTCTCTGATTTATCCAGTAGAGTTCCTGATGAGGTATGGCCGGAGGCTAATAGACTAAACCTTCCTTTAGAGTTTTTACAAGAAGTAAAAGCAACAGTTATAGGAGACGGTTCTTTAAATAGTACAAATCTTAACTTTTTCGATGGACCAAATAATCTAAGAGTTGGGATAAAAGGAAACCCGAATTTTGGAGACATTCAGGTGATGATGGTTGGTGTTAAAAATGCTAGTAATACAAATGAATCTGGTTCAGTTTGGTTTAATGAAATGCGTCTAAGTGATCTTAAGAATCGCGGTGGTTGGGCAGCTGTTGGTAGTATGGATGCTAATATTGCTGATTTTGCAACTGTGAGTGCTTCTGGTAGGATTAGTACAATAGGTTTTGGAGGTATAGAACAAGGGCCAAATGAGCGTAGTATCGAAGATGTTAAGCAATATGATCTTACTACGAATGTGAATTTAGGACAACTTTTGCCAAAGAAATGGGGGTTACAAGTGCCTTTTAACTATAGTAGGGGAGAAGAGCTTATTACGCCACAATATGATCCGGAATTTTTGGATTTAGAGTTACAGGATAGGTTAGATAATGAAACGAATCCTGAAGAAAAAGAACGTATAAGAAGGCAATCTGTAAATTATACAAAAAGACAAAGCTTTAATGTTATTGGGCTTAGAAAGGATAGGACGGGTGATAGTAAACCAATGCCTTATGATGTAGAGAATTTAGCTTTTTCGGGAACATACAATCAAACAGATCATCACGATTTTGAAATAGAAAATTCTTTGGATCAGAGTGTTCGTTTAGGTGGAACGTATGATTTTAGTTTTCAGCCTAAAGAAGTTGAACCCTTTAAAAAGATAAAGTTTTTAGGTAGGAGTAAGTATTTTGATTTAATTAAGGATTTTAACTTTAATCTTTTGCCGACTAGTATTTCAGTTAACTCTAATATTACAAGACAGTTTAATGAACAAGTGTTTAGGGACATAACATTAGGTCCAAATGATTTAAGGCTGCCCGCACTTACTCAACGTAATTTCTTGTTCGATTGGCAATATGGGATTAATTATAATTTGACAAAATCGCTTAATTTTAGTTTTAATTCGGCTAATAATAGAATTGTAAAGAATTTTATTGATGATGATGGTGTTGTAGATGATTCCATTGGTGTTTGGAGTGGATTATTTGATGTTGGTGATCCCAACTTCCATAGTCAACAGTTACAGGTTAATTATGAGATTCCGTTTAACAAAATTCCGTTATTAAAATTTTTGAGGACAACATATTCTTATTCTGCAGATTTTCAGTGGACTAAAGGAAGTGAAGCTTTGAAGAACTTAGATGGGATACCCGATTTAGGAAATACAATACAGAATGCAAATATTCATACTGTAAATGGTTCTTTAGATATGGGGACATTGTATAAATATGTAGGGTTGACCAAGAAGAAACCTGGAAGGAAGAGAGCAAAGAAAAAGAAGCAATCAAAAGAGGCTGATGGTAAAGATGCTGCTAAACCGGCTTTAGCTGATTCCAAGAAAAGAACTAAAAAGAAATCTAGTAAACTTACTATAGGAGATAAAGTGCTTAATACTGCAATAGGTCTGGTGACTGCGGTTAAGAAAGTTAATGTAAACTATCAACAGGATAACGGGATTTTCTTACCAGGTTACATTCGGGAACCAGGATTTGTTGGGACTTTAAAACCTACGGTTGGTTTTACATTTGGTAGTCAAGCAGAGATAAGGGATTTAGCTGCAAGAAATGGTTGGTTGACTTTGTATCAGGATTTTAACCAACAATATCGTGAAGTAGAAGGTAGGCAGCTAAATATACAGGCTTCAGTAGACTTGCTTAAGGATCTTAAGATTGATATTAGTGCCAATAGAAATTATTCCGAAACATATACGGAGAATTATAGAGTTAATTTAGATGTAGAGGATAATTTTGATGGGAATATAAATTTAGATAATCCATATTCGTCTTTAACGGGTAATACTTTTGGTAACTATACTGTTTCCACGCTATTAATTGGGACTGCGTTTAAGAAAAGTGACGAGTTTAACTCAGAAACTTTCGATAAGTTTCGAGAAAATAGGCTCATTATAGCAAGGCGTTTAGCGCTGGAAAGAGGAATAGATCCAGGAACTGGAAATAATTTTCCGGTTGGTCTAGGTCCTACGAATCAAGCGGTTCTTTTGCCTGCATTTCTAGCAGCGTATACAGGAGCAGATCCTCAAAATGTTCAGAAAGGGGCATTCCGAGATGTTCCTTTGCCTAATTGGGATATTAAATATACTGGTTTGATGAACTTAAAATGGTTTAAAAAACGTTTCAAGAGGTTTTCAATGGCGCACGGATATCGCGCGAATTATACGATTAATCAATTTCAGACAAATCTAGAGTTCAATCCTAATAATCCAGATGAATTAGATCAAGGAGATAATTTTAAGAACCCTGAATTATATGCTAATGTCAATCTTACGGAGCAGTTTAGTCCATTGATTAGGCTAGATATGGAAATGAAAAATTCTATAAAAATTCTTGCCGAATGGAAAAAAGATCGAGCTCTGTCGTTAAGTTTTGATAATAATTTACTTACCGAGATTCAGGGTAATGAGTATATCATAGGTCTTGGATATAGGGTGCAGGATCTTACTTTTGTTACTAAGATTGCTGGTAAAAAGACTACTTTAAAAAGTGATCTTAATTTTAGAGCTGATTTATCATTACGTCAGAATGAGACGATAATTAGATATTTAGATATAGATAATACGCAAGTTACTGCGGGGCAAGATATATATGGTATTAAGTTTACTACAGATTACGCATTAAGTAAAAACTTAACAGCGTTATTGTTTTACGATCATACTTTTTCTAAGTATTCAATTTCTACAGCTTTCCCGCAAACTACGATTAGAGGAGGCTTTACGTTAAGGTATAATTTTGGGAACTAATTAGGAATATATTGTAGAATACAAGAAAAGAGTTATTGCTTTTTTTCTATTCAATCAGTGAATAATTAAATTTTTATAAATTTTAAAGCTGTTTTTCTAAAATTTGATAAAATAAATTTATTTTCGTCTTCAAAATAATAACAACATATAAATACTATTTCGGATGAATATTCCTTCAGAATTAAAATATACAAAAGATCACGAATGGATCAAGATTGATGGAGATATAGCTACAGTAGGAATTACTGATTTTGCGCAAGGTGAATTAGGTGATATCGTTTATGTAGAAGTTGAGACAGTTGGTGAAGAGCTGGAACAAGAAGAAGTTTTTGGAACAGTAGAAGCTGTTAAAACAGTTTCAGACTTATTTCTACCATTAACAGGAGAAATCACAGAATTCAATGAGACTTTAGAGAGCGATCCTGAATTGGTTAATAATGATCCATATGGTGATGGTTGGATGGTAAAAATTAAAATCGCAGACGCATCTCAAATAGATGATCTTTTATCTGCTGATGGGTACAAAGAGCTTATCGGTGCGTAGATATTTGCTTGTGCTAGCGGTATTGTATACCTGTGTGATAACTTGGTTATCTTTAGCAAAAGTTTTTATTCCAATTGATATTAAGGTTGAAGGAGGCGATAAAATCGGACACTTTTTAGCATATTTTGTATTTGCAATTGTTTGGTTTTTACCTTTCTTTTTTTCAAGAAAGCAACCAATGAGTTTTTCAAAGAGTTTATGGTTATCAGCTGTTTTTGGATTCCTGTTTGGATTGTTAATGGAATTTTTTCAAGCTGTACTAACAAGCTACAGAAATTCTGATTGGAATGATGTTTTAGCAAATACTTCTGGCATTATTTTGGCAGTAATAGTAATGGTAGTGCTTAAAAATAAATTAGTTAGCTTTAGGATGAAAGTGTCGTAAATATTGATTTTATGGCGTTTTACAAGTCTTACGAAGTAGATAAGATGTGTGTTTAAAAGTTAAAAAATGGATTTTTAGGTTTACATTTTTACGTTTAATTGGAAATTACAAAAGAAATTAGCTATTTTAGCAATCATATAATAACATTGTAGTATGGAACCGAAGAAAAATCCGAAAGCAGATTTGACCAAAAAAAGTGCCTTGTTTTTACAATTGGGACTAATTTTAGTTTTGTTTGTCACTTGGCAAAGTATAGAGTGGAAAACCTATGATAGAAGTAATATCGACATAGGTCAAGTTAACCTTGATGAATTAGAGGAAGAGGAAGTTCCTATTACTCAAAATTTAAATACTCCACCACCACCACCTCCACCACCACCAGCACCAGAAATTATTGATGTTGTTGAAGATGAAGAAGAGGTAGAGGAAACTATTATAGAATCTACGGAAACTAATCAGGAAGAAGAGATTGTTGAGGTAGAAGAAGTAGAAGATGTTGAAGAGGAAGAAGAAATTGCGGACGTTCCTTTTGCTGTAATTGAAAACGTACCAGTTTTTCCAGGTTGTGAAAAAGAAGCTGGTAATACTGCAAAGAAGAAATGTATGAGTGATAAGGTTAAGAAATTTGTTAACCGTAAATTTAATACAGAATTAGGAAGTGAACTAGGTCTTTCTGGAGTGAACAGAATTTATGTTCGTTTTAAAATTGATAGAACCGGTAAGATTGTTGGTGTTCAAGCGAGAGGACCGCACCCAAGATTAGAAAAAGAAGCTCAAAGAGTTATAAAAATGTTACCTAAAATGACACCAGGTAAGCAAAGAGGTAAAGCAGTAGGTGTACTGTATTCTTTACCGATTGTTTTCCAGGTTCAGGATTAAGTAAATAATATATTTTATATAAAACTTTCATTATAGTTTAATGAAAGTTTTTTTTGTGCCAAATTTTTAAATAAAAGCATTTTACAGGATAATATTTTTGCCATTCCTAATACTTATATCTAATAAGGTATAACCAAATAATTATTGTATTGAATATATGAATAAGAAGGAGTTAAAATACGCATCAAAATATGTGTACTGTTTATTAATGATGTTAATCATTTTTAATGTTGATTTTTTGTATGCTAAAAGATATCAGGTAAAAAATGATACAATCAAAATTGAAGCTGCAAATTACATTTCATTTGATGATGTGAATATGGCTCCGGTGTTTGCTGGTTGTGGTAAATGGGAAGAGGTTTGTGAACGGCGTAATTGCTTTGGTCGTTCCGTCTTGAAATTGGTGAGAAAACACATAGAAAGAGGTTTCGATAAAGAAAAAAAGTATGTTTCTGATCCATTACGAACTACAATTCAATTTGTTATTGATACTACTGGGGCTGTAAATAAATTTAATATATCCGGAGATGATGAAGTAATGAATAAATATGCTGGAATTGCGATTGCTAAATTATCAAAAACTTCGAGAATACGTCCTGGAATCCATCAAGGAAAACCCGTTGCAGTGTTCTATGAATTAAAAATAATAGCGAAAACATCAAATAATAAGAAAAGTAATAGAAATTTTAACATACAAAGAGACTTGGGAAAAGACTATGAGAAGGATTTTGAAGAATTGGTGTTTGATAATCAGGTAATACATCCTGAATGTGGAGAAACAGGAAATGAAAAAAAAGATAAACAATGTCTAAATGAAAAGGTTAAAAAGTTTATTAATAGAAATTTTGATGTAAAGATTGCCAAAAATCTAGGTTTACAAGGTGTTAATAGAATATATGTTCGTTTTATTATTAGTAAATGTGGAAATATTATTAATGTGGAATCCAGAGGACCTCACCCCACATTAGAAAAGGAGGCAATTAGGGTGGTGAAAATGCTACCAAAGATGAGGCCTGCAAAATTGGATGGAGATAATGTAAATGTATTTTATTCTTTGCCTATTGTATTTTCTGTTAAATAGTGGAAGGACAGCATATAAAAGTATGATTTTGGACTGAATTAGATTTTTTTTGGTATGCTTGTTGTGTTTAGAATTAACTGTAACGTTAAAACTAAATAATATGAGTAACAAGCATGATGCTAATGTGCGAAAGGGTACATTGGTAAACTTTCAGATTGGACTTGTAGCAAGTCTATTATTCACTTATGTGATGTTTGAGGTGTACACCTCGCAGCCTATCAATAAAGCTTCAGATAAAGAAGTAGTTTTAGAAGATGAATCATTTGTTTGGGATGGAGCATTCGAGGTCTATCAAGAGCCTGAGCAAAAAGTGGTTGCGCAAAAGAAGCCTGTACCTATTCCAGATCCGACGGATTTTGAAGTTGTAGAAGATGATGTGACTTTAGACGATGTAACAGAAGAGTTTAAGAATGAAGAACCTGAGGAGACAACTTCATTTAATCCGGATGCAATAGAGGATAAGGAAGAGGAGGAAATTCCTGAGAATGTACCTTTTTCAGTAGTAGAGGATGTGCCTATTTTTCCTGGTTGTGAACGCTTAAAAACGAATAAAGAAAAAGCAGCCTGTTTTTCTGAGAAGATTAGTAAAATCATTTCTAGAAAATTTAATACGGGTATAGGGAGTGATTATGGACTTAGTGGAGTGCAGAGAATATATGCTTTATTTGATGTGGCAGCAGATGGTACGATTCAGAATATACAAGTAAGAGCGCCACATCCAAAACTTAAAAAAGAGGCAGAGAGAGTAATTCGTTTATTTCCAACAATGACTCCTGGAAAACAACGTCAAACACCAGTGACGGTAAAATATCAATTGCCTATAGTATTTAAGATTCAGGATTAAATATAGTTGATATATAATATGAGAATCCCGTTACGATAAGCGTAAACGGGATTCTTTTTTGGTATGCTTGTTGATCCAGATTTTAATTGTAACGTTAAAACTAAATAGTATGAGTAACAAGCATGATGCGAATGTACGAAAAAGTACATTGGTAAACTTTCAAATTGGGCTTATAGCAAGCCTATTATTCACTTATGTAATGTTCCAGACATATACTTCTATTTCTGTTGTAGATCCTCCTGATATTGCCTCTAACGAAAAGGAAGATGTAAGTTTTACAATGGATGTTTTTAAGGTCGAAGAAAAGACTAAGAAAAAGATTGTAGTTAAAACAAAAACGATAAAAGAGCCGGATTGGACAAAGCTAAAAAAGGTCGATGATGATATTGTTTTGCAAAAGTTTAAAAAAGCACTAATCGAAGAAGGAGGTGATTCAAACTCTAAAGAAGTTCCGGTTGATTCTATTTCTGATGTAGTTGATAAAGAGAAAATTATTTATGACATTGATAAAGTTGCAATAGCGCCTATTTACCCAGGATGTGAAGGTTTAAGTACTAATGATGAAAGAATATCTTGTCTTTCTGGTAAAATTAAACGAATCGTTTCAAAAAAATTTAATGCTGATTTAGGAGCAATTTATGGTCTTAAGGGTTTGCAAAGGATTCACGTTCAGTTTCAAGTGGATAAAAATGGTGTTATAAATGAGGTTATGGTTAGAGCGCCACACCCGGCTTTAGAAAAAGAAGCAAGAAGAGTAGTGAAAAAATTCTCGAATATGAGACCTGGGAAGATAGGAAAAGAGCCTGTTAAGGTTAAATATATTTTACCAATTACATTTAAAATTCAAAATTAAGTTTTAAAAACCCATTTGTCTTGGATAGATGGGTTTTCTTTAAAAGTGTATTTTTTCTAAAAGTTAATCTTGCTTCATAATTAGTCTTTTAATTAAGGTTAAATGACTATGTTAAGATAAAACAGTTGTTAAAAGGTGAATTATAAATAGTTATAAGTTGTCTATAATCCATTTAAGGCATATCTTTGCACAACTTTTTTAAAAAGACATTTAGTTAACGTGCAAAATTTGAGTATAACCCAAGTCGATACTGCCAAAGTTTCTGTTATTCAGGATTTTAAAGAGATCACTAAAATGCGTTTGGCATTAAGTGTAGTGTTCTCCTCTGTAGCTGGTTATCTTTTAGGAGTAGATACTATTTCTTGGAGTACACTGGTACTTTTATCAATAGGAGGGTATTTTATGGTTGGAGCTTCTAATGCCTTTAATCAAATTATAGAGAGAGATTTAGATGTTTTAATGGATCGGACTAAAAATAGACCTATTCCATCTGGAAGAATGTCTGTTAATACTGCGTTTATTATAGCTGCGGTTTTTACTATTTCTGGTATTTCTGTGTTGTATTTTATTAATCCTCAAACAGCAATGTTTGGTGCGATTTCTATATTTATTTATGTAAGTCTATATACCCCTTTAAAAACTAAAACCCCTTTATCTGTGTTTGTAGGCGCTATTCCTGGTGCTATTCCGTTTATGTTAGGTTGGGTTGCAGCTACTAATGATTTTGGAATAGAACCTGGCACCCTGTTTATGATACAATTTTTTTGGCAATTTCCTCATTTTTGGGCAATAGGTTGGTTCTTGTTTGATGATTATAAAAAAGGAGGTTTCTTTATGTTGCCTACCGGTAAAAGGGATAAAAGTACAGCAACGCAGATTGTTATATATACTGTTTGGACAGTAGTAACTTCACTAATACCAGTATTTGGTGTTACTGGCAAATTATATATTACTCCTGTTTCGGGAGTTTTGATACTAATATTAGGAGCTTTTTTATTGCGATATGCAATTCGTTTATATAAAGTCAGAGATGCTAAAACAGCAAAACAATTAATGTTAGCTAGTGTGTCTTATATTACATTGTTGCAGATTATATATGTAGCAGATAAATTTATTCGTGCATGGATTTAACCCAAGGAACAACAAGCGAAAAACAAAAAAGAGCAAAAAAGACCATGATGTGGTTTGCTATGATTAGCATGACCATGACATTTGCTGGCCTTACTAGTGCTTATGTAGTAAGTAAAACAAGGGAAGATTGGTTAACGGACTTAGTTTTTCCAAATGCTTTTATTTTAAGCGTATTGGTAATTATAACTAGTAGTATATCCTTTTTTCTTTCCAAAAAGGCTATTGATAATGAAAACCGAGGTTTAGCAACATTCTTATTGTTAGCTACATTTGGTTTAGGAGTGCTGTTTGTTTTTATGCAGTTTCAAGGCTTTGAAGATATTATGTCACAGGGTTATTATTTTACAGGGCCCTCTGCGAATATTGTTCCAACTTTTTTGTATATCATTGTAGTATTACATATAGTTCACGTAATTGTTGGGCTACTAGTACTTTTAGTCGTAATTTATAATCATTTTAAACAAAAGTATAAAAGAGGGCAAACCCTTGGTTTAGAACTTGGTGCTATGTATTGGCATTTCGTAGATGTTTTATGGGTTTATCTCTTTTTATTTTTATATTTCGTGAGATAATAAAATTGATTACTTTTGTGGAAAATTTAACAATACCAAATTCTTTATATGGAAACAGCTGTTACTAATACAGGTACAGAAGGTAAAACTTGGGGCGGAGGCAATCAACCACTCAAGGCGAGTTATGGTAAGATGATGATGTGGTTTTTTATCCTGTCTGATGCGCTTACATTCTCTGGGTTTCTTGCTGCTTACGGTTTTTCAAGATTTAAATTTATTGATTCATGGCCAATAGCGGATGAAGTGTTTAATCACTTCCCGTTTCTTCATGGTGTAGATGCACCGATGTACTATGTTGCATTGATGACATTTATCCTGATATTTTCTTCTGTAACTATGGTGCTAGCAGTTGATGCAGGTCATCAAATGAAACAAAAGAAAGTGATACTATATATGTTCCTTACTATTATTGGAGGAGCTATTTTTGTTGGTTCACAGGCCTGGGAGTGGAAAAACTTCATTAAAGGAGAATATGGTGCTATCGAAACAAAAGGTGGTCAAATACTGCAATTTGTTGATAAGGATGGACATAGAGTTGCATTGCACGATATTGCTGTCGTAGATAATCACAAGGAAAGACTGCAACACGAAAGTAAATTGGGTGTTTGGTACGATAAGGAAGGAACACTACCTACATATACGGTTGATGAGATCAGAGCTGGCTTTTCTAAAAGAAGTGACCTTCTGATAAGAACACAGATACTTACTGAAAAAGGAGAAAAAACAATATTATCTAGAGAAGAGTCTTTACGAAGATTAAATACGGATGCTGTTGGTGTTGTAGAAGGAGCTAACCTAGTTCATAACGAATATGGAACACCATTATTTGCTAACTTCTTTTTCTTTATTACTGGATTTCACGGATTTCACGTATTATCGGGTGTTGTAATTAATATCATCATATTTTTTAATGTGATTTTAGGAACATACGAAAGAAGGAAGAACTATGAAATGGTCGAAAAAGTAGGTCTTTATTGGCACTTTGTAGATTTAGTTTGGGTATTTGTATTTACATTCTTCTACCTAGTTTAATAATTAAAAGAATTTATAATAGATATTATGGCACACGATACAGCACATCACGAATCGAATACGGCTAAAATCTGGAAAGTATTTATTTTATTATCTGTAGTTACGATAGTAGAAGTAATTTTGGGAATTATTAAACCCGCATTTTTAATAGAAACTACGGTAATTAGTATGAAATTGCTTAATTGGATTTTCATAATTCTTACAATATATAAAGCGTATTATATTACTTGGTCTTTTATGCATATGGAAGGTGAAACTAAAGGTTTGCGTAGAGCGGTAGTATGGACAGCAGTATTCCTTATCAGTTATTTAATATTTATATTATTAACAGAAGGTGATTATATTTATGAAGTATTTAAAGCTGGACACAAAAGCTGGGACTTTTAATTTAAAATCCGTTTGTGTTTTTAAGTTAAAAGCATAATAAAAGATAGTAAAAGACGGTTGTTTTCAGCCGTCTTTTTTATTTTTGTAATCGAAGTAAAGTAAACGATTTAATGAAAAAATTTTTAGTTCTTGGAATACTGTTTATACTACCAATAGTGATGTATCTGTTTTTTGCTTCAGCAGTTGATAATTTTTCTAAACTTCCTGTGCTAAAAGAGTCTATAGGAAATTTGGACGATTTTGAAAGCCTTACAGGAGAACAAATTACATTAGAAGATAAGATTACAATATTAGGTTTTTTTGGAGAAGATATTCAGGATAAAAAAGGAAATGTTTTTAATTTAAATCAAAAGATTTATAATAAAAATCGCGAATTCAGGGATTTTCAATTAGTAATGGTATTGCCATATGGTAGCGAGAATGCAGTAAAAGATCTTTTAGAAGAGTTAGATGACATTACTGATGTATCCGGTTGGAAATTTGTTTTCGGAACGCCTGAGAGTGTACAACGATTGTTTAAAGGACTTCAGACGCCTTATAAACTCAATCAAAAAAATGCTTCTAATTTTGTTTTTATTATAGATAAGAATGTAAATCTAAGGGGTAGAGAAGAGAATCAAGAGAAAAATGAATTAGAGGTTTATGGGTATGATACGAGTTCTGTTGCTGATTTAAATAATGTAATGGTTGATGATGTAAAAGTTATTTTAGCTGAGTACCGTTTAGCTCTTAAGAAATATAAAGCAGATCGAAAAGAAAAATAAAGGATGAAAAAATATTCATATGTAGGTATATCATTTATAATTTTGATTTTTGGGATCATTTTTATTCCTAAAATTGTAAATAGAGTAAAAGATACTTCTATTGTTAAAAATGATAGAATGAGTGCTGATAATCCTGTGGCTAATGAAAAGCTTTCATACATAAAGATTAATGGTAAGCCTAGAAAAGTTCCAGAATTTGCATTTTTAAATCAAGATAGTTTACTAATTACTAATCATGATTATAAAGGAAAGGTGTATGTAGTAGACTTTTTCTTTACCAGCTGTCCTACTATCTGTCCAAAAATGAGTCGCAATCTGGTTTATTTGCAAAATAAACTTAAAGATTATCAAAATTTTGGAGTTGCATCTTTTACGATTAACCCCAAAAGAGATACACCACGGATTCTTAAAAAATATGCAGAGAATTATGGGATAGTGAATCCAGACTGGCATCTGCTTACAGGAGAGCGAGAAGATTTATATGAATTGGCTAATGCTGGTTTTAATATTTATGCCGCAGAAAACCCAGAGGTTCCAGGAGGATTTGAACATAATGGATATTTTGCACTAATAGATCAAGAAGGTTACATTAGATCGCGTTATGATGCTTCGGGCAATCCTATCATTTATTATCGAGGAACTATCGGAGTTGAGGAAAAAAAGGACGAAAACGGAGAAGAAGAACAGGTAACGGTCCTATTGGAGGATATTAAAAAGTTATTAAAAGAAAATGAGTAAAAGTACTTCTGAGGTAGAAAAAAAATATAATAAATGGATTATTATATTGTCAATCGTAATACCGTTAGCTGTAGCAGCTCTATTTGGTGTAAACCTTCGTAAATTGGGTTATGATGTTGAACCACTTACCTTTTTACCACCAATTTATGCGAGTATAAATGGATTGACTGCTGTGGTTCTTATAGCAGCACTTTGGGCTATTAAAAATAAGAAGTTACAATTACATGAAAATCTCATGAAATTTGCGATTACATGTTCAGTCTTGTTTTTAGTAATGTATGTAGCATATCATATGACAAGTGATTCTACAAAGTTTGGAGGAGAAGGATTGATTAAATATGTTTACTATTTTATATTAATTACACATATAGTTTTATCTATTGTTGTGATCCCATTTGTTTTAATAACATATGTTAGAGCTTTGGCTAAAAACTTTGATAGACATCGAAAAATTGCAAAAATTACATTTCCGATATGGTTATATGTAGCAATTACTGGGGTAATAGTTTATTTGATGATTTCACCATATTATACGTAAATTTAAAAGTCTAATTGATCATATTCACTTAGGTAATATTTCAAAATGAGAACAAAAATATTCTACATATTAGTTTTATTGTTATTCTTTACAGTTTCAATGGATGCGCAATGTGCTATGTGCAGAGCGGTATTAGAAAGTGAAGAAGGGCAAAACACGGCTAAAGGAATTAACAATGGAATCGTGTATTTAATGATTGTTCCTTATGTTCTTATTGGAGTTGTAGGGTACTTCATTTACAGAAATAAAAAGAAGCCGATCAAAGACTGATTTTATTTTAATTTTTCTTGATTTTAAATCTTTAACATATTCATAACATATTGAAGTGTAACGAATGTGGTGTAGGAGAAGTCTTATGGTATAAGACTACACTAACCAATTTAAATTATTTCTAGAGGGGAGACTAGAAATTCATCAATTATAATGTATTACACCGTATAGTGTAAGTCTTGTTTTAAATTGAAGCTGGCATCATTTGATGTCTATTAAATCTTAATCTAGTATTATGATTGAAATCAAAGACTTACATAAATCTTACCAAATGGGAAGCAATTCCCTTCATGTCCTTAAGGGAATCAATTTTAATGTTAAAGAAGGTGAGCTTGTAGCTATTATGGGATCCTCGGGTTCTGGAAAATCTACGTTGCTTAATATTCTTGGAATGTTAGATGAAGCGGATACAGGAAGTTATTTTTTGGATAACATTCCTATTAAAGACTTGAATGAAAAAATAGCAGCTAGGTATAGGAATAAATTCTTAGGGTTTATATTTCAATCATTCAATCTTATTAATTATAAAAATGCACTAGATAATGTAGCAATGCCATTGTATTATCAGGGTATTAAGAGAAAGGAAAGAACAGATAAAGCACTTCACTATTTAGAAAAAGTTGGTTTAGCAGATTGGGCAACTCACCTTCCTAATGAATTATCAGGAGGACAAAAACAACGTGTTGCAATCGCTAGAGCCTTAGCTTCGGAACCAAAAGTTTTATTAGCGGATGAGCCAACTGGTGCACTTGATACAAAAACTTCCTATGAAGTAATGGAATTGATTCAAGGAATTAATGATGAAGGAAAAACCATTTTGATTGTTACCCATGAAGAAGATATAGCTCATATGAGTAAGCGAATCGTAAATCTTAAAGATGGTCTTATCATAGATGACGGAATAGTAGAACAAGTAAGAGCAAATTCATATGTTTAATATAGAGCGTTGGCAGGAAATATTTGATACCATTGCCAAGAATAAACTACGTACTTTTTTGACTGGACTTTCTGTTGCTTCAGGAATATTTATCCTAGTAATTCTTCTTGGAGTAGGCCAAGGTATGCAAAACGGAATTTCACAAGAATTTGAGGGAGATGCATCCAATAGTATTTGGGTTTGGACAAGACCAACTTCTGTTGAGTATAAAGGGTTAAATCCAGGTAGATTTTTTAGTATGACTAATGAGGATTTTGATTTTATTCATAAAACTAATGAGGATGTTATAGAGTATGAATCTTCTAGAGTTAGAATATGGAGTTCAGTTATTTCTTATAAAAAAGAATCTGGGAACTATAGGATAGAAGGGATTTTTCCTGGTTTTCAGTTTATAGAAAACCAATCAATGGTTTCTGGTAGATTCATTAATCAGCAAGATATTAATGAAAAAGGCAAAATTGCAGCCATTGGTAATAAAGTAAAAGAAGCTTTATTTAAAAATGATGAAGACCCTATTGGGAAATATATAAAGCTTAATGATATTCCGTTTAAAGTAGTTGGGGTTTATACGGATAAAGGTGGTGAACGTGAAGAAGAACAGGTTTCTGTTCCATCGACCACAGCTCAACAAGTATTTAACAGAGGGCAGAATATTAATAATCTATCATATACCTTAAAGCCTGAAAAAGATTTTGAAACGGCGGTTGCTAAGTCCGAAGAGTTCGTTGCGACGATAACTACTTATCTGAAAAACAAACATATAATTGCACCTACGGATGAAAGAGCTATCGGTATAGGTAATTCTTTAGAACAAGCCAAAAGATTTTACAGCCTGATTTTTATGATTAAAGCCTTCTTTTGGTGGGTAGGAGTATGTACGATTATCGCAGGAGTGGTAGGTGTAAGTAATATCATGCTTATCATTGTTAAAGAACGAACTAAAGAAATTGGTATTCGAAAAGCGATTGGAGCTATGCCTTCTTCAATAATAGGTATGATCTTACACGAGGCCATATTTGTGACTGCGATTGCAGGATTTACTGGATTGATCTTCGGATTGATCTTGTTAGAGTTGTTAGGGCCAATGATCAAAACAGATTTTATATCCAGTCCGTCCGTGAATTTTAATGTTGCTTTGACGACTGTATTTATATTGATTTTTGCAGGAGCAATTGCGGGTTTCTTCCCAGCGTGGAGAGCAGCAAAAATTAAACCTATTGTAGCACTTAGAGACGAATAATATGTTTAACAGAGATCGATGGAATGAAATTATAGAGGCGCTGACAGCGAATTGGTTTAGAACTTTACTTACCGCTTTTGGAGTGTTTTGGGGGATTTTTATACTTGTTATTTTATTAGCAGCAGGTAAAGGTTTGGAAAATGGTGTTAAGCGCGGTTTTGGAGATATAGCGACTAATACGATGTTTATGTGGACTCAAGTTGCTTCTAAGCCATATAAAGGATTACCAAAAGGGAGAAGATATAATTTTAAGATAGGAGATGTTGGCTCTATTAGAGAAAAGGTTCCTGGATTGAAATATATATCACCCAGAAACCAATTAGGAGGTTTTGGTGGGACAAACAATGTTATTAGAGGTCTTAATGCAGGTGCATTCAATGTATATGGAGATTATCCAGAAATAATTAATCAAGATCCAATAACAATTACTTCTGGCAGGTTTATTAACTATGGTGATATAGATAATAATAGAAAAGTAGCAGTAATTGGAGAAGGAGTGAAGAAAGAGCTATTTAAATTTGGGGAAGAACCAATAGGAGAGTATATAAAAATACAAGGAGTAAGTTTTATGGTAATTGGAACTTACATGAAAAAATCTAATAATGGAGACCGTGAACAAGGTCAGAAAGAGATATTTGTTCCTTTTACTTCTTTTTCGCAAGCTTTTAATCGTGCAGATAATGTCGGTTGGATGGCAATTACCGCAGAGGATGATAACTCAATTACAAGTCTTAAAAAAAGTATTATCGATGTTGTGAAAACGAATCATACAATTCACCCAGAAGATAATAGAGCAGTTGGAAATTTCGATTTGTATGAAGAATTTAGCAAAATTAATGGACTTTTTATAGCACTTAGGGGAGTAGCATATTTTGTTGGAACTTTAGTGTTGTTGTCTGGGATCATTGGAATTAGTAATATTATGCTGATTGTAGTAAAAGAGAGGACCAAAGAAATTGGTATTCGTAGAGCTTTGGGAGCGTCACCTTGGTCCGTGCGAGGGCAAATATTATTAGAATCTATTTTTCTAACAATCATATCAGGAATGACAGGTATTGCTGTTTCTACAGGTGTTATATTTTTGGTAAATAAACTGTTAGAAGGAATGCCGGCAAGTGATGAAACCATGTTTGCTAATCCTAGTGTGGACCTTACAGTGGTTTTCGTAGCTTTGTTAATTTTAATTTCTAGTGGGCTGTTAGCAGGTTTGGTACCAGCGCAAGTAGCTATAAAAACTAAACCAATAGATGCTTTAAGAGCAGATTAAATGTAAAATCAATCAAATTTACTGTTACAATAGTAAAGAATCAATAAATACTGAAAATGAAAAAAACAATCACTGTTATTATTTTGCTTCTCATTGTAGTTATATTCGGAGGGGCCTTGTATTATTTATATCAAAAAAACCAAGAAGATCCTGTTACCTATAAAACAGAGCAGAGCACGACAGAAACAATCATAAAAAAAACCGTTGCAACCGGAAGTATAGTTCCTAAAGAAGAGGTTTTAATAAAGCCAAACATTTCTGGAATAATAGAAGAAATTTATATCGAGGCTGGTGATCAGATTAAGTCAGGAGATTTAATAGCTAAAATTAGGGTGATTCCTAATGTATCTTCTTTACAGAGTGCTAAAAATGCAGTACAAACTGCAAAAATAGACTTAGACAATCAAGAAAAAGTTTTTAATCGTCAGAAGGAACTATTTGATAAAGGAGTAATATCGGCGAATGAATTTGATGGCGCAGATGTTACATACAAACAATCAAAACAGAACTATGAAGCTGCTCAACAGAATTATCAGATTGTAAGAACTGGTACTACCAGAGGTCTGGGAAGTGCGGCAAATACCTTAATTCGTTCGACTGTTACAGGTATGATTCTAGAGGTTCCTGTAAAAGAAGGAAATCAGGTTATAGAGTCTAATAACTTTAATGATGGAACTACAATTGCCGCGGTTGCTGATGTAGGTCAGATGATTTTTGAGGGTAATGTTGACGAAAGTGAAGTAGGAAAAATAAAAGAAAATTTACCTTTAGAAATAACGGTAGGAGCCATAGAGAATAAAAAATTTGATGCGGTTTTAGATTATATTGCACCAAAAGGGAAAGAAGAAAATGGAGCAATTCAATTTGAAATAAAAGGAACTTTAAATAAAAAAGACACAACTTTTATAAGAGCTGGATTAAGTGCTAATGCATCCATAATTTTAGCAAAAGTCGATAGCGTGATGGCTTTAAAGGAATCACTTATCCAATATAATCCTAAAACCCAAAAACCTTTTGTAGAAGTTGCTATAGGAGAGCAAAAATTTGAAAATAGAGATGTAGAGTTAGGTGTTAGTGACGGGATTAATGTTGAAGTAAAAAGTGGAATTACCAAAGAAGATAAGATCAAAGTTTGGAATCAAATTAAGAAGCCAGAGTTTGGGAATTAATTTTTTTTAACAAAAAGTGTAACAATAACAATCAATAGTATACAAATAGGTATTGTGAAGTAAACTAAAAAACTTTATTGTTTTTGGTGAGCCTCCATTCTGACCTCTTAAAATAAAGAAAAACGGATGAAAGTTAAAATTTCAATTATTTGCTGTATCCTTCTTGGGATGATCGCTACGCAAGCACAAGAAAAAAAGTGGACTTTAAGGGAGTGCGTAGAATATGCTTTAGAAAATAATATTACAATTAAGCAATCTGCACTTAATATCGAAACTGCTGAGATAGATAAATTAGCGGCAATAGGAAATTTTGTGCCTACAGTTAATACCTCGGCTAGCCTTTCTTCAAACACAGGAGCCAATATTAACCCAGTAACCAATACTTTCGAGAGTAATACATTTACATCCTTAACAGGTGGTGCTAATTTAGGGCTTACTTTGTTTGATGGTTTACGTAATTTTAGACAGTTACAAAGAGCTAACATGAATAAGTTATTAAGTCAGTATAATTTAGGTAAATCAAAAGATGATATTGCATTGTTTGTTGCTAATAGTTATTTGCAAGTTTTATTAAATAAAGAATCTTTAAAAGTAATAGAGAAACAACATGATATTACTTTAGAACAACTTAAACGTACCAAAGATTTAGTAGATGCAGGTGTGTTGCCACAAGGAGATCTATTAGAAATAGAAGCTACTTCGGCAGATGAATTAACGCGTATTGTACAGGCAGAAAATGCAGTATTAATTGCTCGCGTTGGACTAGCGCAAACATTGTTAATTAAGGATTATGAGAAGTTTGATATCGCAGAACAAGAATATCTAATTCCTTCAGCATCTATTCTAAATAAATCAATTGAAGAAATCAGATCTAGTGCTAGAGGAGCTAGATATGAAGTTCAAATAGCTGAACAAAATAAATTAATTGCTGAAAAGGATTTACAGATTGCAAGAGGAGCATATTACCCAACCTTAAGTGCATTTTTTGGATATAATACAAGATGGGCTGATAACGATTTTTTTGATAGAAGTCTTGTGAAACAATTGTATGAAAATGATGGTTTTTCTTATGGTTTACAATTAAGCGTTCCTATTTTAAATAGATTTTCGTCAAGAGTAAATGTAAAAAGGAGTAAGGTTAATGTAAAACAGACAGCGTTTCAATTAGAGCAAGCAGAATTAGATCTTGATAGCAATGTGTATCAGGCATATTTAGATGCCAAGGGATCCGCAGAAGCGTACGAAGCTTCTCTAGTTGCAGTAAAAGCTCAGGAAAGAGCATATGAATATGCTAAAGATAGATACGATGTAGGAAGAACTAATGCCTTTGATTTTAGTCAATCAAAGTTTAGATTAGAAAATGCACAAAGTAATGAGGTGCAGGCAAAGTTTGATTATATATTCAAAATTAAAGTGTTAGAGCTTTATTTTGGGATAAAAATAGCAGATATTAAATTGTAAATAAATAATGGTCTATTTGGGCTGTTACCCAAAAGATCGTAATTTCATCCAATAGAATTAATTTTTTAAAGTAAGCCATGAGTAGAAAAACTTTACTAATCATATTAATAATTGTTGTCGTTTTGGTTATAGGACTGGTCTTTGGTAAAAAGGCAGGATTGTTTGGTAAAGACGGAAACTTGAAAGAAGTTGAAATATCGACAATTGAAAAACTTGATATTATTGAAACTGTTTCTGCAACAGGAAAAATTCAACCTGAAGTGGAGGTTAAGTTATCCTCTGAGGTGTCGGGTGAAATAATTGATTTACCAATTAAAGAAGGGCAACAAGTAAATAAAGGAGATCTGTTAGTAAGAATTAATCCAGATATTATACAGTCAGGATTGAATAGGTCTCAGGCAGCTTTAGAAAATACGAGAGCTGGTTTACGACAGGCAGAAGCAAGTCTTAAAGAAGCAAAGCTAAGTTATGATCGTAACAAAGAGCTGTTTAATAAAGGAGTTATTTCTAAAGCAGAATGGGATAGTTCTGTTTCTGCATATGAGGTGGCAGAAGCAGCAAAGCAGTCAGCTTTTTATAGTGTAAAGAGTTCTCAAGCTACTGTAAATGAAGCAAAAGATAACCTTAGTAGAACAACTATTTATGCTCCTATGAGCGGAACCGTTTCTAAACTATCCGTAGAATTAGGGGAGCGAGTGGTAGGAACACAACAAATGGCAGGAACAGAAATAGTAAGAGTTGCTAATTTAAATAATATGGAGGTTGAAGTAGATGTTAATGAAAATGATATTGTAAAAATATCCTTAGGTGATTCTACTATAGTTGAAGTTGATGCATATCTTAAAAAGCAATTTAAAGGGTTAGTTACAGAAATAGCAAACTCTGCAGAAAGCACATTGAGTGCAGATCAGGTGACTAATTTTAAAGTAAAGGTTCGTATTCTTGAAGAATCATATAAAGACTTAATAAAAGATAAGCCAGAGAGCTATTCTCCTTTTAGGCCAGGTATGACTGCAACAGTAGATGTTATTACTAATAAAAGAGAAAAGGTTATAGGTATTCCTATTAGTGCTATAGTTATAAAAAGTGATACTTCTAGTAATGTAAAGAGATCTTACACAAAAGAAAAGTTGAAAGAATCTGATGAGAAGTTCGAATGTGTGTTTGTGAAAGATGGAGGAGCTGCT
This sequence comes from Aquimarina sp. Aq107, assembly GCF_943733665.1. Lineage (NCBI taxonomy): Bacteria > Pseudomonadati > Bacteroidota > Flavobacteriia > Flavobacteriales > Flavobacteriaceae > Aquimarina > Aquimarina sp. Aq107. Next base: position 4,092,606 of record NZ_OX030782.1, on the reverse strand, counting down.
AAATTAAGAGTGATAAAAACGGGAATTCAAGACGATAGTAATATAGAAATCACAGAAGGTTTAGAAGTTGGAGAAGAGGTAATTATAGGTCCTTATAATGTTGTGACTAAAACACTAAAAACAGGTGATAAAGTATCTTCTAAAAGCGATAAGAAAGAGACGACTAAAGAATAATATAATTAAAGGTATCTTTGCGTAAATTTTTTTAAAGATGTCTTATATTCTTTGTTTAGAAACTTCTACAACTAATTGTTCTGTCGCTTTGTCTAAAGATGGTAAAGTGATTGCTTTTAAAGAAGATTACGACACTAAATATTCTCACGCGGAGCGTTTACATCAGTTTATAACAATTGTCATAAAGGAAGCTGGGATAGCTTTGGATAAACTTGATGCAATTGCAGTAAGTAAAGGACCTGGTTCTTACACTGGCCTTAGGATTGGTGTTTCCGCAGCTAAAGGCTTATGTTTTGGCTTAAATATTCCTCTAATATCTGTTAGTACATTAAAAGGGCTTGCATTACAAGTAAAATCAACAGAATGTTTTATTATTCCTATGCTGGATGCAAGGAGAATGGAAGTGTATTCCGCAGTTTTTTCAAGTGATTATAAACAAGTGCGAACTATTGAAGCAGAAGTACTTTCGGAGGACTCTTTTAGTATGTATTTAGAAAATAAACAAGTATATTTCATAGGTAATGGTGTTGCCAAGTTCGAAGAGATTTGTAGTCATAAGAATGCTAAGTTTATAACAGACAAATTACCATCTGCAGTAGAGATGGGAATCTTAGGATATACTAAGTTTTTAGAAGAGGATTTTGAAGATGTTAGTTATTTTGAGCCTTATTACTTAAAAGACTTTGTCGCAGGTTAGAAAGTCTTTAATTATTGTGATAAGATATAATAAACAAAAAAGCCATCTAAACAGATAGCTTTTTATTATTTACTCTAAATCATTAAAGTTTTATTTTTTCTAAGGTGTTTTTAATTTCTTCGACTTCTAGTGCTTAGAAGGCTTCTCGAAGGATTACCATCCATATTTTTTAGTGCATTATATCTGGAAACAAGGCGAATTAAATCTTCTTCCTTTCTAACCTTTATCTTTTCCTTTTTCATATAGGTTTTTAACTCTTCTTCTTTATCGCCAAGAGCAGCTAAAACCTTCTTTTTATTCATTGGAAGTTCCATGATAACACCACGTTCTTCTAGATAGTACTTGGTTTTTATCTGAACCTTTCCTGGGGTAGCTGTACCACTAGCTGAACCTCTTTTGTCAGGTTTGGTGATTTTTACATTATACTTTTTATATATTCTGTATTGTTCATTTAGCTCAACAAGAACATAATATCCAGGTCTTTTTAGACCACGCTGTGTCTTAAAGTTGCAGTAGTAATAATAATCTCCATCTATCCTAGCATGAGCTGTAGGATTTTTTACGAGCTCAAATAATTCAGAACCTTTTTTATGTTCTAAAGCATCATTATATGCGTTGTAACGGAGCTTAGTGTCAAATGTTCCAGACTTTTCATCTATGACGCTTGCATCTTTGTATTTAAGGCTCTTAAATATAGAACCATCATACTCATCAAAAGTAGTAACTCTCTTCGCCGGTTTTAATAAAGATTGCGGTAATTGTGCAAATAAAACCGGGGACATTATTAGAAATAAAAATTGTAATATTTTTCTCACGGTATATTGATTTAGGTGAATTAAATTTAATGAAAAGGGAGTTTAAATGCAAAAATATAAGTTTTAATACATAATTTTTATTGATTCTTCAATAGAATAACATTTTTAACCTCATATCAATTAGAAATATTGAATTTTATTAAAAAATTAGCATCGTTTTTCTGTGGTAAAACAGTAAAAAATGAACGAAAACGATATTAATTTGTAAGAAAATACTTCAGATAAAAAGCTAAAAGCTTGATTTACTTATTGAAACAAACATTGCGGGAGACTATAAAAATAGGATTGAATTAATAATATGTTTTTTTGAAAAAAATTAAATTTTTGATAATTGAATGAATAAAATAGATTCATAACTTTTTAAGAAGGTATATAAAAAGCATCTCATAAATTATGAGATGCTTTTTATAATATAGAAAGTAATTAATTATTTTATTTCGAAAGAAATCTTTAAAATTACTCGATACTCTTTAATTTGATTGTCATCAATAATCATTTTTTGATCAGATACCCAAGCAGATTTGATGTTTTTAACTGTTTTACTAGCTTCTTTGACACCATTTCTAGCTGCATCTTCCCAACCTTTTTCTGATGATGCTATTACTTCTATTACTTTAACAATTGCCATTTTAATAATTTTTTGGTTAATATTTTATAAAAGAGTCTCTAATATACAAGATACTTTGTTCTTTTTTTAATATTTACCGCTATTATTTTTATGGTTTTTTCGATATCATTAAAGATTATTCGATAAACTACCCATTTATAGCTTCTACAAATGCTACTTTGTCTTTTAGCATTTCTTTTAGCATATTTTCTATACCATTTTTTAATGTAAAAGTAGACGATGGACATCCGCTACAAGCTCCTTGTAAAATTACTTTTACACCTTTACTTTCTGGATCATAAGAATCGAACATAATGTTACCTCCATCACTAGCAACAGCGGGTTTAATATATTCTTCTATAATATTTACAATATCTTTAGAGGTGTCATCTAGTTTTTCAAAATCGGCCTCGGCCTGTTTCTCTACTTGACTTTTTGATGCAGTAGCATTTTCAGATAAAACTTCTTTACCTTCTTCTAGATATTCTCTCAAGAATTCTCTTATCTCTAAAGTAATATCATTCCAGTCTGCCATATCGTACTTATTAATTGAGATATAGTTCTCATCGATATATACTTCTTTTACGAAAGGGAAATGAAATAATTTTTCTGCAATAGGAGCTTCTTTAGTATCATCAATACTTTTAAATTCATGCCCAGTTGTAACTAATTTTTTATTTGCTACAAATTTAAGTACAGCAGGGTTAGGTGTACTTTCTGCATAAATAGTAATAGGCACTTTTTTAGTAGCAGAAGTTTCGTTTATAATAGGTTGCCCGCTATTTAAATATGTTTTTATTTGTTCTGCAACTTCGTCTTGTACATCACCCCATTCTACAATATCAAATTTATCTATCGCAATAAAATTTTGAGCAATAAATACTCTTTTTACAAAAGGAAGGTAAAATAACTGCTGCGCCAAGGGAGAATTTTTGGCGTGATCTATATTTTCAAATTCATAGCTAGTATGTTGCGTTAAAAAGTAATTAGCCTCAAACTTTATAATACTTGCATTAGAAGTTGGTTCTATTTTTATTTCAAAAATCTTTTCCATAATCTAATTTTTGGCAAATTTACTAAAAAGTAATTCCATATGGAGTAGGGTTTATAAGATTAAGAATGTTTTAATACTGGGCTTTAAAGATATGTTCTTGTAAAAATTTATATATTTGAAGCTGGCAAGAAATAATATTTTAATTTGGGAAAAGAAATATTAAAGCCCCACAATATAAGCAGGATTAAATAGTTTATATTGAAATAATTAACCTAGTTTTTCCTTTTTTTTAAACCTAAAGCCTCTAATGAATTTGAAGAAATATTATTTGTTGTTTGCTATACTGACCTCACAACTTATTTTTTCTCAGGAAGGAATTCCAGTTTATGCAGATTATCTTTCTGACAATCTATATTTGGTTCATCCATCTATGGCAGGAGCTTCTAATGCGAATAAAATAAGACTTACTGCTAGAAAACAGTGGTTTGATGTAGATAATGCGCCTAGTACGCAATCGGCTAACGTTAATTTTAGAACTGGTGATAAAGTCGGTCTAGGAGCTATTGTATACAGAGATGAGAATGGACGTTTCTCACAAACAGGGGTATTTACGACTTTTGCGTATCATTTATTGTTTTCGAGAGATCGAACTGATCTTAATATGTTGTCTTTTGGGATTAGTGGAGCTTTTATACAGTCTAATGTAGACGAAAGAGGGCTAGATGATCCATTAGATCCTGATCCTGTAATTATTGGAAGAGAACAAAAAAGTGGATATTTTAATTTAGATGTAGGAATGTCCTACCATTATCTTGATTGGTATGCGCATTTTACGGTTAAGAATATTTTACCTTCTACCAGAGAAATCTTTGACAATGCTAATAATACTATCCTAGAATCGAATAACCAGAGAAGGTATATCTTTTCGGTAGGATATGTGTTTGGATTATCAAATGGTCCTTGGAGCTTAGAACCATCAATTTTATATCAATCAACGGATCAAACTAAAGAAAGTACGATAGATGGAAATTTAAAAGTATATAGAAGATTTGGGGAATTAGCCACATTGTGGGGAGGATTGTCGTATAGAAGAAGTTTTGATGGAGCAGAATTTTCTCAAACAGGTGCAGAAATTGAAAGTCAAAAACTTCAATATGTTACGCCTTTTATGGGGATTAATTATAAAAATTGGATGGTGGGGTATACCTATAGTTATCAGGCTAATTCTGTTGTTTTAAGTAATGGAGGTTTTCATCAATTGACATTGGGATATGACTTTGGTAAACGAAAAGAAAGATGGAATTGTCATTGTCCTGCAGTTAACAATTAGGAATATTTACATTGATAAAAAACAAAAAAGCAAGCTTTTCTAAGCTTGCTTTTTTGTTTTTTATTTAACCGTCGTTCCGGTAAACTTGAGTCGTTTGTCTTTTATTGGGACCAAAGATGATAATTCATAAACGTTTTTATAACCATATCCATAGAGGTTAATATAAGTAGGAATGTTTAGCGCTAAAGGAATACTTTTTGAAGGGAAATTTATGGTATCCCCATCGATATTATTATTACAATAGATTAAGATTCTGGTTTCTTTGTTAGGGATTAGTTTCGCTAACTTTTCTTTAGTAAAATCTGAAAAATTTAAATGAACTGCTCCTTTTAGATGTTTTTTGTTAAAAGCTGCTTCAGATCTAGTGTCTAATAGAATGGTATTTGGTTCGGTGGCAAAATTAAGGAACGTATCTAATGGTATTAATCTCGATTGTCTATGTTCCATAACTTCTTCTGTAATTTCTATAAATGAATTATAATCAACTTTTGAGTGTTGTAATTCATTGTTTTTTTGAGAGATCATAGTTATTGGGATTAGTAAAATGACTAGACTTTTTTTTATTGTTTTCATATGTTTTATTTTTTCCAACTAAAAGATTTTCTTTCTCCTTGAGTTTTAATCGCTTTGATTAATGCGGCTTCTAAATTGGCATCATCTTTTTTGCTATTATTTTTGATATACACCAAACGCTTCTTATTTAGCTCTTGTATTTTCTTCTGTATTTCTTTTCGTTCATTACTTTTTTGAGCTACATATTGTTTTAATTCTGTTTTGGATTTATCTTTAAGTTCTTGTGGTAGTTCTTCCTTTTCAATTTCTTCTAATTCAAAATCTTTGTCTTCGGCTGCATCCACAAGATCCCAGCTTTTGTTTTTGTAGAATCCAGAACTTTTACTAATAGTTCTACTAACAGCATTAGCTGCACTATATGATCTCGCATTACGATCTTGTTCCGCTTGTAAACCGATTTTTTTAGAACCTTCGTTACCGTAGTAGATATATGTATTGTTTAGTTTTCTATTTAGTTGTAAGATAATATCGTCATAAGGAGTAGCTATATGTATAGTTTCTCTATTATGATCAATAGCGCTATATTCTCCATTAGTAAGGTTGGCCCCATCTTTCCATTTAGTTTGGATGCCTTGCTTATAATTACCACAAAATATAGTGTTAATAGTAATGTCTTTCTCTTTTGCATCAGTGGCAGCATCCTTATAATTTATTGGACCTTGAGTAAATGGTTCATTACCCGCTATAAAAATTAATTTAAGGTGATCATTATTCTTTTTCCAATCGAGTTGATTTATTGATGTGTTAATTACTTTACCACAATATTCATTTCCTCCATTCGTCGTTAAAGAAAAAAGTTCTTTAGATATTTCATCTAGATCATCCGAGAAAGGTAGTACCTGTCTAATATAACCTTCTTGAGAAGGTAAACGATCGTTACCATACTCGTATAAAGCAATTTGAAGTTTTATATTATAATGACCACATTTTGCATAGGATAACTCATTTACGATTTCCCATAATTGAGCTTTTGCTTGATCAATTAAACCATCCATACTGTTGCTAGTGTCTAATAACAGAGCAACCTGAATGTTTCTTGTATCTGGATCTGTTTTGGTAGTGTAAATTTCATATGATTTTTCGGTCTTTAATGCTAGGTTAGAATCATTATTGTTTTTAGCATTACAGGAGATAGGAACGATTAATAAGCATAATAGACTCCATACATATATTGTTTTCATAATTGTTACTTTTTTTAATTTAGGCTAAAACTATGATGATCTTTTTTAGATAAAAATCATTAATGAGCAAGAAACTATTATGGATGAGTGAAAAACGCTATTGAGTTAGGGAAGTATCTTTTTTTTATATAGAAATGAATGAAAATAGGAATTCTCGTCAAATTCGGATTTTAATATCCCATATAATTGGATTAAGTTTACCTTGACTATTTAATTATATGATGAATAAATTTTATTTTATTTTACTGATAATGTGGTTTTTGCCAAATGTTGAGTACGCTCAGGATAATGCAAGAACACTTGAGAATGCCAGTAATAATACTGTCACAATAAGAGGTACTGTAAAGGAAGATGAAAGTCTACGCCCTTTAAAAAATGTAGAAATTAGAGTTATAGGTGGTAAGACATACCGCACGGATAATTTAGGAGATTTTAAAATACAAGCTAAAATAGGAGATCAGATTATTATTAGCCACGATAATTTTAACACGGTTTATCATACTATTCAAAGTAGAGAAAGAATTGATGTAAAAGTTCAGGAAGATCCAGAATCATTAAGTAGAGGAAGTGATAGAAAGCAAAAGAAATTATCCGCAGAATATGGATTACATCTTGCTGCTGCAAGAAGTTCTATGAAGAAAGATGCAACTACTAGTATTGATTATGTAACAAAAGCTTTAGAAACCATAGAAGATGGTGATACTTTTGGAGATGAGAAAAAGGCTGAACTTTTTGAGACTTTAGGCGATATTTATGCATACTGGAAACAACCTGATTTAGCGGAAACTAACTATATAACTAGTTTAAGTAATAAGTATAACGCCGATGTAAAAATTAAGTTAGGAAACGCTCAATTACAGATTAAAGATTATGATGCTTCTCTGCGAACTTTTAATCAGTTAAAGAAATCAAGATTAAACGCGACACAACGGATACAAATTTATAGAGGATTAGGAGATAGTTATAAAGGTAATGGAGATAACGAAAATGCAATTAGTAATTACAATATAGCACTGTCGTTTGCTCAAAAAAACAATGCCGAAGACAACGTTATTGAATTAAATTCTAAACTTGCAGAAATGCTTCAGATTCAAGGAAATCTTGATGATGCTGAAGAGTATCTTGGAAATTCTGTGCAGCTCGCAAGTAAAAGAAGTAAAAAATCTTCAGCCATACAACGGGCAAAAGCCGCTGATTTTTATAATAAGAATAATAGCTTTGATAAAGAGATACAGTTGCGTAAAGAAGCTCTAGAGGATATTCAGGATATAGAAGAGAAAGAAGCGTTTAGTCCAATCAAAAAAGATAGTGTTACACTCGAATCTAATGCTACAGAGGACAGAGCAATTACTTCACAGGTTCAGAATTATAAAATAGCAAATGCATTTGCTGCTCAATCAGAATATGATGAAGCGATACCTTATTTAGAAGAAAGTATTAAGAAAGCTGCTTCAGAAAATGATCTTGTTGTTCAGAAAGATGCTACAAGGAAATTAGGTGAGGTTTATAGAGAAAAGGGAGAATTAGGAAAAGCTTCTGAAGCTTTTGAAGAATATGAAGTTATCATAGATAAATTATATATTCAAAAAGAACAAGAAATATCGCAAGCGACAAGATTTAATCGTGAACTTGTTCAAAAAGCTAATCGTATAGCAACTTTAGAAAAGGATAGAGAGCTTAATGAGAGTAGGTATCAATTAGCATTTAAATCTCAAGAATTAGCTGAACAACAAAAAGTAATTATCTACTCATTGATTGGTTTATCTGTTTTATTGTTTTTTGCTGCTTATTTAATGTACCGAAACATAAAACAACAACGGTATGCTAATAATTTATTAGCGCTTAAATCTTTGCGTTCTCAGATGAATCCTCATTTTATTTTTAATGCTTTAAATTCTGTTAACACTTTTATAGCAACCAGCGATGAAAGAGCAGCAAATAGATATCTTACTGATTTTTCATTGTTAATGAGAGCTGTTTTAGAAAATAGTGAGGAAGATTTTATTCCCTTGGAAAAAGAAATAGAATTACTGGAGTTATATGTGCAATTAGAACATTTTAGGTTTCAGGATAAGTTTGAATATAGGATAGATGTTGATCCAGAAATAGATATTAAACAATATATGATACCTCCAATGTTATTACAGCCATATGTGGAAAATGCTGTTTGGCATGGATTACGATATAAATCAGAAAAAGGGTTGTTGTCTATAGATTTTAAAAAGAAGGATAATGATACTATCGAAATAATAATAGCAGACAATGGAATTGGAAGAGAAAAGTCAATGTCATTAAAAACACTAAACCAAAAGAAGCAGAAATCACAAGGGATGAGTAATATCAAAAAAAGAATTCAGATACTCAATACTATGTATAAAGATAAAGTTGATGTTTTTATATCCGATTTAGCTCAAGAGGAGGATGGAGCAGGAACTAAAGTTAAATTGTTGATTAACAAGGATAATTGATCTTAAAAAATATAATAACTTATAAATAAATTTAAACTGTGAATTTAACAGCAATTGTAGTGGATGATGAGGCAAATAGCCGAGCGATTCTTAAAAATTATTTGAATAAATATTGCCCATCTGTGACGGTTTTGGGAGAGGCAGCCAGTGTTCAAGAAACATTGAAACTTTTGGAATCTAATAATCCGGATTTGTTATTTCTTGATGTAGAAATGCCTTATGGAAATGCTTTTGATTTATTGGAGCAAGTACCAGATAGAACATTCGAAACTGTTTTTGTAACTGCCTATGATCATTATGCTGTAGATGCTTTAAATGCACAAGCTACTTATTATTTATTGAAACCTATAGCAATTGATAACCTAATAAAGGCCGTAGATCATGTTGGTCATATAAAAGAACGTGAGAAGGAGTTACAAGATAAAGTATTAACTCCAAAAATATCTCCTACAGTTGATGGCAAGATTACGATACCACAACAAGATGGCTTTGAGGTGTTAAAAGTTTCCGAAATTTTATATTGTCAGGCCGATGATAATTATACAAAGATATTTCTCAATCAAGGACAAAAGTTAGTCAGTAAAACATTGAAGTACTTCGAGGATTCTTTAAAGGAACATGGTTTTGTTAGAATCCATAAGAGTTATTTGGTTAATGTAAATACTATTGTAAAATATAAAAAAGGTAAAGGTGGTAGTGTTCAATTATCATCAGGAAAAGAACTTATGGTATCTTCTTCTAAAAAGGGCACTTTACTCGATTATTTTAAATAATATTGACTCAATTGGCTGGTGGAGCATTTTGGGTGTTGTAAGGTTCAATATACGCTACCGTTTTTCTTGTTTTATAAGCAGGAGAATCTAAGAATAATGTTTTTACTTGATTATCCCAATCTTTTATTATGTCGAAATAACTAGTATTTACTACAGCCATAATTTGATTGCAGTCATCACAAATATGTTTTTGATACTCCAGAAAATAATGTGCAAATTCATGAAATGCAACTACTTTCAATATTTCTGGATCTAACATTGTAATCCAGTTAATTATTATATTTTCTACGTTGTTACTTTTATCTCTGGTTAACATGCCTAGCGTAGACCCTTTGGATGAGACAGTAAGAGTGTCAACTATATCAATATTTTTAAGTTTAAACAGTTTGTCATGATATTGAATGTTGTATTCTTTACAATATTCAAAGAATTTATCTAAGTGTGGTTTCAGCCTTCCATCAATTTTGACATCATTTTGAGCAATAATGGTATTTGCGCAAAATAATAATCCAAAAAGCGCTATAATGCTCTTCTTCATAATTACTATAGGGGTAAAAAGGTTTATTAGTATCTTGTTGGTTGTAAGTGTTTAACAACTAATAGATTATCGAATTAAACAAAAAAATAATCTCAATGAATATATGAAGTGTTAAAAATCAACAAAATGCGCTTTTTTTAACTAAAATTATTAAAAAGAAGATCTTTAGTTAAGATACTTTTAAAACTCTAATTGATTAGCGTCTGTAGTAATATTAGTTTTTTTAAGGATATTCTGTAGAACCGAAAGCCTTCCATTAGTAAAAAATATATGTGATCCTTCTGAAGCGTTTTCGTTTAATAAATCATTATTTGATAAAATAACTTTAGTTTGTCTTGCTACGGCCTCACCAGAATCGATAATTATGATGTTTTTAGGAAGAATCTTTTTTAAAACCGGAATTAGATAGGGATAATGACTACAGCCTAATACAAGGTAGTCTATGTTTTTTTCTACAAGAGGTCGGATGTATGAGGATAATAGGGTAAACATTTCTTCGCCATAGATTTTGCCAGCTTCAATGAGTTCTACTAAGCCTGTTCCGATTACTTCTATTACTTCTGTGTTATTAGTGTATAAATCTGATGTAGTAGCAAAGAGTTCGCTAGATAAGGTGCCTTTAGTGGCTAAGATGCCTATTTTTTTGGTTTTTGTTTTAAGAGCAGCAGGTTTTATTGCCGGTTCTATGCCAATAAATGGGACATCGAATTGACTTCTAAGAGTTTTTATAGCATTTGTTGTCGCAGTGTTACAGGCTACAACAATTATTTTACAATTTAACTCTAAGAGTTTTTTTGTGTTTTTAATACTTAGTGATATTATTTCTTCTTGACTACGTTTTCCGTAAGGAGCAAATTTACTATCAGCTAAATAAATTGTGTCTTCATTCGGAAGCGCAATTGCAATTTCTTTCCAGATAGATGTTCCTCCAATTCCTGAATCAAAAATACCGATTGCTTGTTTTTTCATTTTTGTAATGATGTGCTTCCCAAAAATAAAAAAAACAGTGAGTATTTAGACTCACTGTTTTTCTTTATTTTATATTCTAAAAGTAATTTTTTAGATACCTAAATCTTTTTTCACATCTGCCATTAGATCTTTACCGTCAGCTAGGATAACTCCTGTTCCTGTTGTAGAATCTAATACATACTGAAATCCTTGGGCTCTTGCTACTTTCTGAATAGATACACGAGCATTTTCATATATAGGCTTTAACAATTCAATTTCTTTTTTCTGAAGATCTTGTAAAGCATTTTGTCTGTAATCACCGATACTTTTTTCAGTAGCCTGAACTTCTTGTGCTCTTTTAGCGTTTTCTTCTTCTGTCTTAGAAGGAGCTTCAGCCTGGTACTTTTTCATTGTATTCTGTAATTCCAAAACCATATTTCTGATTTCAGCTTCGTATGTTTTGTTTAGTTTTTCAATTTCACTCTTGGCAGCTTTAAAAGCAGGCATTGCTTCCACAAGCTCTTGTGATGCAATATGAGCTACTTTGGATTGTGCATTTACGAAACTTGATGCTCCAAGGATTAATGCACAAGCTACTAATAGGGTTCTAAACTTTTTCATTTTAATAATATTAAGTGTGTTATAAATTTAAAAATTAATTTCTCTAATTATCGTTAGTTTCTCCATCTTTATTGTCATCATCGTCAGATTGAGAGTCATTTTTCAATTTTTCTTTTAATGCTGTTATAGAATCTTTTTTTCTTTTTTGCGCTTCTAACAGTTTTGCTCTTCTAGCTTCAAATTCTTTTTTCTTTGCTGCTCTGATAGAATCTCTTGCAGCTTTTCTTTCGGCTAATAGCTGTTCTCTTTCAGCTTGCTTTTTAGAAGTTGTCTTTTCTCTATCTGTTACTTCTTTTTCTTGTTCAGAATTTCTTTTCTCAGCTCGTTCTAATGCCTTCTTCTCTTTTTTGCTATTTACTTGCTTTCTTTTAGAAGCTCTATTGATTCTTAATAATATTTGATCACTTATATCGTGTCTATCAGCAGAATAAAGCATTACTAAGTCTGCCGATTTGTCAAATATAAAATCGTATTTTTTATTTTTTGCTACTTCTTGAACCGCAACAAAAACTTGATCTTGCACTGGCTGGACTAATCGTTTCTTCTGAATAAACAAGTCACCATTAGGACCAAATCGCTTTTGTTGATATTCTAGGATCTCTTTTTCTCTAAAGAAAATATCTTCTTCTCTTTCTTCAATTAATTCTTTAGTGAGAAGAACACGCTCATTATTGAGGTCTTTTCTCATTTCTTCAACTTCTTTTAATTCAGCTTCAATTTCTACTTTCCATTTCTGAACTTTTGTCTCTAAATCTGCAGAGGCTTCATTATATTCAGGTACATTTTCTAAAATATAATCCATATCGATATATCCGACTCTAATACCTTTTTGAGCTTCAGCTGTATTGGAGAAAGATAACCAAAGGATAGCTGCTAATACTAAAAGAACTTTTGTTTTCATGATCCTGTTTTGTTTATAGAAATAATCGTGCCAAAATTAAAATTGTTGTCCAATGATAAAGTGAGTCTCCCATCCATTATTTCCTGTCGTACCTGGAATTGGGTCAAAACCGTACCCAAAATCAATACCCAGCAATCCAAAGGCTGGCATAAAGATACGTAAACCTGCTCCAGCAGAACGATTTAATTGAAATGGATTGAATCCTCTAAAGCTATCATATGAAGCTCCTCCTTCTAAAAACGCCAGCATATATATGGATGCTGATGGTTTTAGAGTTATTGGATAACGAAGTTCTAACGAATATTTATTATAAATTGTTGCCCCATCTTCAACAAAATCTGGATCATTTGCTCTACTTAGTGGAATAAGTGATTGATTTGGGTATCCTCTTAAGGCTACAACCTCTCTTCCGTCAAGTGCTGTTGCGCCTAAACCATCTCCACCTAAAAAGAATCTTTCAAAAGGAATATTTCCTCGATTATTATTATATGCTCCAAGAAAACCATATTCAGCTCTTGTTCTTAATACTAAAGGCTGTTTACCTAATTTAGTTAAGGTTGTGTACCAAGTAGCATCAAACTTAATTTTATAGTATTCTAACCAGTCAAAACGTTCTTGATCTATTTCTCCAATTTCCGTACTAATCTCGCCAATTCTAGTATTTGTAGGGTCGTTAACTACAAGATCTTCTTGCTCAGCAAGTAAGTCGCTTCTTTCATCAGCTAATTCGCTATAGTCGGTTCCATCCCATATGGAATATGGTAATGACAGTTTTGCAATTAGATTAAACTCTGATCCAGATGTTGGAAAAATAGGGTTTACAGCAGTATTATTTCTGTTAATTCCTATAGTGTAGGCAAGATTATTAGACGAACCGTCACCAAAGGTAAATAATCTTGTGTTATAGTTTTTTAGATTATAATGCTGTATACTTACTGCTTGAGATAAGGTAAAATAATTATCAGGCCAGTTTAATCTTTTTGCAATACCAATGGATCCTCCAGTAATCAAAAACTTACTATCTCTATCTACATCACGAGTTCTATTGTTAAATAAGAATTGAATCGTATGAGAAAAAGAAGTAGAAAGCTGAAATGGTCTTTTTCCTCCTAACCAAGGTTCTACAAAAGATAAGCTATATGTTTGAAAAAACTGACTAGCTTGTGCTCGTATGCGTAGTGTTTGTCCATCTCCCATAGGAAGTGGGCTGTAAGCTTCTTTGTTAAAAATATTTCTTATAGAGAAGTTACTGAATGCTAATCCCAGGGTTCCAACAAAACCTCCACCACCAAAACCACCTTGTAGTTCAATTTGACTAGCTCCTTTTTCAACAACTGGATAATTAATATCTATAGTTCCTGCTTGAGGGTCTGCATTTTGAAATTGAGGTTCTAATTGTTCTGGATCGAAAAATCCTAATTGTCCAATTTCTCTAACTGTTCTAACAACTAAATCTTTACTATAAATCTGACCAGGTTTTGTTCTTAAAATTCTATAAACAACATGGTCATTTGTTTTGTCATTTCCAGTAACCGTAATATGATCAAAGTGAACTAATTTTCCTTCTCGAATTCGTATTTCAAAATCTATAGTATCATTTTTTACATTTGTCTCTACCGCATCAATGTTAGAAAATAAGTATCCATTGTTTTGGTATAGATTGGTAAGGTCATTTGCATCTGGTTTCGTGTTATCTGCAATTTGTTTCTCTAGTAAAACGCCATTATAAACATCACCTTTTTTAATTACCAATTGTCTTGCTAACTGGTTATCTGTATAGACGCTATTACCAAGGAAATTAATGTTTCCAAAATAATATTTGTTTCCTTCTTCTATGGCAAGGTTTAAAGAAACGCTATTGTCGTCCTCTACGATTAATGAGTCAGAAGTAATTCGTGCATCTCTATATCCTTTTTCTTTATACTTGCTAATGATACTTTCTTTATCATCTTGATAGTCGTTTTTGATATACTTAGAGCGTTTCCAGAATCTCCAGAATTTTTTCTGTTTGGTGTTTTTCATCGCTGCTCTCACCTTACCATCAGAGAATTGCTCGTTCCCTTCAACTCTAATTTTATCAACTTTTACTCTATCGCCTTTATCTATGCGAACCAACATATTAACTTTATTGGTAGGCATAGTGTCTTTTACGGGAGTAGTGTTAATAATAACCTTAGTATTAAGGAAACCATCTTTACGATATTTATTAGTAATAAAATTTCGAGTGGTAGTAATTAGGTTTTCTGTTACTTTAGCTCCTGGATTAAGACTATTGTCTTTTACTAAATCCTCAGCTTTACGTTTTCTAACACCTTCAATTCTTGCTTGATTTAATTCCGGAACCTCTTGAATATTGATCTCAAGAAATGCTTTTTCTCCTTCAACTTTCGTGATGTAAAAATTAATATCACTGAATAATTCAAGATCCCATAATTTTTTTATTACCGCACTGATTTTGTCTCCAGGTAATGCAATTCGCTCACCATTCTTAAGACCTGTGAAGGTAATAATAGTGTTCTCACTGTAAGTAGATATACCTGTAACTTTTATATCACCAATGATATACTCTTTTCCTGAAGTTCCAGGTAAATTTTGTGCTGAAATTGATACCGTATTTAATAAGATTACAATGAATGCTAAATACGTAAAAGGTAATTTTTTTGTCATCTTTTTAACTAAGCTGCTCACTAGTTTTTCCAAATCTTCTCTCTCTTTGTTGATAATTTAAAATGGCCTCAAACAAATCTGTTCTTTTAAAATCAGGCCATAATATTTCAGTAAAATATAATTCTGCATACGCAATTTGCCATAATAAGAAATTACTAATACGTTGTTCTCCACTAGTACGTATTAATAAATCTACATCTGGTAGTGTTTTGGTATACAAATGCTCATTAATGACTGCTTCATTTATAAGATGTGGCGAAAGTACATTATTTTTAACTTTAATACTTATATCTTGAATAGTTTTTATTAGCTCTTCTCTACTGCCATAACTAAGTGCTAATGAAAGTGTCATATGCTTGTTATCCTTAGTCTTTTCAATAACTTCCAGTAATTCTTTTCTTGCTTTTTGTGGTAGCGCTTGGAGATTTCCAATTGCATTTAAGCGGATGTTATTTTTTTGTAGCGTTTTGATTTCTTTTTTTAAAGAACTTACTAAAAGCTTCATTAAAGTCTCTACTTCTAACTTTGGTCTGTTCCAATTTTCAGTAGAAAACGCATATAGTGTAAGATATTTAATACCAATTTCTGCAGCCCCTTCTACTGCTTCTCTAACCGCTTTTGTTCCGTTTTCGTGACCTACTGCTCTAAAAAGTCCTTTCTTTTTAGCCCATCTTCCGTTACCATCCATAATGATGGCTACGTGTTCTGGAATGTTAGAGTTAAGTTGTTCTTTATTAATCATTATTTTAAAATGCACAATAACATGGTATTCTTCCCCATGTGTAGGATAATGTTATTCCGGTAAATACATACCAATCATTATTATCCAAATTACCAAATCCTGTCCCAAATGCACTGTCTGGATCACTACCATCCAAGTTGTCAGTGAATGTATATCTTGCTCCGATTTCTGCACCAAGTACCCAGTGCCTTCCAATTGTTTTTTTAATTCCAACTACCATAGGAATTGATGCGCTCCATCTTTCGCTGTAGGAGCTAATCTGATTTCCATTGATAGGATCAACTGCTTTTGCACTATAATTGAAACCAGTTAAACCTGTATATAGGTATGGAGTAAACTGTGGTTGAGAATCATATAGATACCAATCCCAGAAATTAAACTCCAATCCTAAAGAAAATTCTTTTACAGAATTGTTAAAACTGAAACCTCTTTGGACTCTTCTATCATCACCGTTAGCGTCATTTGATTTTAGATTAGCGTATAAAAAGGATGCCCTAAAGGCATGTCTTTTACTTCTATTCCATTTTCCAATTGCTCCAATAGCAAGCGAGTTTGGTGCAATATAATAGGAAGATCCTACATCACCAATATAGTTAGAACCACCAAGCATTAGTCCAACCTCATAGGTTTGGGAGTTGATAGTTTGTCCAAAAAACAAAATTAATACAAAGGATGCTAAGTATCTCATAGATTTTCAAAAGTTTGCAAATATAACAATTAACTTTACTACACAAGAATTTGAGTAAAATAGTATGAATTAAAAAACACTTTTTAGTAGATTTTATTGTTTAATTACGTTTATCTTCACCCCAAAGCATTTTTTTTCTCAATGTTTTTAGGAAACTATCACCTTCTAAAACTACCATATTAATCTTAAAAGGAGCTTTTTTGATAACAACAGTGGTTTCATTTGGTAAGGTATGTATTCTTGAGTCTAACGATACGAGATATGTGTCTTCTCTTCCAGAAACCTGTAGTTTAACTTCTTTGTCATCAGGAATAACTAACGGCCGAGCATTAAGATTATGAGGAGCTATAGGTGTAAGTACCATACTTTCTGCATCTGGCATCATGACTGGACCACCGCAGCTAAGCGAATATCCTGTAGAACCTGTAGGCGATGATACAATTAAACCGTCAGCCCAATATGAATTTAAAAATTCATCATTAAGACTTGTGTGTACAGTGATCATAGAAGTTGTATTTCTTCTACTGACCGCAATTTCATTCATAGCAAAATTTAATACGCCGAATTTATTAGAAGGAGGAACGGTGTCTATAGTTACAATCGTTCTAGGTGATATGTAATATTTTTTGTCTAGGATTAAATCGATAGTGTCTTTTATCTCTTCTTTTTGGATAGTTGCTAAAAAACCTAACCTTCCCGTGTTAATACCCGCAATTGGGATTCCTAAATCCCTCACATAAGTAATAGTCCTTAATATTGTTCCGTCTCCTCCAATACTAAAGAAAAGATCATAAGAATGATCTAATTCTTCGAATGTGCTAAAATGGGAGTAACTTTTGTCAATATCATCATGAAGATCGATTAACTCAAGAAAGTTCTTTTCAATTACTACTTCGATATTATTTTTGTCCAGAGCTTCGAGTAATTGTTGGATATATATCCCGGATTTTTCATGATAGAACTGGCCGTAAATACCTATCTTCATTATAATTTAGTTTGTTTAAGTTATTACTCAATGTTTTAATTTATATATTAAGGTATTTTTCTAAATATTGAGATCTTTCTTTAAGGTTATTTAGAAAAGAATCTTCGTGGTGTTTAGAAACAATATTGTAGCTATATCTTCTAAAGGTTTGTACAATATTATTGATGTCACTGTCATTTATTTTTAAGGTAATCTGAATTACATCATTTTCCATATTAGAAATGAAAAGCCCAAGTAATTTAGCGTTGTTAGATTCTACAATTTGAGAAACCTCACTAAAAGAATAATCCAAAACACCTTTTTCTACAATCAGAATATTGCCAGGTTCACTAAGAAATGGTGTTTCATTAAAGAGATTCATGATATCTCTTAATTCAAAATACCCTTGATAATTGTTTGCGTCATCAAGAACAGGCATGATGTTGGAATGGTTTTGAGCAAATGATTCTAATATGTCAAGCCAATTAGCATCATTTCTGACAAAAAAACCTTCTAAGGCATATACATATGATTCTAGTTTTTTTTCAGTTTCGAAACACCTAACATCTGCTTCAGAAATACAACCTACATACGTTTTGTCATTTAAAACAGGAAAGTGAGTATAGGTGAGCTCATTAAATAATAATTGTGCATCCACAACTTTAGCAGAAGTGGCGAGTGGTGCTATTTCATTTACTATGTATAAACTTGTCTTCATATTCCCGGGGCTTTTTATGCAAATTAATCAAAAATATGTAACTGAGGCACTCTCAACTTCGTATTTTTGTTATTTATTAAAGTTATATCAAAAACTATGACAAAGTTAAGTGTTAATATCAATAAAATTGCAACTTTACGTAATTCTAGAGGAGGTAATACTCCAGATTTACTCAAAGTTGCTGCTGATGTTCAGGATTTTGGAGCAGAAGGTATTACGATACATCCTAGGCCCGATGAAAGACATATTAGATATCAGGATGCTTATGATTTAAAATCAATTGTACATACAGAGTATAATATTGAAGGGAATCCAATTCCAAAATTTATAGAATTGGTTACTGATATTATGCCTACGCAAGTAACATTAGTACCAGATTCAATAGATGCTATAACTAGTAATGCAGGCTGGGATACTATAAAAAACAAGAGCTTTTTGTCTGAAGTTATATCAGAATTTAAAAGAAATGGTATTCGAACTTCGATTTTTGTGGATCCAATAAAGAATATGGTTGAAGGTGCAAAAGAAACTGGAGCGGATAGAATAGAATTATATACTGAAGATTTTGCATCAGGGTATGAAAAAGGAGATGAAAGTATTGTTCGTTCATATGCTGAGTGTGCTAAGATTGCAATGGATCTTGATATAGGTGTGAATGCAGGTCACGATCTTTCGCTGGATAACATCAAGTTTTTTAAAGAAAATGTTCCAGGTTTACTTGAGGTTTCTATAGGACATGCTTTAATAAGTGAATCGCTATATCTTGGATTAGAAAATGTGGTCAATATGTATCTACATAAACTCAAATAAATAAACAATGAAGTTACATGCAAACGTTTTTGGAGAAGGTACTCCGTTTTTGGTATTACACGGATTTCTTGGTATGGGTGATAATTGGAAGACGCTCGCTAAGAAGATATCAGAACAAGGTTATCAAATGCATTTAATCGATCAAAGAAATCATGGTCGTAGTCCTCATAGTGATGAATTTAATTATGAAATTCTTGCTTTAGATTTGTTGGAGTATTGTAAAGATCATGGGCTTAAAGATATAGTGTTGCTTGGTCATTCTATGGGTGGTAAAACGGCAATGCTTTTTGCTGCGAAATATCCTGATATTGTTGGTAAATTGATAATAGCAGATATAGGCCCGAAGTATTATCCGTTACATCATCAGGATATCTTAGATGGATTGGATTCTTTGGATTTTGAAGTTTTAAAAAGTAGAGGAGATGTCGACAAAGCATTAGAACCTTATGTCAGAGATGCTGGTGTTCGTATGTTTTTAATGAAAAATCTGTTTTGGAAAGAAAAAGGGCAACTTGGTTTGCGCATGAATTTAAATAGTTTGATTCGTAATTCTTCTGAAATAGGAGTTGCGTTATCGGAAGAATATTTGTACGCTGGTGATACTCTTTTTCTGAGAGGACAAAAATCTAATTATATAATAGATGAAGATATAGATCTTATAAAGAAACAGTTTCCTAAGTCAAAAATAGGGGAAATTTCTAACGCTGGACATTGGTTGCACGCCGAGAACCCTTCGGAATTTTTAATGACTTTGTTGGAATTTCTCAAAAATTGAACAAAAAATGTTATGTATGCATAATATTTTAATGATTTAGTTGGATAATTGGTATTTTCTACTAAATTTGGTGCTTTATTCTTATAAAAACAAAAACAATTTTAATTTATTATGAAAAAACTACTATTATTAGTTCTATTCGCCTTAGTGACTTTAGTCACATATGCCGGTGGATATAGAGTTAGTGTGCAAGGACAGAGAGCTATGGCTATGGGGCACACAGGTGTTGCCGTGGTAAATAGTGCGGAGTTAGTATTCTTTAATCCAGCTGGTCTTGTATATTTAGAAAATAAGCTGAATATAAGTGCTGGTGCGAGCGGTATTTTTACCGATGTTATTTATCAAAATTCAGATCTTGGGATTTCTTCAGAAACTGATAGTTCTGTTGGGACTCCACTTAACTTATATGGATCTTATAAGGTGAATGATTGGTTGGCACTAGGACTTGGGGTGTACACTCCTTATGGTAGTGAGGTAACTTGGCCAACAGATTGGGCTGGTTCCCATTTAGTAAATAATATTGAATTAGCTGCAATTTATATTCAACCTGTAGTTTCTATTAAATTATCTGACCAGTTTAGTATTGGGGGAGGACCTATTTTTGTTACAGGTTCTGTGAATTTTAATAGAAATGCTAATAGAACGACTACGGATATTGATGGAAATCGTGCTAATATTACTATAGATGATTCTGGAGTTAATAATTGGGGTTGGAGTGTAAGTGCCATGTTTAACCCAACAGAAAATTTTAGATTAGGATTTAGTTATCGTAGTGAAATTATTCTTGAAGCAGAAGGAGGAGAGGCGACTTTCTCTAATTTCCCTGTTACTACTGCTCCTGGTGTTCCTGCAAATGGAACTACTACTTTTAATGCAGAATTGCCATTGCCTGCTGAATTGACAGTAGGACTTTCTTATCAGTTCCATGATAAGTGGTTGTTTGCTTTTGATTATAACAGACAGTTCTGGGATGTATACGAATCTTTAGATTTACAGTTTGGTAATGGAGCAACTTCTATTAATCCACGTAATTATAAGAACTCATCGGTATATCGTTTTGGATTACAATATGATGCAACTTCTAAGATTTCACTTCGTGCAGGATACTATATTGATGAATCTCCTGTTCAATCTGGATTTTTTGCACCAGAAACACCTCGTAACGATTCTCAAGGTTTTTCAGGAGGTGTAAGTTTTGCAATTACTCCTAAGTTAGCAATTGACGCTTCTTTCTTTTATCTAAGGTTTGAAGAGGTTGATGCATCCTATGATTTTTATGAAGAAAATGGGCAGAATGTTCCATTTGGAGGAACATATAAATCAAGCGCATTTGCGCCAGGACTTGGTTTAACTTATAAATTATAAAATGAAGATGAAAAACAATATAAAATATTTAGCAATTCTGGCATTAGGTTTAGTAGCTTGTGAGCCAGAGTTTGACAATCCAATTGATGATGCTGGTGTGTATACTAGTGGAGAAGCTGATTTTTCTAATTATGTAGCTTTAGGAAATTCGCTAACTGCTGGTTTTGCAGATAATGCTTTGTATATAACGGGGCAAGAGAATTCATACCCAAACATATTATCTCAACAATTTGCTTTAGCAGGTGGAGGAGACTTTACTCAGCCTTTAATGGCGGATAATGCTGGTGGAGCCTTATTAGGAGGGACTCAGATTTTAGGAAATAGATTGGTATTAGCTTTTGATGCAGATGGTAATCCAGGCCCTACACCTTATACAGGTGCAATGCCGACAACTGAAATATCAAATAACCTAGGTGCTTCTTTTAATAATATGGGAGTTCCAGGAGCTAAAAGTTTTCATTTAGCTGCTCCTGGATATGGAAATGTTGCAGGTGTTGCTGCAGGTTTAGCAAACCCTTATTTTGCTAGATTTGCTTCTTCTGCAGACGCTACAGTTATTGCAGATGCAGTTGCACAAAGCCCAACATTCTTTAGTTTATGGATAGGTAATAATGACATCTTAAGTTATGCTACTTCTGGAGGTGTGGGAGAAGATCACAATGTTACTGGAAATATAGATCCTACTACTTATGGAGGAAGTGATATTACTAATAGTAATGTTTTTGCTTCTGTTTATAGTAATTTATTAGATGCTCTTACTGCAAATGGAGCAAAAGGTGTAGTTCTTAATTTGCCAAGTGTAACATCACTTCCATTTTTTACAACTGTACCAACTAATGCAGTACCTTTAGATGCACAAACTGCCGCATTTTTAAATTCTCAATTTGCTGCTTATAATACTCAAATACTTCCTGGGTTAGCCGGACTTGGTCTAATAAGTGCAGAAGAAGCTGGAAGTAGACAAATTAATTTTGTGGCTGGTCAGAACTTTGTAACTATAGTAGATGAATCATTAACAGATATCTCAACAATAATACAGGGAGCTCCTTTTAATTTAGATGCTCAAACAGCGGGACTTTTGGGTCAATTAAGACAGGCTACTTCTTCGGATTTAATTCCATTAACATCAGCAGGTAATATAGGTGTTGATCTTACGGGAGATGGTACTTTAATTACTGGGGTTTCTGTTCCTTTAGGAGATGCTGATGTATTGACAGAAGCAGAACAAGCTGCTGTAACTAGTGCTCAGGATTCTTTTAATACTACTATAAGAGCATTAGCGGCTGCTAATGGTTTAGCTTTTGTAGATGTAAAGTCAATCTTAAGTCAGGCTGCGGGTAGCGGTATTCCTTTTGATTCTGGAGTTGTAACTTCAACTTTTGTAACTGGTGGTGGATTCTCTTTAGATGGAGTACATCCTACACCAAGAGCACATGCGATTTTAACGAATGCAGTGTTAGAAGAAATCGAAGAAACTTATGGAGCTACTTTGCCTTCTGTTAATCCTGGAGATTACGGAACTGTTACACTTAGTAATGAGGTGAACTAACCTTCTTTAAGGTATTATATAAAATATATGAGCCTGCTATTATTTTAATAGCAGGTTTTTTTATTGTATTGTTTTTAGTAATTTGAGAATCAATCTAAACCTGTATATGATGAAATTCTTATTAAAAATGATTCTCAGTGCAATTGCTGTATTGGTGTTGGCAGAGATTTTACCTGGAGTTAGTGTAGATAGCTATTTCAGCGCATTGATTGTAGCTGTGCTCTTAGCTGTTTTAAATGCGGTTGTGAAACCATTGTTAGTAATTTTGACACTTCCTGTTACGATCGTCACCTTAGGGCTATTCCTATTAGTAATTAATGCTGCGATCATACTTATGGCGGATCACTTTGTGTCTGGTTTTGGAGTTAACGGTTGGTTATGGGCATTAATATTTAGTGTTTTGTTATCCGTGTTTCAATCTATATTGTACTCTATTTTAAAGAAAGATAAAAGCTAACTGTTTTTCAGGAAGTTAAAACTTTGTTGAGTTGTAAAAAAGTATTACTTTTGCAACCCGATTTTTAGTACAAAAAAGTAGAGATAATGAATATTTCAAAAGAGCAATTAGACGATTTAAATGCTGTAGTTACAGTAGATATTGCAAAAGCAGATTATAGCGATAAGGTAGATAACATTCTTAAAGATTATCGCAAAAATGCCAATATTCCTGGTTTTAGAAAAGGCCATGTTCCTATGGGATTGGTAAAAAAGCAATATGGGAGAGCAGTTTTAGTAGATGAGGTAAATAAATTGTTACAAGATGCTCTAAATAAGTATCTAACAGAGGAAAAATTGGATGTTTTAGGAAATCCTTTACCTAAAGAACAAGAAAACTTTGATTGGGATTCTGATGATTATTCTTTTGAGTTTGAATTAGGTTTGGCGCCAAAATTTGAGGTAAAACTTAATGGTAAGAAGGCTATAACACATTATAAGATTGTAGCTAGTGACGAAATGATCGATAATCAAATCAAAACAATTCAAAAGCAATATGGTAAATTAGTACCAAAGGATGCTGCAGAGAAGGATGATTTAATTGCTGGTACTTTTGTTAATGAAGAGAAAGAAATTAACAATCAAACCACTATTTCATTAGATAAAATCAAAGGAAAAAGAAACTTAGATAAGTTTATTGGTTCTAAAGTTGGTGATGTACTTACGCTAAAAACAAAAGGCCTGTTTTCTGATGATCAAGATTTGATAAATGCGTTAAAAGTTAGTCAAGATGATGCTAAAGGATTAGAAGTTGAGGTAACTTTTACTATTTCTGAAATTAATAATCAAGAATTAGCTGAATTAGATCAAGATTTATTTGATAAAATTTATGGTAAGGATACAGTAAAAACTGTTACTGAACTTAAGGAAAAGATCAAAGAAGATGCGGATCGACAGTTTGTTCAGCAGTCTGATCAGCAGTTACTGAATGATGTTACAGAAAGTGTACTTGAAAACACTAAATTTGATTTACCTGCTGAGTTCTTACAAAAGTGGATTCAAGCTACTGGAGAGCAACCTTTGACAGAGGATGAGGCGAAAGATGAGTATGAGAAAAGCGAGAAAGGATTACGCTTTCAGTTAATCGAAGGAAAACTAATCAATGATAATAATCTTCAGGTTACTTTTGAAGAGTTAAAAGAATTCGCTAAAAACTTAATAAAAGGACAAATGGCTCAGTTTGGTCAAATGTCTCCAGAAGATAAGGAGTTAGAAGATATAGCGGCAAGAATTTTATCTAATCAGGATGAGGTAAAAAGGATTTCTGAGCAACTTATGAGCCAGAAATTACTTGGATACTATAAAGAGAATGTTAAATTGAAAGAAAAAGAAGTAAGTTTTGATGATTTTGTAAAAGAAGTTTACAAATAATCAACACATACTAATAAGGAATTTATACTTATATTTAGGGCGTTAAACCAAGTTTTGGTTAACGCCTTTTTTATAAAAACAAAATTTCAGAAAAAGAACATATGAATTACGGAAAAGAATTCGAAAAATACGCTACGCAACATCACGGTATCAATAGTAATTACTATGATCAAATTATAAGTAGTATGTATCCAGTAGGTATGACTCCTAATATTATAGAAGAACGTCAAATGAATGTAGCTATTTTTGATGTATTCTCTCGATTAATGATGGATCGTATTATCTTTTTGGGTACTGGTATTAACGATCAGGTAGCGAATATTATACAAGCACAGCTTTTGTTTTTAGAAAGTGTTGATTCTTCTAAAGATATACAGATATATATAAATTCTCCTGGTGGGAGTGTTTATGCTGGTTTAGGAATTTATGATACAATGCAATTTATTAAACCTGATGTAGCTACTATTTGTACAGGAATGGCAGCGTCTATGGGAGCTGTATTATTATGTGCTGGAGAAAAAGGAAAACGTTCTGGATTGCCTCACAGTAGAGTAATGATTCATCAGCCGCTTGGAGGAGCCCAAGGACAGGCGAGTGATATCGAAATAACTGCTAGAGAGATATTGACATTAAAAGAAGAACTATATCAAATTATAGCAAAACATTCAGGTCAGACATATGACAAAGTTTATGAAGATAGTGATAGAGACTATTGGATGAAAGCTGATAAAGCTCTTGAGTATGGTATGATTGATGAAATACTTACAAGAGAATAATATATAATTAAAATAAAAGCAAAGTTTATATTTTGCGCCCCTAGTAATGTTTGTTATAAATTTGAATAACAAACAAGTTTTTGAAATAGATAATTATGCCGAAAGAAGATTTAGAATGCTCGTTTTGTGGAAGAAAAAAGCCAGAGACCAATTTATTGATTGCAGGTTTGGACGCTCACATTTGTGATCGTTGTATTGTTCAAGCTCACGGAATTGTTGTTGAAGAGGCTAGAGATGAAGAGACAGGAGAACTGAGCTCTGAATTAATGCTTCGTAAGCCTATGGCTATTAAAAAGTTTTTGGATGAATATGTAATCGGTCAAGAATTCACTAAGAAAGTGATGTCTGTTGCTGTGTATAATCATTATAAACGTTTATTACAGCCAAATACTGATGATGATATTGAAATTCAGAAAAGTAATATCATTATGGTAGGTCAAACAGGTACTGGTAAAACTTTGATAGCTAAAACTATCGCTAAAATGCTAAACGTACCATTAGCAATAGTTGATGCTACTGTTCTTACTGAGGCAGGATATGTTGGTGAAGATGTAGAAAGTATTCTTACACGTTTATTGCAAGCTGCTGATTATAATTTAGAAAAAGCGCAGCGCGGTATAGTTTTTATTGACGAGATCGATAAAATTGCGCGTAAGAGTGACAATCCTAGTATAACAAGAGATGTTTCTGGAGAAGGAGTTCAGCAAGCTTTATTGAAGCTGTTAGAAGGAACTGTAGTTAATGTTCCGCCAAAAGGAGGACGAAAGCATCCAGATCAAAAGTTTATTGAAGTAAATACAGAGAATATCCTTTTTATTGCTGGTGGAGCTTTTGATGGTATCGAGAATGCTATACAGAAGCGATTGAATATGCAGGCAATGGGCTTTAGTGCATCTAAGTCGGAGGATACTATAGAGAAGGATAATCTATTACAATATATAATCCCTAAGGATTTAAAAGATTTTGGATTGATTCCTGAGATTATAGGACGTCTTCCAGTATTATCTCATATGAATCCATTGGATAATCATACATTAAGAGCAATTTTAACAGAGCCTAAGAATGCTATCATAAAGCAGTATAAAAAGCTGTTCGAAATGGATAATATCGAATTTACGATTACACCTGGAGCTTTAGATTATATTGTAGAAAGAGCTGTAGAGTATAAGTTAGGAGCTAGAGGATTGCGCTCATTGTGCGAAGCGATTCTTACAGATGCAATGTACGAGTTGCCAGAAAGTGAAGAAACTGAATTAAGGGTAACTAAAGATTATGCAGAGAAAAAACTGAATAAATCTACTATCAATAAACTGAAAGCAGTTTCATAAAGTAGGTTCTTTACTAATAGAAATAAAAAACTCCTTAGATTTAACATCTAAGGAGTTTTTTATTGTGCTTTACAATAT
Source organism: Aquimarina sp. Aq107 (assembly GCF_943733665.1). Lineage (NCBI taxonomy): Bacteria > Pseudomonadati > Bacteroidota > Flavobacteriia > Flavobacteriales > Flavobacteriaceae > Aquimarina > Aquimarina sp. Aq107. Next base: position 4,065,660 of record NZ_OX030782.1, on the reverse strand, counting down.
ATGGTTGGTTACTATTCTTCTTCTTCAGAATATAAAGTCTCTTCTATTTTTTTTGAAATAATTTCCTCAGTGTTTTTTATAACAAGATCAGTGCTATCTTTAAGGTTTATATCAAAACCATTTTTAGATATTAAAACTTCATAAAATGCAACTTTAGAAGTCTCTCCGTAACATACATTATCTAGTTTTGTAGTTTTTGCTGTAGTATTGATTGTCGATAAAGATATATGATTACTTATCAAAGGTAACTCTTTAGAAGTGGTATTCTCTTCAATGTTTTTTTCTGTGTTGATTTCCTGTGCACTTGCAGCGATAGAGAACGAAATAAAAACAATACTGAGTAAAAACTTTTTCATATTTGGGACGTTTGTTTTGTAACTAACTGAAAACAAATTTAATATGAAAATAAAGGGTACGAAAGATATTTTTTATTTTTTAGACAAATCGTTTTTTTTTGCCGATGAAATACTTGTTTTTTAACAAAAAACAGAATTTATTACGTATTGTTTTTGTGGTAAAACCGTATTTTAAAAAATAGATTCTGGGAAATTTACTTCGCTAAATTACAATTTATAACATCCTTAAATCGAATAAGAATTTACCTTGTTTAATTGTAATAACTCATCAAGATATTTTCTAGAATTAGAAAGCCTTGGGATTTTATGCTGACCTCCTAATTTGTTATTTTTCTTAAGCCAATCATAAAATAATTGAGGTCTTGCTTTGTTAACCCTTAATATATTTAAAGTAGTGTTGTTATATCTTTTAGCTTCATAATCACTATTGATATTCTGAAGGTTTTGATCTAAGATTTTGGTAAACAGCGTAAGATCTTTAGGCTGTTTTTTAAATTCAATCATCCATTCATGAGCTCCTTTTTCTTTACCTTCCATAAAAATAGGAGCTACTGTATAATCCACAATTTCACAATCAGTATCTTTTGTAGTCTTTCTTAAAGCTTCTTCTGCGTTTTCTATAATCAATTCTTCTCCAAACACATTAATATGGTGTTTAGTTCTTCCGGAGACCTTAATTCTATAAGGATTTATAGAAGTAAAACGTACGGTATCTCCAATTTTGTATCTCCATAGACCTGCATTAGTGGTAATTATAACGGCATAATTGATGCCAATTTCTACGTCACTTAAAGAAATTACTTTTTCATTATTTGTGCCATAGGTATTCATAGGTATAAATTCATAAAAGATTCCATAATCGAGCATTAATAAAAGCTCGGAAGATTCGTTTTGATCTTGAATTGCAAAAAAACCTTCTGATGCGTTGTAGATTTCATAATACTTAAAGGAATCTCCTGGTAATATTTTTTTGTATTGATCAATATATGGTTCAAAACTAACTCCTCCATGGAAGTATACTTCTATGTTATTCCATATTTCGAATAAATGCTCTTGTCCAGTGGTCTCTAGTGCTTGATTTAATAAAACTAGCATCCAAGATGGAACTCCAGCTAGACTTGTAACATTTTCTTGAATAGTCTCATTAACGATCGCCGTCATCTTCGTTTCCCAATCACTCATTAAAGAAACTTCATTGCTTGGAGTTGAGCTATATTCTGCCCAAAAGGGCATATTATCAATGATTATAGCTGACAGATCACCAAAAGAGGTGCCGTTTTCTTTATATAATTCTTTGCTTCCGCCTAACCGAAGACTTTTTCCTGTAAATAGCTTAGAATTTTCGTTGTTATTAAGATACATGCATAATAGATCTTTCCCTGCGGCATAATGACAATCTTCTAGAGATTCTTGGCTAACAGGAATAAATTTGCTTTTTGCATTTGTAGTTCCACTAGATTTAGCAAACCATTTAATTGGGGTAGGCCAATATATATTGTGTTCTCCTAATCTGCTCCGTTCGATCATTTCTTCATAATCTTCATAAGATCTAATAGGAACACGTTCTTTAAAGGTTTCGTAATTATGGATAGAAGAAAAATCATAGGTTTTGCCAAACTCAGTATTTCTGGCTGTTTCCAGTAGAACATGTAATAATTCTAGCTGTACTTCATTGGGGTACTTAAGGAAGAGCTCCATCTGGTGAAAACGCTTTTTTAAGAACCAGCTAGCTATAGAATTGACTAAAGGGATTGGCATTTTTTGATGTATCTTTGAGCTGAAATTAGCATTAATATGATTGTGTGATTGACTTTCATCGGAAACTAAAATAATAAAAATAATAACATTCTTTTTATAAGATTTAACTTATAACTAAACTTTTTATGCAATATCAGGGAGTACTTACTAAAATGCAGACAGAGATAGGGAGTCCAATTCAGTATTATTTAGTGTTTGATTCGGACTTTATTCATGTAAATCAGTTGTTGAATAAATCCTTAAGCATAAAATTTATAGGGTATAAATGTTTGGCTTGTGGAAAAAACAAAAAAATTTATAGACAAGGATACTGTTATGACGATTTTTATAATCAACCTCAGGTTGGAGATTGGGTGATGCGCCCAGAATTGAGTACGGCACATTTAGGTATAGAAGATAGAGATTTAGATTTTGAGAAAAAAGCTCAACTTCAACCTCATATTGTGTATTTAGCTAATTCGAGTAATATAAAAGTAGGAGTTACAAGAAAATCTCAAGTGCCGACAAGATGGATAGATCAGGGAGCACACGAAGCAATAGAGATTGTGGAGGTTCCTAATAGATATTTAGCCGGAATTACCGAAGTAGCACTTAAGGATCATGTAGCAGATAAAACGAACTGGCGTAAAATGCTTAAGAATGAGATTGAAGATAAGGATTTAAAAGAATACCGCGATAAGTTAAAAGAATTCATACCCGAAGAGGCTAAGGAATATTTTATAGATAATAATAAAGAAACTGAACTTGATTTTCCTGTATTGGATTATCCTAATAAATTAAAAAGTTTAAATCTAGAGAAAACACCTGAATACTCGGGAATTCTGAAAGGTATCAAAGGTCAATATCTAATTTTTGAAGACGATACCGTTTTTAATGTTAGAAATAATGAAGGGTATGTGGTACAGTTAACCATGCTTTAATTAGCCTGCTCTAAGGAAAGTAAAGCATCGCCATATAATTCACATTGTTCTATAGTCTCAGTTATATGCGTAATTGTAGTTCTCGGATTTATTAAACACATTCTTAATACTACTTGCCCTAGAAGGACTGTTGTAACTAATAATGCTTCTCTGGAGTTCATTATTTTTTCAGAGATTTTCTGATTGATGATATCAATTTCCTTTTCAGATAAATTTTTGTCAATTGGATGATATCTGAAATTAATAACGGCTAACGTAGCCGGAGAAATTACTTCCCATTTAGAGCTTTTTCTGAGAATATTTTCAGTTTGTTCTGTTAATTCTATATTGTATTGTATCGCTTTTTTGAAAGAATTTAAACCAAAGGTTTTTAAAGACATGTAGAATTTTAATGCGCGAAAACGGCGAGTTAATTGAATCCCGTGGTCATAAAAATTGATTTCAGATTCATTTCCTTCAACATCTCGTAAGTATTCAGGTTTTTCGCTAAATGTTCCACTTAACCAATTGTGGTCTTTTACAAGTAAACATCCCATTTCATATGGCTGGAAAAACCATTTATGAGGATCTACTGTTAACGAATCTGCTTTTTCAATACCTTTTAGTAATTCTTTCCCGTTATCAGCTAATATCGCCGCTCCTCCATAGGCTCCATCTATATGAAACCATAGTTTTTCATTAGTACAGATTTTTGCAATTTCGTCTAATGGATCTACTGTTCCTGTATTAGTGGTCCCAGCAGAGGCTATCATGCAAAAAGGTTCTAATCCTTGTAGACGATCTTTGGCAATCGCATTTTTTAATTTGTTTAAAGACATTTTAAACTCGAGATCTGTCGGTATAATCCTTATTTGACTTTTTTTGAAGCCAATTACTTTGATCGCTTTAATATTCGAAGAGTGTGCTTGATCAGATAAATAGATTACTGATTTAGAAAAGTCATCTCCACATTTAATTCTTCTTGCGGTTACTAGAGCTGTTAGATTAGCCATAGATCCACCACTAGTAAAAATACCACCTCCTTTTTTAGTACCAAACCCAAAAATTTCTAATAACCAATTCATGGTAAGAATTTCTAATTCTGCTGCTGCCGGAGAAGCCGCCCAACCACCTGAAAAAATATTGAAACCCGTGGCTATTGTGTCTGCCATTGCACTTATGTAATTACTTGGTCCCGGGACGAAAGAAAATGATTTTGGATGGGATACAATCGTGCTTTGCGGTATAATCTCTTTCATTACAAAATCAAGAACTTTATTGGCATCGGTAGGATCGGTAGGAATATCTTCTGTTAGTAGATTATCCATTTCTTCGCGAGTAGCTATTGCTACTGGTTTTTTAGAGTCTTGATTGTCAAAATGTTCTACTATATGATCTATTATTGTATAACCATATTGTGTCATATCATCCTTGGACAATATTAATTTTGGATTTAGGTGGTCTTCCTTCATTGCGTCTTTTTATCAAAATCGAATGCAAATGTAGACTGTTTTTGAATATTAAAATAGGTATAAAACAGTTTTAAAAAAGTATATGTTAATTGTGTCTTTAGACGATGAAGAATTTTAATCCCTGAACAACTGAAATTACTATTAGAGCTATCCCAATAATTTTAAATAATTTAGTCTTGGAGTTGTTAGATTTACTTGCCATTTTATTACCCCATTTACTATATAAATAAAGTGTTCCAATTTTACCTAAGTATATACCAGAAAAGAATAGAAATAAAGCAATTAATGGTGTGTAAAGTGTAAGCTCAAATAAATGTTTATTTGTTAATGATATTGCTACTATCCAATATATGATAACAGGAGGGTTTAAAAAGGCTAAGGAAAACCCGGTTAAGAATTTAGACTTTCCAAACTTATTTTTTTTAATTTCTTTAGCACTTTCTGTTTTGTTAGTTCTTGCTAAAAAATAAACTCCGATAATCAAGAATATAGAAATAATTACTATCTGGATCCATTGATTGTTTTCAAAAAAATCTGTCAATTCCATACTACAATGCAATGCGAAAAGAGCTAGTAACACTTCGCCAACACCAGCAGCTAAGGCTATTCGAAAAGCTTTTTTTGTATCTTCTTTAATAGTAGTATTAATTACAGCAATATTTACAGCTCCAAGCGGAAGCGCACCAGCGACTGAAGTTAATATTCCTAAAAACAGATAAAATGTAATCATGTTTTCTTAGTAGTGAATTCTAAAATACCCTTACAACAATATAAGATATTTTATCTATTGCAAAAGAAAAAAGACAGTATTAATACTGTCTTTCTCTTTATTTTTTATTTAAATATCAATTAAAAATTCTTAGTAACTCCGATTCTCATTTTCTTTATGATTTCTTCGAAATATAAAATTGTTAGTATGATTTTTTCTGTATCCGCATAAGGTACAAGTTCTTCAATAGAATTCTGAGTCACATCTATTGCTTCTTTATTTGTTTCTACGCTCTTTTTAAGAGATTTTATGTGTCCCGAATCTTCTTTAATTCCCAAATCACTAAGTCTAACACCAGGCTCATTGGTAAGGGATAGGAACGGAAGAACAGTAATGATTTCTTTTATACGATCTTGATAAAGTTGAATTAATTGCCCTTTTTTTAGATCTTCTAAATCACGTATAGTGTGAAATTTAGTTATTTGGTCTCTTTGATTGAAAAAAACGGCTTCATCTTTTTGCTGGCCATTGATATAATGGATGGACAAGAAAAAGATGAAACCTACTAATAGTTTTGATTTAAGCATAATTTGTATTGCCGGATTAAATTCGTTTACAGGATTTGGGGAACCTGGGACAAAAAAATGTTATTTTTAATAGGGTATGGTCAGCATCTATTGCATTACCATATAATTATTCATTGCCTTTTTAAGATGAAACTTTGGTGCTGATTTACTCGTAGGGTCTTCAAACAATTTATCAACACTAACAAAGTCTTTAGTAAATCTATTGTATTTCAAAATATTTAAAACTCCAGCATTTGGTTTGTAGCTTACTTCTACACCTTCTCCATGAATATTGAAAAAGCTGTTGTCCATCTTGAAAGCTCTTTCTAGTACAGCTAGAGAAGTATATGATTCATCGAATTTTACAACATTAGAAAATCCTGAAATTTTAGAATTGTGTAAATACACTAAAGCAGAATTTGTTGCAGAAATTGCAGACGCCGTATGCATATAATTCGAATTATCTGATAAATTAACAAAAGTCGAATTAGTAATAGTTACATCAGTAATTGCATTTGGCTTTAAGAATCCTTGATTTTTATCATATCCGTCAATCTCTATAGCAAAAGATCCCTTTGGGCTGTTAATGTATGGATGACGAACTGCCATAAGTTGATCAAGATCTCCTTTAAAACCTTCAGAAATCTGATAATCATCGTCTTCTGCTTTATAAGAAATCATGTTTCTTATGTTGTTATTACCTCCAGTCCAATTAAATGAATCCTGGCCCGAATAGCTAACCATTATATGATCTATGATAGAAGCGGCACCAACTCCAAATAAAGATAAACCGTTTAATTGATCAGTTCCCTTTGCTTTGCTACCCGGGAATTCTATTCTAACATATCTTAGTACTGTAGTTTGTTCATCTGGATTATTTCCTCCATATACGGCATATTGAGGGTTAAAGTCTCCTTTTATAATACCATTTCCAGAAACTGAATTTACGTTTCCAGAGCCAGCTATTATGATACCACCCCAATCTCCACTTGCTCTTGATTTAGGAGCTTTGTTAGAGGTAAAAACAATTGGGTAGGCTTCTGTACCAACCGCAATAAGTTTAGAACCTTTACTAATAATTAGATTGGCAGGATTTTCATGATCTCCTCTTATTACGGTTCCTTCTTGTATGGTTAATATTGCATTTCCTATTACATATACGTTACCAGATAATAGATACACTGTATCATTACTTAGATAAGTGTCTTCTGCTATAATGTTTGGAAGTTTTTCTTCTGCTTCAGGATAGTTTGTGCTGTTTGGAGTGAAATTGGTCCAACCTTTAGTCCATTTGCTGTCATTAGTATTGAAATCTTGTGCGTTAGAGTTTAAAATAGTAATGCATAAAAGAATAGACGTAATTAAGGCGCATCTTAGTTTCATAAAAGTTTAATTTTGGGGTTAAAATTTAGAAGAAAATTCTCTCTTCTACTTTAGGGTCACTAAGTTAATATACTTTTGGGATACATGGTTACGTGTTTACCGTAAAATATGTACGTTCGTCGTCATTTTACATTTAATTATGAAAACTTTAAGAGTATTATTCCTACTTATTGAGGTTTTAGGGTATTGATTTTCAGTATTTTATATATTGTTTAATAATTTAACAAAAAAGATAAACAATAATAATATTAAAGAGTTTTTTAGTTTTTTTTAAAAATCTGTTTTTATTTAAAATATTGATTTTTAAGTATTTATGTTTTTTATATTTTTTTGAAATTTGATTAATTTTTCTCCTTTATGTAAATGTTTCATTATTAAAAAAGTAAAATCACGTTTAATTCAGTGAATTATAAACGTGATTTTTGAACCTTTTGTCGATGATTAATCCCCTTTTTGGCTGAGCAATAATTTATATATTTCCATCCTTGCCTAATCTCATCTTTTTAATCATTTCTTCAAAATATAAGATTGCCCATATAATGTTATCCGTATCTGAGTAGGGGACTAATTCTTTTACAGTGTTTGTAGTATAAACGAAAGCTCTATCCGCTATTTCATTATTTTTTTCTACGACTTTAATATTGTCAGAGTCTTCTTTAATACCAATATCACTTAGACTAGTTCCTGGTTGATTCGATAACGATAAGTATGGTAGTACTATAAAAATCTCTCTTGTTCGTTCCAAGTATAATTCAATTAAGGCTCCTTTATTAAGATCTTGTAGTTCATCTATAGTATGAAATCTATTAATTAGTTTATCATCATTATAGAGGACTCCCTTCTTTTTAGTTTGTGCACTTAAAGTACCTATTGTAAGTACTAATAGTAATAGTATAGTTGTTTTTTTCATGGTTCTTTTTTTGTGGTTGCGTTATTTATTGGACTACCATGTAGTTATTTAGTGAATTTTTTAATGAAAAATCTGGGTTTGATTTATCTAATGGATCACTAAATATTTCTTCTGGTTGCTGAAATGTTTTAGTAAATCGATTGTATTTCAAAAGGTTAAATGTGTCATCTTTGATATTGTTATGTGTAACTACACCTTCCTTGTGTACATTAAAAAAGCTATTATCTAGTTTAAAAGCCGTTTCTATCATTCTAAGGGTAGAAAATGTTTTATCTAGTTTTACTACATCAGAAAATCCAGATATGTTGGAGCTATTAAGATAAAGCTCGCCTAAGTTGTTTATTGAAATTGCAGCTCTAGTATGACTATAATTACGTTCATCTGCTAAACTAATTAATGTGGCACCAGTAATATCAATACTTGATAGTATTTTAGAGTTATCGAAACCTAGGTTTTTATTATAGCCATCTACTTCAATTGCATATGATCCATTATTACTTGTGATATATGGGTGTTTAACTGCTAAAATATTGATAAGCTCTCCTCGATATCCTTGTGTAAAATCAAAATCATCATCATTTGATTTATATGAGATTAGATTTCTAGAGGTAGAGGCTCCTCCGTGCCATTCGAAAGAATCATCAGCAGAATAACTAATCATTACGTTTTCTACTACAGACTTGTTTCCCAGGGCATACAAGGATAATCCATTTGTAGATTTACCTGCATATTCGATTCTTACAAACTTTAATATTGTAGTTTCTTCTTCCACTTTGTTTCCTCCAAATATGGTGTATAAAGGATTGAATTTACCTTTGATACTTCCTTCTCCTTCTACAGTATTGGCTTTACCGGATCCAATAATAGTTATTCCACCCCAATCTCCACTTTTTCTTGAGTTTCTGGATTTGTTGGAAGTAAATACGATGGGTGACGCCTTAGTTCCATTGGCAATAAGTTTAGCTCCTTTAGATACAATCAGGTTTGTTGATTTTTCAGTGTCTGCTTTTATCAGTGTTCCTTCTTCTATAGTTAAAATTGCATTGTTTACAACGTATACATCACCAGAAATAAAGTAGACAATATCACTACTTAAAAAAGTGTCTTTAGTGATAATGTTTGGTAATTGCTCTTCGTAATCCGGATAATTGGTGTTATTTGGTGAAAAATTGGTCCAATCTTTCATCCATTTCATGTTATTTGGGTTGAAATCATTTTGAGATAAACCCGAAACTGATATTGTAATAATTAAAAATAAACTTAATATTGCTCTTGTCTTCATAACTTCTTTTTTTAAGTTATACCTTCATTAGATCCTTTGTAGTTGATCAGTTTTTCTATCAAGGTTTGTTAACTAGTAACACCATTTAGTTCGATAAGACGCAATAAAGATTACAGAAAAAATGATTTATTAACATTTTTTTGTAAGAATTGGCAAGTGGAAAGGATTCTTGACTATACTCTTTCTAAGTTATAGTACAAGGTGTTTTAATTGAGATTGATATAGATTGGAAGTTTTTTGATATAAAAAAACAGCCATCAGGCTGTTTTTAATATTATTTTAGAAATTTCCGTTGACTCCGATCCGAATTTTTTTTATCATTTCTTCATAATATAAAATGGACCATATTATTTTTTCTGTATCCGCATAGGGTACGAACTCTGTTATTAAGTTACTAGTGCTTCCAAAAGCATCTGTGGTAGTCTCGTGATGTTTTTTTAGAAGTTTTTGATTATCCGAGTTTTCTTTTATTCCAATATCCGAAAGACTCACATTAGCTTCATTAGTTAATGCTATATAAGGAAGTACGGTAATGATTTCATTTGCTCTTTCTATATATAATTTAACAAGTTGTCCCTTTTTTAGGTTTTCTAGTTCATCAATGGTGTGAAACTTGTTAATCATTGTGCTCTGGTCAAAAAGAATATTATTTTTAGTTTGAGCAAAACTGGTAGTAACTATAAAAAGGAAAAAAAATATTTTAGTAATCGATTTCATCATTAGGTTGTTAAATAATTATAGCGTAAATTTTACTTTACTGCATTACTGTGTAACTATCGCGTGATTGTTTTAATGTAAATTCTGGGTTTTTATTGTCCAAAGGTTTCTCAAATAGATCAGAAACATTTCTAAACTGTGTTGTAAACATGTTGTATTTTAATAATTTCTGTGCTTCTGATTTTGGTTCTAAATTGGTTAAAACATTTGCATCGTGTACGTTAAAGATACTGTTTTCTAAAGAAAATGAATTAGCTAATTCAGTAAAAGACCTATAAGAATTGTCAAATTTTACCACATTAGCAAATCCTGATATTTTTGAATCTAGAAAATTTAGTTGCGCTAAGTTTTTTGAAGAAATTGCTGCAGTAGTATGTTGATAATTAATGTTGTCAGATAGGTTGATTAAAGTAGCTTGAGAAATTTTTACATAAGAAAGCTTTTTAGAGGTCATCCCTAATTTTTTATCATATCCATCTATCTCAATTGCATAAGATCCGCTAACATCAGAGATGTAAGGGTGTCTAATAGCAACAATATTATATAACTCTCCTCTGTACCCTAAGGTGAAGTCATAATCGTCATCTTTGGCTTTATAAGAAATTAGATTATTTATATTAAATGTACCTCCGAAAAACTCAAAAGAATCATCTGCAGAATGACTAATCATAATGTTATTTAGAATAGATTTTTTTCCTAAACCATAAAGAGATAATCCGTTTAACTCTTTTGATTGGTTGATTTTTTTTCCTGCATACTCAATTCTTACATAGGTCATAATTGCAGTCATTTCTTGATCATCATTTCCTCCATACAATGAATAATGAGGAAGAAAATCTCCTTCAATAATTCCTGATTCTGATGGAGAGTTTATAGTTCCAGATCCAGCAATTACTATTCCTCCCCAATCTCCGCTTTTTCTAGCTTTAGGAGATTTGTTAGATGTAAAAACGATTGGTTGCCCTTTCAGTCCGGTTGCTATTAGTTGCGATCCCTTGGTAATTACTAAACTAGTAGAGGTTTCATTGTCACATCTAATAATTGTACCTTCTTGAATAGTTAAAGTAGCTCCGTTGGTTACATACGTATTTCCAGACAAGAGGTATACTAAATCATTTGATAAATAGGTGTCTTTGTTAATTATATTGGGAATGTCGCTATCAGGTTCTGGATACGCTTCATGATTAGGATCAAAGTTGGTCCACCCTTTTGTCCATCTCATGGGGTTATCATTCATTGAGTTTTGAGATGATAAAAACAAAGGGAAAAATATAAGAAATGCAAGGGGGAAAATAGCTAGTTTCATAATTTTTTGCGGGGTTTATTTTTCGAGTAAAATTATAATTATAAGAATTAGAGGTATTGGATCTAACTTTACTAAATAGTTAATCCAATTTTAATAAATTTATTGTGCGACAACCATTATTTCTTTAATGAAATAACTTTTTAATATACGAGATATCGTTTGCGAAGTTTTAATATTTTGATTTTAAAAGGTTTATAAAAATTGATATATCCAATTAAAATCCCGTGCTTTTTTTGTAGTTTTCCCAGTACTAATGTACTAAGAAATAAACACAAAAAAAATTTATTACTAATGATGGTTAATTCCAATAGTAATTTTTACGCAAAATGGAGTATTAGTACATTATAATTAAAAAAATGACAAGAATCTTCTATATATAATAGGCTAAAACAAGCTTAGTTTTTAGTTCCTGTCGTGTCTTTTTTCTTTTTCTTGCCTAGAAAACCTCCTAAAATATCTTTGGCAGCATCTTTTAATTTATCTTCTGGTTTATCTGTAGTTGTTTTCGTTGAGTCTTTATCTTTTTTCGAACCACCTAATAAATCAGTAAGTACCTTTGTTCCTTCATCAACAATTTTTCCGGTAGCTTTTTCTTTTTGTTTGTCGATAATCTGTTGTGTAAGTTGCTTAACTGCTGATCCAGTATTAAGATTGATTTTTGGATTTGAAAAATTCCCAGATATTCCAATAGGTAATGCAACTTTCATGTCCTTAGATTCTTGATCACTTAGGTTAGAAATTAATCCACCAACTTCACTTCCTAAGTATTTTGCAGGTACATCTAATGATACATTGTAGTCCATATTCATATCAAAACCGTGACTTCCTCCTGCAGTTATTTTGATGCCTTCAATATCAAAATCGAATGGTTTTACATTGATTTTTCCATCATCAAAACTAAGAGATGTCTTAATGTCTTTTAGGTTTAATTTGTCAAGGTCTAAAAAGCTTAATTTATTATCTAAATTAGATAGTAATGGTGTTTGTGCGGTATTTACTTTGGCATCTAATATTTCGGCTAGTGCATTTCCTTTTACAGAATTAAGAACTGGAGTAAGATCATTGTTTAGGCTACCATTTATATTGATCTGCGTTGTTAATGCTCCTGTTAGGGCTTTTGCAATTGGTGCTAAACCTTGTAGTAGCTCTAGGCTTGAAAATGATTTTGCAATATTTATTTTACTTAGATCTAGATTCATTCCAAAATTTGGAGTTGCAGATTTAGTAGAAACTTCTCCATTAAATGCTAATCCACCATCAAAAAGGTTAGATGTTACATTCTGTAAATATGCTGTTTCATCATTTATTTTTACGCTCCCCTTAGTATTACGTAACTCTAGATTATCATAAATTACTTTTTTTGCATCAAAATTTAATGTTGCATCAATAAAAGAAGGGATTTTTAGAGGGTCATCTGTTGTTTCTTCTTCCGTTTGTTCTTCAGCTGTTTCATCTCCAGCGACCATAAAATCATTTACTGCAAAAACTTCAGAAGTAACATCAAAGGTTCCCTTAAGATCTTGTTTAGAAAATAGAAACCCCATTAAGTTGTTTATCGTTCCCTGAGCAGCAAGATCTGATTTTCCTGTGGTAACTTCCATTTTATCTAGGGTAATGGTCTCTGGCTTAAAATTAACATTGGCTTTTTCTATGTTTATCTCATTCGGTAATTCTGGGGATGCATATGTGAATTTATCCAAACTTATGGTTCCAGCGCTTTTTACGTTTTGATATTGTTCTTTTTCTAAAGATAGCATATCAAATTTCGTATTTACATTTGCTTTAAGTATTCCATTAAGTTGTTGTTCTAATTCTAAAGGATATGCTTTATCTAAATTAGCAAGATTTAGAGTCCCGTTTACTGCCATATCTACAATCATATTTGTAGTAACATTTCTTAGACTTCCTTTTGCAGCAAAGGTGTCTTGGTCAATTTTAAATGTAAGATTTTCGATATTAACATAGATATCGTCTGCTAAACCAGTATCATTTTTTATTTGAGTATCGATATTAATGTTTTGAACACTCTTTGGAAGATCTGGATATTTAAAAGAAGCATTGTGAGAAGCAATTTGGATATTCATCTTTGGGATATAAACATCATCTGCTTTTCCCTTAATAACACCATTAACCGAGAAATCTCCAGTAGTTTCTACACCATCTAAATTTTTGGCGTAAACTTCTGGTATAACTGCAAGAAAATTCTTGAAATCGGAAGTAGGTGTTTTAAAACTAAGATCAACGTCGGTGTACTTGTCAAATAGTTGTACGAATCCTTCAAATTCTAAAGGGAGTTGATTTACCAGTGCTTTATTTTCTTTAAAAGCGTATCGTTGATTTTCTAAATCTAATTCTAATTCTGCATCAAGTTTTAGTACATTTTTGTTCAGGTATTTCGTGTCGTCTAAACTAAAAGAAACCTCAGAGCTAGATGCTGTGTCTAATAAAATGTTTTCTCCAGATAGAGATCCATCTCCACTGTGATTTACATTAGTCATTAGTAAGGTAATTTTTCCTACATCATCTTTATATAATAGCTTACTGTTATTTATTTCATAATGATCTAATTCGAAAGTAAATGAACCTCCTTCTTCGCTGTCGGTAGTTTTTGTTTCTTTTGATTCTTTTGCAATATCGAAATTCGAATTTCCTAAAGAGTCAGTTTTTACGGCAATATTCGCTTCGTCGATTATGAATTTTTGAACACCAATAGCTTCTTCTGCGTCTTTAAATAGTTCATTTATGGACATGTCCAGAGATATTTTTTTTGCATATGCTAGCGTATCTCCTTCAAAAGGAGCAAAATTAATAATAGAAAGCTCATCAATGATTACAGATGCCTTCGGAAAACTTCTAAGTAAGCTAATGTCTACATCTGCAAAATCGACTTTTGCATTTACATGTTCGTTTGCTAAGTATCGTATTTTATCTTTAATGGTTCCTCCAAAAAGTAAAGGAATAGAAATAACTGCTATTACAAGAATAACTATAAGAATACCGAAGATTTTGAGGGCTTTTTTAACCATTATGATTGCTTTTTGTGTAAAGTAACGATTTACAAAGGTACAATGTTGCCATTTTTGAGTTAACTATTTGTTAGATTTTTTTAAATTTCTAACGATAGTTCTTCTCCTTGTTTTAGTTTAAACCTTTTTCTTAGTACATACACACTTAAATAAAGTATCGGAGTGTCGAGAGCTGCAACTAGTACTTTAAATAAAAAACCATTTAGTAGAAGTACTCCAAAACGCTCCCAGTCAATAATTCCTGTAGTACATAGTAAAAGCAATACAGTAAAAGTATCTATGAACTGTGAAGAAAATGTAGAGAAATTATTTCTGATCCAAAGATGCTTTCCTTTGGTTACTTTTTTCCAAAAGTGAAACACTTGAATATCTATATATTGAGCAAATAGATAGGCCATCATCGATGCAAAAACAGCAACTGCAGTAGCACCGAAAACTTTTGTAAAGGTTTCATCATTTATTGGGGACCAACTGGTCGCCGGAACTTCTTTAGAAACATAAATAATTAATAACGAAAAGAAAGATGCAAAAATACCAGCGGTAACTATTTGGTTAGCTTTTCGTTTTCCATATACTTCGCTAATGATGTCAGTTATCAAAAAAGTTATGGGATAAGGTAAAATTCCAACAGAAATTTCGAAAGTATATATCCCGAAGAAATCCCAGAAAAAAAACTTCTGAAATATTAGATTAGAGGCAACTAATGAAGAAATAAATAAAGCCCCAAGAATTAAATAAATTCTGTATGCTGTTATTTTATCTTTTAGATTCAGAGGTGTGTTATTCAAAATGTAATTAGTTCATAATACTTCGCACAAAAATAAGGTGAAGTGGTTTTGTTTTCCTTAATTTGCTCTTAAAAATACGGAGTTCTATTCAGAATATAAAAAACCGAAATTGAAAATACCCAATCACATACATATCTCGTTAGGTAGTAATATCGAAAATCGATTGGAATACCTCCAAAAAGCGGTAGAAGCTATTTATGCTAATATCGGTGATGTTGTAAAGATTTCTGGGGTTTATCAAACTCCTGCTTGGGGTTTTAGTAGCGATGATTTCTATAATGCTTGTGTATTAATAAAAACTTTTTATACTACAACAGAAGTTTTAGATAAGCTGTTAGATATTGAAAATTCTTTAGGAAGAAATAGGACGGATAAGGAAGGTTATGAAGCCAGAACAATAGATTTAGATGTTGTTTTTTCTTCTGAAGGTGTTATTAGGACCCAAAAGCTTACTGTTCCGCATCCATCAATGCAAGATCGAATATTTGTACTAAAACCTTTAGAAGAAATTGCAGCAGAACAGCTACATCCAGTATTAAAACAAACAGTAAGTCAATTGTTAGATAGTACTAAAGATATATCTAAGGTTACTAAGCTCAAAGAGGTTATATCAAATCCAAAAGATAAATATTCATTATCAACAGTTCAGTATCTAACGATTGAGGGAAATATCGGTGCCGGAAAAACAAGTTTAGCTCATTTGATTTCAGAAGAGTTTAATGCAAAACTTGTGTTAGAGCGATTTGCAGACAATCCCTTTTTGCCAAAATTCTATGAGGATATGGAACGATATGCTTTTCCGTTAGAAATGTCATTTTTAGCAGATCGATATCAACGATTACAGGATGATATTGGTCAGTTTGATCTTTTTAAAGATTTCGTAGTAAGCGATTACGATGTTTTTAAATCCTTAATTTTTGCTCAGGTAACACTTCAAGAAGATGAGTATAAGTTGTACAAAAAGGTTTTCGACATTATGTATAGAGATTTGCCTAAACCCGGATTGTATTTGTATTTATATCAAAACACAGAACGTTTGCTAGAAAATATTAAAAAAAGAGGACGTGATTATGAACAAAAAATCCCTGCCGAATATCTTGATAAAATCAATAAAGGATATTTGCGATATATAAAAGCACAGTCACACCTTAATGTTAAAATTATCGATATATCCGAAAGAGATTTTATTTCGAATAGAACAGATTACATTTGGGTTCTAAACCAATTACTAAGTTAGATTTATCCTTTCTGAAGATCAGTAGCTATTCTTTGAACTTCGTCCAAAACGCGAAGCAAATTACCACTCCAAAGTTTTTCTATTTGCGCTTCAGTATATCCACGTTTTACCAGTTCTAGTGTTACATTAAAAGTTTCTGAAGCATCACTCCAACCTTCGATTCCACCACCACCATCAAAATCAGAACTTATTCCTACGTGTTCGATGCCAATTTTATCAACCATATAGTCTATGTGATTTACAAAATCTACAACATCAACAGCAGGAGGTAGGTCATTCATGGTTTTAACTTTAGCTCTTCGTATCGCAGCCATTTTTCCTAAAAAGTCGTAATAGGTTTCTTTTTCTTCAGAACTAAGCTTCATTACTTCATCGCGTTCTAACCAAGTGACTCCCATAGAATCCGCAATTTGCTTTCCGATTTCTACTTCTTTTACTACTCTTTTTTCGAACTTTTCAGTATTTAGATATGATGTAAATGCAACTGTCTGAACAACACCGCCATTTTCTTTTAGCCATTGTAGTTGTTCGTCATCTAAATTTCTACTATGATCACATAATGCTCTAGCTGATGAGTGAGAAGCTATAATTGGAGCTTTAGAAAGTTCAATCATCTGGCGCATGGATTCTTTTGATGGATGAGAAACATCGATCATAATTCCCCATTTATTCATTTCTGCAACGACTTCTTTTCCAAGGTCGCTAAGTCCATTATGTAGCCAAATATCATCCGCTTCTCCTGTATTAGAATCACAAAGTTGACTATGACCATTATGAGATAAAGACATATATCTAGCACCAAGATCATAAAACTTTTTTACGTTGCTGATATCGGTTCCGACAGGATATCCGTTTTCAATACCTATCATGGCCACTTTTTTACCAGACTTATGAATATTGCGTACATCATCAGAATTTCTTGCTAACGCTATTTGATCAGGAGCTAGTGTATCAACCAATCGATGTATTGCATCAAACTTAGACATGGCGATTTCATGGGCTTTTTTAAAACCTTCTGCATTTAATGAATCTTGACCTGTGTATACAATAAACCAAGCTACATCTAAACCACCTTTTTTCATTTTAGGTAATGTAATCTGCGAGTTTAAATCTTGCGTATAATTAATAGAATCGGTAAAATTCTTTACATTAATATCACAGTGAGTATCTAAGGTAATAACATTACTGTGGATTTCTTTTGCTTTGGCGATTAGTTGATCCTCTGTCATGGATTTTTCTTTTTTAGGAGCTTCTTTCTTTTGGTTACAACTTATTAAAGTTAAACAGATGACCAGTAGTATAGAGATATGTTTCATTAGGAAAATAATAATTGAGTTAGTGAGCATTAAACTTACAAAACAAATCCCAGATTACTACTCCAGTACTAACCGAAATGTTCAATGAGTGTTTACTACCGTACTGCGGTATTTCTATAACAGCATTACTAGCCGAAACTACTTTTTGTTGAACACCTTTTACTTCATTTCCAAAAATTACAGCATAGGTTTGATTAGGTTCAGGTATAAAATTATGTAGCATAGTAGCATTTTCTGCTTGCTCTATGGATAGAATTTTAATGTTTTCTGATTGTAATTTAGCAACTAAATCCATAGTGTCTTCTGTGTGTTCCCAATCTACAGTTTCTGTTGCTCCAAGGGCCGTTTTCTGAATATCCTTATGAGGAGGAGTAGCAGTAATACCACAGAGATATATTTTTTTGACCAAAAAAGCGTCTGCTGTTCTAAAGACAGATCCAATATTATTAAGACTTCTTATATTATCAAGAATAATTATCAAAGGAGTTTTTTCGGCTTCCTTAAATTCAGCTATTGTTTTACGATCTAGTTCGCTATTTTTTAATTTTCTATTTTCTTTCATTACAGCAAAAGTATTATTTATTGTTATTCTGACGAAGGTCAGAATCCAAAATATAGAAATCGCTTGGTTAATATAATGGATCCAAGCCTACGCTAGGAAAACATTTTACTCGGTACTTGTCGCTAACTTAATACTGCCAACTGCCTTTAAATAAATTGTGAATAAAAATGAATAACTCCTGTTGGTTAGGTTTCAGAAAAAAATGAAGAATACCTACTTTAGCCACTGTAGAAAATCAGATCCTCTTGGCACCAAAAAAAGCAAAAAAAGAAAAGAAAGTGACGCCTCTAATGAAGCAATATAATGCTATTAAGGCTAAATATCCAGATGCATTATTACTGTTTAGAGTAGGTGATTTTTATGAGACTTTTGGAGAAGATGCCATTAAGGCAGCAGCGATTCTTAATATTGTGCAGACCAAGCGAGGCAATGGAAGTGAACACGAAACTGCGTTGGCTGGATTTCCACATCATTCTTTAAACACTTATTTACCTAAATTAGTAAAGGCCGGAGAACGAGTAGCAATCTGTGACCAATTAGAGGATCCAAAGCAGACCAAAACCATTGTAAAAAGAGGAGTGACTGAATTGGTAACTCCTGGAGTTGCATTAAATGATGAGGTATTACAGAGTAAAACCAATAATTTTTTGTGTGCGTTGCATTATGGTAAAAAAGAATTAGGGGTTGCATTTTTAGATGTTTCTACTGGAGAGTTTTTAACAGCTCAGGGAGATGCGGCACAGATGGATAAATTATTACGTAATTTTAGTCCAAGTGAAGTGTTAATTCCTAAGCCTAAAAAACAAAGCTTTCAGAATGATTTTGGAAATGATTTTCATACTTTTTTTCTAGAAGATTGGGTTTTTAAAACAGACTATGCTAACGAAACACTAAATACCCATTTCGAGACGACATCTCTAAAAGGTTTTGGTGTAGATCATTTGCAAGAAGGTGTTATAGCAGCTGGAGTGATTCTTCATTATTTGGGAGAAACACAGCATCATAAATTGCAGCACATTACTGCTATACAAAGAATTGCAGAGGATGAGTATATATGGATGGATCGTTTTACAATCCGAAATCTAGAGTTGTATAATCCAAATGCTGTAAATGCCGTAACATTAATAGATGTTATTGATAAAACTATCTCCCCGATGGGAGGACGTACCTTAAAACGTTGGTTGGCCTTGCCTCTAAAAAATGTAGTTAGTATTCAAAAACGGCATGAAGTAGTTCAATACTTTTTGGATAATGGAGTACTGCATCAAAAGATTCAACATCAGATTAAGCAAATCGGAGATATAGAGCGTTTAATTTCTAAAGTTGCTACAGGAAAAGTGAATCCTAGAGAAGTTATTCAGCTTAAGAATTCTTTAGAAGCTATTGTTCCGATAAAAGCACAGGCGATTAATAGCGATAATGATGCTTTGAAAGTAATCGGAGATACCTTGCATGATTGCGAATTGTTGCGTAACAAAATAAAGGAAACGCTAAACGAAGAAGCTCCTGTAAATATTCTTAAAGGTAATTCAATAGCCGATGGATACTTGGATGAATTAGACGAATTGCGTTCGATTGCATTTTCTGGGAAGGATTATCTAGATAAAATGTTGGAACGCGAAACAGAAGCAACGGGGATTACTTCTTTAAAAATAGCTTCCAATAATGTTTTTGGGTATTATATCGAAGTACGTAACACCCATAAAGATAAAGTTCCTGAAACTTGGATACGGAAGCAAACACTGGTTAATGCAGAACGATATATCACAGAAGAGTTAAAAGAATACGAAGCTAAAATTCTTGGAGCCGAAGAAAAAATTCTAACGCTAGAACAACAGTTGTTTAGTGATTTAATTATTTGGATGAATGAGTATATCAAGCCGGTGCAATTAAATGCTAGTTTGATCGGACAATTGGATTGTTTATGTTCTTATGCTCAATTAGCTGAAGAAAACAAATATACACGTCCATTGATAGATGATTCTTATACGTTAGAGATTAAAAATGGGCGTCATCCAGTAATAGAAAAACAATTACCGCCAGGAGAGCAGTATATAGCAAATGATGTTTCTCTAAATAGAGATGATCAGCAAATGATTATGATTACGGGACCTAATATGAGTGGTAAGTCTGCAATATTGAGACAAACAGCCTTAATTGTTTTATTAGCTCAGATGGGAAGTTTTGTTCCTGCGGACGAAGCTAAAATAGGAGCGGTTGATAAAATCTTTACTAGAGTAGGAGCAAGCGATAATATCTCTATGGGAGAATCCACGTTTATGGTAGAGATGAACGAGACCGCAAATATTCTAAATAATATATCCGATAGAAGTTTGGTATTGCTTGATGAAATAGGTCGTGGTACAAGTACCTATGATGGAATTTCTATTGCTTGGGCGATTAGCGAATTTCTTCACGAACATCCAGCGAGACCTAAAACCTTATTTGCTACGCATTATCATGAGCTTAATGAAATGTGTGAAACCTTTAAGAGGATTAAAAATTACAATGTAGCAGTAAAAGAATTAAAAGATAATGTATTGTTTCTTCGTAAACTAGTTCCTGGAGGCAGTGAGCATAGTTTTGGAATCCATGTTGCTAAAATGGCAGGAATGCCTCAACAAGTGCTACATAGAGCAAATAAGATGCTTAAGAAGTTAGAAAAATCGCATAGTAGCGAAGAGCTCACGGATAAGATAAAAGGGATCCAAGAAGAGGATGAGTTACAATTAAGTTTTTTTAATTTAGATGATCCTTTATTAGAAGAAATTAAGGATGAAATTGTAAATATTGATATAGATACGCTTACTCCTGTAGAAGCTTTGATGAAATTAAATGAGATTAAACGTATGTTAACCAGGAAGAAAGCTTCTCAAGTATAAAGTTTTTTATACTTTTTTGCGAAAAGACTTTGGTATTACTAGAAATGTTTTAAATTTGCATCCGCAATAACGAATTGCAAAGTTCATAAAATTACTGCGAAAGTAGCTCAGGGGTAGAGCATCACCTTGCCAAGGTGAGGGTCGCGAGTTCAAATCTCGTCTTTCGCTCTGAGGAAATATACCACGCTCGGGTGGTGGAATTGGTAGACACGTTGGACTTAAAATCCAATGTCCATTAGGACGTACGGGTTCAAGTCCCGTCCCGAGTACATAAGCAAACCCTTTGATTTTCAAAGGGTTTCTTTGTTTTTGATCATTTTTTGTCTTTTTTGGAAACCGTTTATTTTACTGCTGGTTTCAACATAGTTTCAACATTTTGCATTATGTTATCTGTATTTTTAGAGAGTGGATAATCGTTTTTTGATTTTATAGAGAAAGCTTTTTAATCATTAATAAGGTATTTATTATTTATTGGTTTAATTTTCCTTTTTTTGAGTGATGTCTAATGGTCTTCTTATTTTTTACTTTCGAGCGTATATTCTTTTCTATTTTTATAATATATAAATTGTTTGAAAAAGGTTGTAGAAAAAGAAGTTAATGCTATTAAAAAAGGGGAATATTACTTCTATTTGTGATAAACTCTTTTTTTTTTTCGTAAGTTTCGATTTACAAATTAATAATTAGTTAGTAAATCATTTGAATGAGTGAAATTATAGTGAAAAAATCTACTTTCGAAGTAAAACCTTTTTTAAGATATGTTGGTGGAAAAAGATGGTTTATAAAGGATCATTCTAATTTACTTCCTAATAAAGTTAATAATTACTATGAACCGTTTCTAGGTTCAGGTTCTATTTTTTTCTTTTTAAAACAAAACAACAATATAAATGGGACTTCATATTTAAGTGATATAAATGCAGACCTTATAACAGTCTTTAAACAAATAAAGTTTAATGTTGAAGAATTAATTTTTGAACTATCTAAATTTAGAAATACAAAAGAAGAGTTTTATGAAATTAGATCTACAAGGAGTTTATCTGAATTACAAACCGCTTCAAAATATATTTATTTGAATAGAACTTGTTTTGGTGGTATTTATAGAGTTAATAAAAAAGGAGAATTTAATGTACCATACGGGAACCGGATTTATAAAAAATTAATTGATAATGAAAACCTATTAAGGTGTTCCAAAGTTTTGCAAAATAGAATCGATTTAAGCGTGAATTGTTTTAAAAATATTGACACATCAAATGTTCAAAAAAATGATTTCTTCTGTTTTGATCCGCCGTACTTGGGATCCGATACTAAGTTCAAACGATACAACTCGGAAGAGTTTACTTTAATTGAGAAAAAATATTTAATCCAAAAAATTGAAAAAATCACAAAGTTAGGGGGTAAATTTATTCTGTTTGTGGGAAACGATAATTTATTTGCTAAACAATTAGAGTATTTGGGAGACCAAATTATCCTCAATCGTAATAATGATTTATCTTTTGTAAATACGAATTCGATCAAAAAAGAAATAATAATTAAAAATTTCTAAATGATCAAAATAGGTGTTATAAGTGATATACATAGTCACGAAAAAGATAATAAACAACAGCAAGGAGGTTACTATTTTCCTTCGATGCCTGATGACCCTATTGAAAAAAATCCATTTTCTGCGCTTAAAAAATTGATTCGAGAGAATAGCCTTGAATTAGATTATTTATTATCACCTGGTGATTATGCTCATCAAATTGATGATAAAGGTTTAAAAAGCGCTTGGGATCAGTTAAAGCTTATACATCACGAAGTTAAATCAAAGTTGTTAATTGGGACAATAGGTAACCATGATGTGGCATCAAGAGACGCTGAAAAGGATTCATTTGATTATATTAAAAAATTTGATACCTGTTTTCCTTTATATCCAAGTAACCCGAACGATGATTCCTCTAGAAATCAATTATTAGAAAATAGTTTCTTTGTCTATGAAGATTCAGATTTGGATATCTTCTTTATTGTTTTGAACTCTTGTTTTGATCATTGGAATGAAATTGATGCTAGTAGAGGTAAAATAAAAACGGATAAGATTAACGAAATTCAAAAAGCGATTAACGATTCTAATAACGAAAAAAAAATACTATTAATTCATCATAACCCAATAATTCATCAGGCTTGGGGAAATGATAATGATTTTCTAGAGGATAGTGAAAAGTTATTACAAAACATAAGAGGTATAGATCTTATTATATATGGGCATAAACATAATTTCAGGTTTGAACAGCGGGAGATTTACCCCAAGAATTTAAGTTTATTAGCGTCGGGTAGTTTCTCCTGTTTTAAAACTTCATTAGCAAGGAACGATCAGAATACTTTTCATATAGTTGAATTTGATTGTAAAAAAATGGAGTTTTGTGAAAACCAGGGGTTTGTTAAGACATATGAATATAACCCATCTGACGGATGGAACTATTCAAATAAATTGTTAGAAGGTTTTGGATGTACTCTTGACTCTCAAAGTCTTGAAAGTAAAATTATCAATTTTCTTAAGGAACAAGATGAACATTATATGAACTGGTCTGATATTGTAACCGACCTCCCTTTTCTGCAATATGTATCTAAAAAAAATAGAAATTTGGTATTTGAAAACCTTCAAAAGAAAGGTGATGTTATAAAAGTATTGTACACAGATAGAGGGGAATTAGAATCTTTAATACTTAAATAAATGATCGAACATGAATTAAATGCAAGACCCCTAAAGCATTCTGAAATAGGAGAGAAGTTTGTTCTTCATCCATCTTTTAAGGAACTAGTGAGTTTAAATAATACAATAGTAATAGGGCCACGTGGAAGTGGAAAAACTACTATGCTTAAAATGCTTACACCGCAGGCTCTAGATCATTGGGAACCAAACACTAAAAAAGAAAAAGATATTAAAAGTAAAGTATCGTTTATTGGAATTTACATTCCAATGTCGAGAATTTTACAGGATGAATTACAAGAACGTTTTGATGAATCTAGTTTAGCTTCAAATGATAAAGAGAATATCATATATGAAATATATTATTTGAATATAGTTGAATCTATCCTTGACTTCGTTTCTTTTTTTATTGATAAGAAAAACTTTGATAAAGATAAAATTAGAGAAATTTCGACATTACTCAATAAAGTAGTTGGGTTGGAGATAGAATATTGCTATAAAATAAGCACTTTGCTAACTGGATTGTCTACTGCAAAACGTGAGGCAAGACAGAGATTGTCACTATCAAAATATTCCAAAGCTAAAAATTATAGAGGAGAAATTTTGACCCATATTGATCCATTAACTAAGGCGATAAACGAATTGTTTGAATTTAGTAATGAGCAGAAATATGCATTGTGTTTTGATGAATTAGAAATTTACAATTCCCGTTTTACTGAAGAGATGGTGAAAAATTTAAGAGGAGGAGCAACTAATATAATTTTAAAACTTACATTAGCACCTCTTCATAATATGGGAATGTCTTCTTTCATTGATCCTCCTTTCCAAATTCATGATTATAACAAGATATACTTATGGCCTAATGAATCAAACGATAGTACCAAAAACAATCAAAAGGATTATTATAAGTTTTCAGAAAAATTAGCTGAACAAACCTTATTTGAATTAAAAAATGAAAAACTTGATTTAAAAAAAATACTTGGTGTTTTTTCTTACACTAACGTTTTCGAATATGTAAAAAAGACAGAGTCAGTAGATAATATTTTCGGAGGTATTCTTCTAAACAAATTTACCGATGAACAATTATTGAATTATATTTTTTTGAAAACAACAGAAAGGGAACCTAATTTTAAAGTTTTTTTAGAAAAAAAAGGAATTTCAATAGAAAAATTAAAAGATCGAAACAGGTCACGATCTTCTACGATTGTAAGAAAAATTAAAGAAGTGATTTTTAACAGAATAATAGTAACAAAGTTTGTTAACAATAGGATTGAATATAGACCACAAAAAATTCCTATTCAATATCACGGAAAGGATACCATAATTAAAATAATAGATGGAAACCCAAGATATCTTAAAAAGTTGATGGAATATATTTCTAAGGAAATTGAATATGATAGGAATGGAGAGCCGAAGAAAGTTCCTATAAGTAAACAAGCCTCTTCATTAGTGAAAATTAAGGAACTTTATATTCAAAGAATAAAGGCTATTCCTGTAGCGAATGATAGATATAACAAAAAACTCTTACCATTTAATATTATAAAATTGATTGGAGAATTTTTTCAGAATGATTTAAATATAAAATCTGATTGGAAGACATCTTCTTTTTGTAATTGGATTAAAATTCCTAATAATAAAAGAATGATGATGGGCTATGAAGATTCTTTAAAGAAACTAGTTAATAATGGGGCTTTATTAATTATTGGGGAAAATGATCTTCGAGAATCTAATACCGTTTTATTAAAAGACTTGAGACTTAATTATTTATTACATATAGAATATAAAATTCCTATTAGAAAATATTATCCTACTTCTTTTGAAAATATCATAAAGCAAGATGGTGTGAATTTGATTAATAATACAAAAACTTTGTTTGATGATATTTGATGTTCAACAAAAGACTATTGAAGATATAAAATCGTTAGAATTAATTGATCATTTGATTGTATCGATCGGCTATGAACAAAGAGCGAGTCATTTAGCAACTATATTGAACGAAAAGGATATAAAAATTGGAAAAAAATACTGTTTTACATTAGTCGAAAATAATGAAAACTCTGAATACTTTAAATTAGAAGATTATGGATTCAATTTTTATAAAACTGATGATCTTGAGTATATTCTTAAAGATCTAAAGGGAGTTATTGTTGTTGATTATTCGGTAATGATGAAGTCATTATATGCAAGAATTTTAAAGTTGTTAGCTAATAGTGATAATCAATATTCAAATGTGTATTTTTCATACACTAATTCTTTATTTGAGAGTTATATAGATATTAATTCACCAGCAATTACGAATAAGCAAATTCTACTTACAGAAGATAAAATACTAGATCGATATAAAAAAAGAAAATTATTGATTAGTTTGGGTTACGAAAGACTTTCTGCAATAGGAATAATAGAAGAACTTGAGTTTAATTATGAAGATATTTATGTTTTTATCAATAACCATAACAAAAAATATTATCTAGAATGCAAGCAACAGAATAAGATTCTTTTATCCAATTTAGGGAAAAACCAAATTATGGAATTTGATTTTTTTAATTTTAATCAAACGGTAACGATCTTAGATTCAATATTAAATAATTTAGAAAGTAAGGATTGTCAGGTAATACTAGCGCCCATGAGCGTAAAAACATTTTCTTTGTTGTCCATGATCCATTCTTTAAATTATAGTAATGTTATTTTGTATAATACATCGTCTCGTAATAGTGACCAAGGAAAGAAATATTCAAAAAAGGCCGATTTTGATAAAAAGCCTTTAGTTTATAAGATTTCTAAAAATGATAACAAATCAACTTTGATAATTTAACTATAATGAGTGGAAATTATAAATTATAATTCTATTTTATAGAAGACTTTACATTTTGAACCCTTACCGCATTTTCCTCCTCTATAAGTGTCCTGTGTATAAAATGCGAAGTTATATCCTTTAGGAGCAGTTATACCACTAACTCTAGCTCCATTACAATCACCATTTGCATCCGTACATTTTTTAACCCATTTAATCTTACCAAATCTATTATCAACACGTGAAATTTGTTTTTGCAGAGTGTCATGAGTACTCCGAATACTTACTTTTAAATCTTCAATTTCACTAATAACTTCTGTTATCCAACTATGGGTAGGTTTAACATTTTTAGGAAGTGTGATATTAAAGGATCCTTTTGAAGTTGGCATTTTAAAATCAAATTCAGGATAAAATTGCATATCTCCTTCTTTCATCTTTTTACGTGTACAGATAACACTCCAGGTATTTCCATCTTTGATTTTATGTTTGGTGTCAGAATTAACTAAAGTTGTTTTTAATTGCCCAAAAGTATTTTTTATTTGAGCTTTACACTCACAAGCTTTAGTATCATAATACACACCATTAATTTCAATATCATCTCCAATTCTTCTGACATCCACAGTGAATGAAGATTTCAATAAAGATGGTCTTATATTGATCCCCTGATTTGACAACTCTTTACACTTTTCCCAGGCAGATATAGCATCACGCACGACATGACTTTTATTTATATTCCTTTCATAAGAAGCTTTATAATTACTTTGGTAAGTCTTACAAATATGTTCTAATTTTTCTTTTTTGCTCCCAAAACCAAAACTAAAACTTTCAAAAAGATCTTCATCAACTGCTTTTATATTTATTGTTCCTTTTGCAGATTTACCACTACAATAATTATCATAAATATACTTTGCAGTAGTGGCTCTTGTAGATTCAATAGTGACATCCCTAGAAGATAATCTTAAAACATCTGAACAACCATCATTTAATAAAGGAGTTTGACAAAATAGAAATATGGGTGCTAAATAAATTATAAACAAAATTTTTCTCATAACTGTTTGAATTAAAATTAGGTTATTCAGAGTGTTAATTTGTGATTGAATTAACATTCCGACTCTTACGAAGATATTGTACAAATGTATATGAGTAAATACCACAAAAATGGTATTTTTAATAGTGAAGAATTTGAAAAAGTATATTAGCTATTGTTCAATTATTTCCAAAATTATTGAAAACTTAACCAATTCTGTAATCTTATGTATTCCTAATTTATTGTAAATATTACGTTTGTGGACATGAGCGGTATTAGGTGATATAAAAACTAAATCTCCGATTTCCTTTATTGAGTTACCTTTAGCAAGAAGTTTTAATATATTCTTTTCTTGTTTTGTTAATCTTTGAAAACGCTTCCAATAAGAATTAGTAACTTCTATTTCCGGGAAAATAGATAGTAGTTCTCTCCCAATAGCGCCCATTTTGTCAAAAGTTAGGGCAGTGTTTAAAAAAAGATTTTTATCTAGAATGATCTTGTCGGAATATAGATATTTGGCTTTTCCATTGAAATTAATTAGTTGAATATAATTACAAATATCATCTTGATCATTAACTTTATTAAATATTAGAACCTTTTTCTTTGCAATATCCAACAAATCCTTAGAACTTATTTCTGGTAGAACATTTACACCTTCTTTTAGTAATCTTTTCATCTCTGGTGTCTCTCCTAAATCATCATCATCGAAATGAATCATATTCAGAGTTTCTCTTTCATTTATGCTGTAAGTAAAGGGTGTAAATTCTTTAACTTGATGAAATAGTACTTTATCTCTTAAATATAGATTTCTTAGTTTGTAAATAAATTGTTGATTATAATTTATTGTTTCTAATTCTGTAAGAGTTTTCATAAAAGAACTTTTTCGGAGATAAATTTTATGGTATCAATAAATTCATTTGGTTTTTCTAAGCTTGGATAATGACCACATTGGTCAAATTCGAAAATTGTGCAGTTTTGGTCGGTAGCACAAATTGAATCCAAGTATTTCGAATTGACAGTTGGGTCTTGTTTGCCTTTCACAATAAATTTTGGAATAGATAAGGTTTTGAAAATTTTATATTGATTAGCCCAATTACCTTCTTCTAGATCCAAAGCTAGACTTCTGCGAACATCTGGATTCGATCTTTTAAAATCAACAATTATTCTTTCACTGTGTTTTGGATTGAATACGGCAATTTTTGAAGCTTTAATTATTTCTTTCTCTGAAGGATTTTCTTTAAAAAAAGTTTGTAAAGCTTCAATAGGAATAAATGCTTCACCAAAATTGACTGGTTTTTTAAGTGGAGGTGTACCAAATATTACTAATGCTTTTAAATTTTTTAATTGATCCGCTATTTCAATAGCCAAATGCCCTCCAAATGAGTTGCCAACTAGAATTATATCTTCTTGGATGATACTGATATAAGATACAAGGGCCTTCTTATAACTTAATAAAGAGAAATCTTCCTGATAACCGTAAGCCTTACCATGTCCGGGAAGGTCGAAAGAAATTTTAGAAAATTGAATTTCTTTGGAGTTCATTATATCTTTAAAAACTTCTGATGAAGATGAAATACCATGAATAAAAATTATTGTTCCTTTTAGGTTTCCTGGAATAGGATAGTCTTTTAGCATCTCTTAAATATTATATTCTATAATTTCTTTTTATTAAGCATTATTGCAGCTTCAGATATCCTATTTAATTATTTTAAAATATTTATTTCTAATTTGATTACTATTAAAATGTAATTTTTCGAGTTCGGTTTTAATGTCATTTTCACTTAATGAGGTTATTCCATTATTTTTAACTAAAACTTTTAACTGTTTAATAGCAAATCTTATTTCTTCCAAAGAAGCTTCTGACACACTACGTATTTGATCAGTTACAACCGCATCATCATATTTTCTGTTATTTGGTTGAAAAGATACACCTATGATTTCTCCATTATAAATGTATTTATCATTAAACCATTCTAAAGAATGATATAATTGTTCAACATCACTTTTGGATATTTTGTTCTCCGGTAATTTTTCAGATTTTGCCTCTATAACAAAAGTATAATCATCTGAAAACCAAAGAACATCGCAACCTTCTTTAGAATCTTTTTCAGGTCGGGAAGCCTTAAAACCTAATAGTTCCCCTAGCTCCTTCAAAGTCTTCTCAAATATGGCAGAATTCTGTTTTTTATATACAAGATTTTTATTAATTTCATCAATATGAGATAATAAATCATTATCAGTTGAAAATGATTGGATAAAATCAAGCGCTCTTCTATACTGAGAATTAGAAAATTGTTGTTTATGTTTCGTTTTTCCTAAAAAAGGTTGATACATTTTGATACTCAATGTCCTCGCTTTTTGTAATAAATCGTTGGAGGTATTTTTATTAAGTCTATAAGCAATGTGAGCTTGTATTTGATAGTACCAAGCTCTCTCAATATCACTTATCCCTAATGAGATGATATCATTTATATAGCTGATTGCTTCTTCATAATCTTCTTTGACAAAAGCATAAATAGCTTCTCTTTCTAACAAATTTATTTGTAAAATTTTATCTCTCGATTCGGTACTTACCTCCTCATCTTTATTCATAAAATTAGAATAAAAAGTTTTCCATTCATCATCTTGATTCAAACAGTAATCTGCTATTTCAGTAATAGTAGATACCGCATTACTATCATCAAGTTTCTGTCCATCTAATAAGGATAAACCCATTTCTAGTTGTTTTTTTGTATGATTATTAAAAAAATCTAAATTTTTTCTTTTTCTTAGAAAATTTAAATTGAATCTACCGACCAAATAAACAACACTATAATCACTACTCGATCTAACACTCCTACCCATACCCTGTTCAAGTGTTTGCGCTATTCTGTTAGAATTTGTTTCGTGATGTATGTTCTGATAATACTCATCTTTTAAAAATTTAAATCTTGGATGGTCGTGAACAACTAAAACATTACAAGAATCTCCACTAAGGTCTATTCCATCATAACGATTAACGAAAACGTAAAGCTTTCCTTTTGATGATTTGATTTTTTCAATAGTCTCTTCTAAATTATCATTATCCGCTACTATAGCTCCTGTTTTCTCCCAGCCTTCTGCCTTCTTCTTACTTGATACTAAAACAACTACATTTTGTTTGTTTTTTAAATGATGATCTATAATATCCAACTGCTGTTTATCACTTAAACTATTATAGTATCTCTTAGGAGTAAGGATAAGTCTTTGTCCATAATCCATTCTATTCCGTGGTGTAATTGAATTTGTTATAGATTCTTTAGAAAAATTTAAATCTTTAATTAATGAGTAATCATTAACAAATGTTGCTGAAAGAGCATACTTATGAGATGCCGTATCATATGCTGTTACATTTTTGATATAAGAAACCATAGGACTTATTTCTATCCCGTAACCGTTAATGTACATTTCATATTGTGATAAATTATTTATCATAAGATCCCACTTAAAAAGGAGAGTCTTTTTATCTGAAATATACTCTGTAAATAGACCAACTATTTCTTTTTCTTTTTCCAACCAACACCAAAATGGAACTCTCATATAATAGGATGGTTCACCTAATGTCATTGCTTCATATGAACCTATAGATTGCTCTTTAAGATCAGCTCTAAATAGTAATTTAAGCTTTTCATATAAATCATGTTTTTTGGCTATTTTAAGGGTGAAACTTTCTATAATTCGTTCCACGCATTTATGAGCGTCATCTATTAAAATTGCCTTTAATTTTATCTTATCTCTATCAAAAATGTTCTTACCATTGAACATTCGTTGAATAGTAGTAACTAGAACAGCCTCACCATTTAGAAACTCCTCGGGAAAATCTTGATTTTCGATAATACAGGTTGGTATGTTATAATTTTTAGATTGTTCAACTACTTGATGAAAAAGCTGATTGTCAGGACACATATAAACTACGGGTTGTTGACTCTCTAACATTTTAGAATAAAGCATCAGCAGTCCTGTTAGAGTTTTTCCTGCTCCGGTGTTCATCTTAACTATTAATTCTTTATCATTTCTTCTAGTATGCCATTCTTTAAGAACTTCTTCTTGAATACCTCTTAAATAAGTATATTCTTTACTCTTAGTAAGAGAACTATATAGTTTAATTGGTTCAATTTCTAATTTTTTCTTTTCTATTGTTTTATTTTTCCTAGCAAAAAAGTTCATTATTTGATTCAGATTAAAGTTTATAAAAAGTATTTTTTAGGATTGTACGGAGCTTATTTATTCAACATTCTTTTCATAAGTTTTTAGAATTTCAACAAATAACCCCATACCCAGATTACATCTGGGTATGGGGTTTCTATAAATTTATGTTACTCTAAGTTAATAATAAAAATTTAATAGACTATTTTTTCCCTCAAAATTTACATTTTTTTATGTGTTTAATAATCATTTTAGAATTTAAGAGATTTAATAGTAAAAAGAGGAAGTTTATATTAAACTAAAAGCTTTTAATATTTTCATTCGAACCGATTATAACTGCTCCAAGTCTTTGTTTCATCCTTGTATTCATATAGCAACATTTTTTCTTGAAATCTTTTGGATGTAAAATGGAAGCAACCGTATTTTTGGATTAAGCCAAATAATACTCTTTTGATATAATGATCATTTTTTGATACATCGGGGATACCGTTAAGCATAAAAATGCCTGTACTCATTTCTGCTCTTCCTTTTTTATTGGAAATGACAAGCAGACCTTTCTTTTTAGCATCAGCATAAAAAGAGTCAAACAATTCTTTATCCAAAATGATATGTTCCTTTACTAAAACTTTTTTCATGACTAGGATTTATTCCTAGTCAAAAGTATAAAATTTGGAAATATTCCATTATTAAAGTTGTAAACAGATTTTTATTTGTTAAAAAGTCTCTTCAATAATCCTTTCTTCCGTTCCAAAACAACTGTAAATAAACTATCTGCTTGAGATCCATGGTTATGAAATTTAATCTCAGCTACTGCTCTTTTTCTGCGAAATAGATTCCAAGGAGATTTACCAGGCTTTTTGTAGTAATAGAAAATGTCAAAGTTATGTGTGATTTTATAATTGGCCATTAGCGTATCCAGGTTGGGAACATACAAACCTTCGAAATCCAGATCCGGATTATGAATTCCAAATTGTTTTGCAGGTAAAGACTGTAATTTATTTACTGCATACATAGTATCCTTTCCTTTTGTCTTAAACTCACCTTTGGTAGAAGATTTCACAGCAGAATAACTGATCAAATTACGTTTTAGATTTCCAACTTCTTTTTTCAGTAGTTGCCGGAGTTCTTCATTCATTACTAGTTTTGCATTTTTAGCATTAATCTCCGCAATTTCTGCTCTGGCTCTGTTTTTTCCTGCAGCATCTTTCCACTTTTCTATCTCCTGAAATTGCGCATGTTGGATTGCTGCAAAATCAGTTACTTTCTGGCGTTCACGTTTCCATTGGAAAAACAAGATTCCTAGTACAATCAGCAATGCTATTGGTAATAACCTCCAGATGGTTTTGATGATATTGAGATAATAGGTCATGCCGTTTCTGTTTGAGGTTCTGTTTCTGATACATCATTGGTAGCTCGAATAATTTCTTTAGTAGAAATATTGTATTTGACCCCTGTAATACCATATCGATTTTTAGTGGTCACCGCATAATTGTTTTGGAAGGTATCGTCTACTTTAATCACTTCTATATTGATTCCTGCATCGTATAAAGGAGCCGTTCCTCCACGAATGGTTTTCTGAGTAGTACGCTGAAAAATAACGATGAATATGGTATCCGGATATTGTTTTCGTAAGCGATCAAAGTCTTGTGAGGGTAATCCTGTCTTGTTCCAACTATCAATAATGATCACATCAAAGACACCAGTAGCATTTGAAATTGTTTGATATCCGTCAGGAAGTTGATCTGCTCTGGAGATACGATTCCTATTTTGTGGACTGAGATATTCATCTTTCATTCGGGTAATTAAATCAGATTTACCGCCAATCTCTAAGGTGAAAATGGCAACATTATTTCCGATCTCTGCAAAAGCATCGGCTAACTGGTATGTAAATCTAGTTTTCCCACCTCCTTGATCCCCTTCAATAGTAATGGCTAATTCAAATTTTTCTAAATCCCCTAACAATTCGCCCATCGCTCCAGGCAATCGAAAAGTTGGAGTAGCGCTGGCTATAGGTTGTTGATCAAAAGAGGTGAATAGGTAGCCTTCTCTAGGAGTTGTGATATCAAGACCGGATAGGTTTTTGTCTGGCAATGGATTGACAATCCTTTTTAGTTGGGATCTCCATTTGCGATTGATGAAAATTTTAACCTGATCCTGCAGGATCATTTCGTTATGTTGTTTGATCAGCTTGTGCTGCAATTGTTCTATATGCGTTGCATACCGATCATCTTTGGTAATTTTCTTATTGGAGACTGCTTTTTGTAGTCTAAATATGAAATCCTTTAATTCATCTTTGGATTGAACAGAGTTATGCATATTCAGGAAGGTTTTTAGAAAATCAACTGCAGCATCATTGCTATTTTTTTTTTCCTGGGATGATAAGAACAAGTTCAATTGCTCCAGATAGATATCAATGGTTTCCCATATTTCTGGTTCTTGGTGATAGAACTCTTTAGCTTCCAAAAAGAATTGATGTCCTTTTTGTAGAATATCAGGAAGATCTTTTATATCATCCTGGGAGAGTGTTTGATGATAATTGTCAAATGAAACAGCGTTTTTTCTCATTAGACAATGCTAGGTTAAAATGTTTTTATGCTTTCCTGATAGTTCGGGATAGGTTACAATGTGTTATGATTTCAAAAATAAAAGTTGAAGCTTCAATGCTTTTGATTGTAAGATGAACATATTGTGATCGGTATTCTTTACAGGGTTTTGGTTTTGAGATATCCCTTTTAAAAGTTGTATGCCAACCATTTTCACAACAGGAACACTCACTGCATTTCCGATCAACTGGTATCTTCTACTATCACTCAATTCTATTTCTTTACCATCACGAATACCATATTTTGTCCAATGATCAGGAAAACCCTGCAAGCGTTCACATTCTAAAGTAGTCAATTTACGAACACAATGTAAATTAGTGATTAGATTATCTTGATGTCCTTGCGACAGGATTGCGCTTGTTTTCCCATCAGCACGAGGCACCAATTGTTTTTCTTTAAAAGGAGCATAATCTTTTCCTTTTTTCTGATGATTTTTTCGAATGCTTTTTGCTTTTTCAGTGCGTTCAGATTTTAATGGTATCCAATTATTATAAAACAGATTGTCTTCAGGAACACCCGTTAGGCAATTGGTGTTTCCATCTTTTCGGAATTCTACTTTTGATCCACTTTTTACATTTCTACCGCCTCTGATGGTTAAGATATAGGGATTGTCTTTTACATAAGAGTCACCTACTTTGGTATGTATTGTTGAAGAAATGTTGGCTTCCGAGAGTTTTCTTCGAGTGCAATTTTCAGTCTTTTGACAGCTTTCTCCGATAGGAAATACTTGGGGTCTGGTTGTTCCTCTAAGTGATCCGACAAGGTAGATCCGCTCTCTATTCTGGGGGAGAAACCAGGAAGTATTAAGCAATTGCCATTGGATGTCATATATCCCAAGGTTGGCAAACGATCTAAGTACGATTTCAAAGTCTTTGCCTTGGTTACTGGAGAAAAGTCCTTTGACGTTTTCAAAGATAAACAGACGGGGTTTATGAAGGTCGAGGATTCTAATTGCTTCAAAAAAGAGTCTGCTCTTACTTCCTTTGATACCTTTCCGTTTTCCAGCCATCGAAAGATCCTGGCATGGGGAACCGAAGGTGATGATATCTGGTTTTTGGATGGTTCCTTTTTTGATGTTTTCGATTGGTCCGACATAAGTAGCATTTTTAAAGTTATATGAATAATTGGCGATAGCAAAAGGATCAATTTCACTGAAGTAGTGTTTTTTGAATTTGAAACCACCTTCTATGAGTCCTTTAGGAAATCCACCTATCCCGGAAAACAGGTCCAGCAATACGGGTTTCTTCATAGTTTCCCTTCTTCAGCAAATGAGTAAAAGCTCTCCTTGGTAATAATGATATGATCCAATAATTGGATGTCTAATAACTCTCCAGCTTTTTTAATCTTAGAGGTTATACCGATATCGGATGAACTTGGTCTTAAGGCTCCGGATGGATGATTGTGTGCTATGATAATACTGGTTGCTAAACTTTTTAATGCAACGGAGAATAGAATTCTTAGATCAACAAGGCTTCCTTTGATACCACCAACGGAATGGGTGTGATATCCTAGTACTTTATAACTATTGTCCAAATACAAAACAAAAAATTGCTCTCTAACTTCGATTGTGTTTTTTGTATAAAATTTGGAGATAGTGTTAGCTACATCCCTTGCAGAACCTATTTTTCCGGTAACCTTTCTTCTTCTAGAAAAAGTAATGTTAATCTCGGGAATAGGAGTAGTGTTAGCAGATCCTTTTAAACCATTTAATCCACTGATGGTATAAGAAGGAGCTTTTGAAGTTGCTCCAAGTACATGCTTCTTTGATTTTAATTCTTTGGATGCTCTTTTGATCGCATCCGTCCATTTCTCTCCTTTTTTTCGGATTTGTTTGGCTCGTTTGCTGATGTGAGCAACAGTGTTTTTTCTCTTGATCATTACTTTAGAATATCTGGAGGTAATGATATAGAATCACTAGGAGTTAGTTTCGGGTTGAGTTCTCATAATACTTAAAAAAGATAAATAGCTTCCTGTATTATGTTTATACCAGCTTTATATCTTCCTTAAATATTATTTTGTTTTAAGGTTCCCCCAACCTTTCAAACAAAAAACGCACCACTTCTGGTCTCAGAAGCTTGGTACTTTTTTTATATCCAAATTTCTCTAACTCTTCCAAATAGGTATGTATCCAAGAAGAGAAGGTTTTGGTGCATACATTGTATAATGCAGCTAGTTCATATTTATAATAAGCTCTTAGCTTAACCGGTTCCTCTCCTTCAAAATAGATTCCTTTTTGTCGTATAGATTTCATACTACTTTGCTAAGTTTTTATTTGCGAAAGAATCATACCCTTCTTTTCCGTCCCATAGGGATTCCAAAGATTCGGTATCATCATCTACTTCATAGATAATCGGTTGTGGATTTTCTAAAACATAAGGAGCTCCGAAACTATCAATTGCTACTCCATATTGAGATGATAACTTTTCCAACGCTTTTATAAAAGCTCTGCATCGTTTTCTTTTATCCTTTTGAAGTTTTGTGTTCCACTTCATATCATTCATTTTTCTTCTTGTGATATTAATTCTTCACCCAAACAAGTTCCTATAAAACCACCTATTAGTACAAAAGGATAGGTTTCCTTTGGAGCATATTTTTTAGCTACTATAAACCCCAACATACTCCCAATGAGAACCCAACCGGCTTTCTGTGTATTTTTTGAAACTTTCATACGCTCATTCTGGTAATTGCTAATAATCCACCGGCAGCTATCAAAGATCCCCAAGCTGCTAATTGCAATCGTCTTCTTCGTTCATCTCTAAAATCTACTAATGTCACTGTAAAGTAATTTCCATATCGTTTTCTATGTTCATTAGAAAGTTTTAGAAAACGATCAAAATCATTGGCATTGGCAAACACCAAACACCCAGCGGAAAAGTCATCAATCACTTTGGTAGTTCCTTGTTTTCTGGCTCGATGAATATTGATTCCAAATTTTCCTGTATCCTGAAATCCAGATTCGAACCATTTAAACAATCCTTTTCGCTCATAGTTTCGAATAACACTTACCGGAGCTTTTTGTATAAGAGCTTGATAAATACCTCTATGCAATCCTAAACTATAGGCATCTATATATTGTCCTTTTTTTAAAAAAGCGGTTCCTTGAGAATGCATAGGATTGTCTAACCAATATTGCCCTGGATCCGTAGTTGCTTTAAACATATGATATACCCATTTCCCTTTATCATTAGTATAAAAAACGTGTATCTCATCGTCAAAACGATTACTATGTATAAAACGACTGCGATACCCCACGATATTGAGTTTATAAGGCTGTCTATAAACCTTATATCCTTTACTTCGTAATATTTGCAAACTCTTTCCAAGCATTTACTTTAATGTTACATTTTGATATTAATTGTTACCAATGAAATCAGATACTACCCAGATTTGTTTTTTCAATCTTCGTTTTCGATACACACCATCACCTTCACGAGAGCCATTATCGTTTGTATTACCTTCTACGGTTACAATCCATTTATCTCCCCACTGATCTACAAATCCGATATGTGCCGGACGATTCAATTTGTGATACCAGATTAAAAATACATCGCCTTGTTGTGGCTTACTCTTACTAAACTTTCCTCTTTGATAAATGCGTTTACGCTCTAATGCATAACTCGGTACCCAACCATTAAGTGGCGTTTGAATACCTGTATTCTGATAAACCCAAGAAACAAAAGCTGCACACCAGGCATATCCAGGACCTAAATCCACACTCTCTAAATACATCTCTACCTGAGGTCCTCGATTAGAACCTCCAGTTTCTCGAACCCCAACTTGGGAATCGTATAGTTCTTTTACACATTGTCTAGTGTATTGCTCATCTTTATGGTTGCCTCTATGGCTCATAGAGCCCTGGCCAGTAAGGCTACTGCAAATAAGAAAGCAAAGAATATAAAGGTTGATAGTTTTAGTTTCTGCCATGGTGTAACGGTGTTAAAGTCATTTCTGAAATGATGGTCGAGATAATCTTCGGAAGTAGGCCAGATGAGTTTCATCAAGATCCGTACAATTCCGTGTAGAATAAAAATCCCAATAATGGCAAATAGATATACCTGAAATACACCCGCATCATACGTCCCTGCAGTAGGATCTATCCAACGAAGGAAAACCGCACTATGAATCCAAAGAATTAGCCCAACCGCTAATGAGGATAATTCCCGCCATACTTTAAAGTAGCTCCAAAGAGGTTCGAACTTATCAAAAATCGGTTGTAACCATTTTATTATTTTTTTCATTTCTGTTAGTTTTTAAAGCTTTGTTTTATCTGGTTGATTTATGATTAATCTGTCAATGGCAGTCAAAAGGAGGATAGGTTTCTGGTAGGAGCGAAGACGGTTTCTCCAGATTGAGTTAGAATTCTGGTGACTCCATTTTCCATACCTGTGATATATCCTACTACCGTATTAGGAGTTAATTCAGGAACTATAAAAGATCCATCAGTAGACTTTAGTAGGGTAGGTTTAACTGCGATAGCCAAGTTCCACTCATTATTGACTTGATTTGCATTGTTATCAAAAGAGCCAATGGCTCCACCGAGTCCTGGTATGAACCATATTCCGCGAGCATTTTGTTTGAGTCCCATACGCCTGAACTCTGATCTTATTTTTACCTTCTCAAGTTCTTTTTGTTTGAATGCCACACTTAATAAGGCGTTGACTAAAGAAGTGACCCTAATCCCTGCGATTCGTACTCCCTGAAAAAAAGTACTCACTGATTGATATTGGGGTACAGAATTTATTTTCTTCAATCCACCAAGTACTCCAAACAGATTTCTTTTATTGGCAGCATCTATAATTTCTTTTGAGATCGATGCAGCATCGAATCCTGATGTTGTAGTTTTGCCTACTAAAGTGGTAAAAATACTTTGCGTAATTGCCGAAGGAAAACCGGCTGCTCTAAGTGCTCGTTCTGTTCCTTTACCGAAAATTCCGTCCACACGACCATTTCTAAAACTAGTCTCTTTGATGATCATAGCGGCTTGTCCTCCTTTTGCCAGGAGTGCATTTTGTATCATCACTACTAATGAACCTCTGGCACCTCTTTTCACTGGAAAGTTGCCAACGGCAGCCACTGGTAAATTTGGTGTTGTTACAATGTCTTCGGAAGGAATTGTAATTGGATTATTAGTAAAGCTTCGTCTTACAGCAGCTTTATTTCTAAAATGGTTATAAGCTAGGTATCCTAAACCTAATGCCACACCGCTACCAAGTCCAATTATCAAAATCTGTTTTTGTGATAATGGCTTTTTTTTCTTTCGGGTCCTACTTTTTATAATTTGTTGCATCTTTTTATCTTTTTGAATTAATAATTTCATTGGCAATAGCGAACTCCTCTGTAGTAAGTTCACTTTGCAAGTCAGCTGCAAGATTTATACCTTCCAGATCTCGATAAGCGCGCTGTACTTTTCGCATCATACTAGCCGATGGGATTTGCTCTAAGGTTCTGAATAAAGCCTCTTCATCTGTTCCCCAACCAAAAGCGTTGTCATTTTCAAAAGCCATGACCAATCGAATGGCAAAATTGGCAGGATTACCTTCATTGAGGGCTTGTCCCTCACGAATATCCCTTTTGAATTTCCGTACTAATGCTCGAATTCCAAAAAAGCCGACAGCGCCTAATCCTGTAGCTAGTAGTACAGAAATAGCAGTACTACCGATACTAACCTTTGATCTTTGCTTTATTGCTTGCATAGCCAGTACTGTAGGGAGCGCCATCGGTTATACTCTTTTAATTTTAATTTTTACCAGATTTCGGATAAAAGCATCATTTAGAAATAGATGTTCCATCTTGATAATCCCTTTAGCTCCAAAATGTCTATTCATGGTTTCAAAAGCCTTTTTCACTTGATGTGCTTCTGTTTTATCTTTGACAGCTATGTTTACTGTGATTTGTGATTCCATAATTTCTCGTTTTAGCTTATTTAGTATTAAGTAATTAGTACATAGTATCTAATTATATCAGTACTTTATACTTTTTCACTTTGTCCTTTTTTCTTTTGTAATTGATTTAAATAGTATTCTATTTTTTGGAGAATCCCCTGATCATCTTTTAGCTGATCTCCTAACTGAAACATCAGTTGAACAACTTGTTCAAACTGCTCTTCAGTAAACACTTCATTGAGATGATTTAGAATTTGGAGTAAGTAATCCTTATCTTCTCCATTATCTAAATTTTCATCTGCCACATTGTGGCTGAGACCTAAATTCCCAAGTGTTCCTGCGATCCCTTTCATTTGATTTGGGTATTGTTTGGCTAATCCTGAAATGGCGCCTGGAAGAAGAGCTTTTCCTAATTCTACTAATCCTAACTTTTTAACCAAGGTTTCAATTTCTTCTTGTTTGGTTTCGGTTTCTTTCTTGGATTCACTGAGATCTTTTTCTAGTTTTTCTATCTCCTTTTTATTTTTTGCAAAAGCCTCTTTGAGTTCTTCAAAATCTCGTTTTTGAAGTTCTTCCTGAAGCATACTATGCACCTTATGATGTACTCCGTTTAAGGTTTCCTGACTGTTTTTAGAAACTTCTTCGAGCTTCTCCTGAAGCTTTCGATTCTCTATGGATAATCGCTGAATAGTAAGCCTGTTTTCTACCTCAGTACCTCCCTGACGAGATGTACTTGTCACAGGTAATTGTCTCACTGTATCTTTTTCAGAAGTTGTTTTCAAAACTTCAAGTTTGGACTGCCCCTGTTGCATTTTATATTTTACATAGGCACTCTCACTGGTGAATCCCAATCGATCCATTTCTGCATACTGTTCCTCGTTCAACCGCACTGATCCGGGTTTTCTATTCCTTGCTTCCATCATCCTTTGTTTTTAGTATCACTTGTAAAAAGCGAATGGTGCGCTGGTATTTGCGCGTATTGATGATCTCTATCCGATCTCCATGCTCATGCGCATTCTCAACAATTCCCTGCGTGTACCAGTTATCATAGCGCCCATAGTCTGATTTTACAATCAATCCCCAAGCGATATAAGTCACTAGCCAGAGTTCATTATTCGCCTGAAACTTCAGCACCCCCATAGGGGGTATAGTAAAGTCCCTATGAATAATCCTATAGTTTTCATGTCCTCGCTCTTTAGCTCTTCTGTCTGCATACTGCAGTGCAAATTCCTCACGCATCACACATTGTTAATTTTATTATCTCACACCCATAGGGCGATCTATTATTTCACTCTTATGCACGCATTGCGTGATTTATGTATTTATTCT
The DNA here is from genome assembly GCF_943733665.1 of Aquimarina sp. Aq107. Classification (NCBI taxonomy): domain Bacteria; kingdom Pseudomonadati; phylum Bacteroidota; class Flavobacteriia; order Flavobacteriales; family Flavobacteriaceae; genus Aquimarina; species Aquimarina sp. Aq107. The sequence continues at coordinate 4,024,015 of NZ_OX030782.1, read as the reverse complement.
AGCGGAGATGATTGATTAGTAATCCCTTTTATAAAGTTTCTCTGGTAACTCTTCGATTAATAGCCATACGGTTACTTCGTATGGATATGTTGCTTGTCCTTCATCCTGATAGAAAGTGGTGATGTAATCGGTATCACCTTGTTCATCTATAGGTAGTAATTGTTCTTTCTTGGGTACATCTGATACTTGTAATTGCATATCAGCAGTGAGTTCCTTTTCAATAACATTTGAGAATATATCTTCTGAATGTAGTTGTTGTTCTTTATAGAAAACCCCTCTTTTCTGAAATAATGATAATGTTCCTAATAGCATATTTTAAAATTTTGACTAGGTGTATTCTTCGAAGGTTATAAAAGTAGTTCCTGTATGAATTCCGCTCCATAAAAAGAAAAGATCTGGATTGCATTGCCCTTCAAATTGAAGATTTAGTTCTTTGTAATCTTCCAATGGTTCTAAAAAACCATCTCCCTGATAGAATGGAAGTCTATCGGTAGCAGGATGTGCAAAATACCACCATCCTTCAGTTTGCGGTGCCACAAAAATATCAGGTGGATAGATGCCATTGTATTCGATACCATCGCTTAATTGAAGAAAACTATTGTTTTCCATTTTAGAATCTGTAATTCCGAAATAATACCTGGGAATAATTGGTAAATCGCTACATTTATTTTCTAGTTTAGAAGTAACTAGAAGTGCCTGTACCTTTGAAGTAGCGAATGGAAGTTTTGCCCCTGCGTTCAAAAATTGGTTTTCCCTTTGGATTGTAAATTTTATTGGGACAAACTTCCTCCGCACTATAGTGGCATTGCCACCTTTATTTTTTTCTTTTACTATGCACTTCAAAACGATCAGTTTCTTAAAATATTCTTCATACTATTTTTAATGCCAATTATTGGCTAGCTAAATGCGATCTATGACCGCTCTTGGATTAGGATGACAAGGGTTACTGTGTATCCTCTTTCAAAAGCTGCGGTACTATGATCTTTATCTTCAAATCGAATTTTTACAGAAAGATCTCCGGGCAATACATCTCCTAATTCAAAAAAGCGTTCTCTTGGAGCTACACTTAAGGAGGACATCAAAATTTTACTCTCAAATCCATCGGGAAAGAGTTCTTCCCCACCAATTTCAATACGTTGTTTCCCTCTGTAGTACAAGCGATCTGGATAATCGGATATCAATTGAATTCCTTTGACACATTTTGTGTGTTTTGGAAGTTCAAAATTATCAACGGTAATCAGCCCATTCTGCTTTTCCACTTTAAAGGAAAATACAACTCTTGTTTCCTTTGTGTTTTCTTTTTCTGCTAAGTTCATCTAACAAGTATTACACATTCAATCTATTTTAAATGTCGATTATCGACCGACCTAGGCTGGGACGGTTGCTGTTCCTGCAAGTACTACTTTGATCAATGCTTTTTCCGGAGCATCATCACCTAATTCGATATTGAATTCAAATTCCTCATCATCCCGAATAAAGCGTGGACTTTCTAAAAAGTAGGTGCCTAGATTGAGCATGGTGTTTCCATCTGTGGCAAATTCCTGCATAGGACGCTCATCGATAATGATCTTCTTATTGGCAATCAATGAGAATACACCATTCTGTAACCCACCGACTTTTTTGATACTATCAAAATTGGTTTGTTTAATGACTCTTTTAAGTTCAGAATCACTTCCTGGAAGATCTCCTTCTATTTCTGCAGCCAACAAGATGATCCTGTTGCAAAGGAAAAGGCGATCTTTCTGAAGCTTTGCTTGTGTCACATTGGTAATACCAATCTCTTTAGCATCCTGGGTTTCGAACATATCAATATTGGCTTTGTTTCCTGCAAACTTGATTGCATAGTATGCCGTATCGGCTAATTGTAATCTTCCTTCTTTAATACCTGTAGCAACATTGACCATTGCAGGATCATATTTCTTTGCCTGATCTCTTAGTGAGATATGAGCATTCACAATTTCTAAGAATTGTGATCTTGAACTTTTTTTCATTGTATTCATCATATTAGTATTTGAGTTTTTTAGTATTGAGAGGTGAGTTTGTTTTGTTGGAATAGATAAGTATTTGATTATTCAAATGCTCACTTACTCACAGGCGCATCGCTATGCCACTGCATTGAGTTCTGTAATATCTTCGGCTCCGTTTAGCTGCATCATATCTATTCCGTTTATATCCTCGCTGATCATATCTCCATCAAATCCATTGGCAAAATCCTGCTGAATATCAATTGTAGGTAATTGTTCTCCGTTTTCGATTTTTCGGATGATTTCGTCTACTTCACTAGTGTCAAAATCACCAGTATCAGCAACCTCAGATCCCATAAAAACTAAGGGGCGATCTTCAATATTTCCGAGTGCCAGTTTCTGTGCTAGGGAAGGGGAGAGTTTATCGAGAAATAGCTTTTTACCAATTGCTTTGAGTGAAGTAACGGTTCTGTCTTTGGCATCATCGAGATTGTCTTTAATTCCATCGACTCCATTTGTAGTTTGTGGTTTTGTTCCAAATCCGTTTGAAAATGCCATTCCCACCCCAGCAGAAGTGATCCAGTCTTTACCATAGTAGGCTCCCCCGAAAATAGTCAGTGCACCCAATGCGAGGGAGTACCTTCCTACAGCTGATCCTGCGATCATTCCTAATACGCCTGTGCTGAGATGTTTTCCAACGTCCAGAAGACTATCTTTTGTATTTGCTTTTGTGTTCATAATAATTCTTGATTTCTGTTTTTACAATAATACTTTTGGTACAAGTTTCTCTGGAGCTTTTCTGGTTGTATTCTTTTTTCTACCTCTCCGAGTTCCGGTGCCTTTAGTAAATCTTCCTAATGCATCTCTTGATGTCGTTTTTTGTTTACCTCTCTGTGATCGTCTTTTTGGAGTTCCAGAAATAGTTCTGATGGTTTTCTTTTTACCAGATCGCATAGCAATGGCGATTCCTGTTCCAACCACTAATACTCCGGCTCCAATCAGAATGGGAGTTTTATGTTTTTTTAAAAAACTTTCTTTTACGGAAGTATTGATATTATTGTTTTGTGGTATTGCTTGATTTTGAGTTATGGCTTGAGGGTTTACCGGACGTCCTGGAAAAGAAGGTGCAAAGTTCTGTACAGGGAACTGTTGCTGTCTGGGATCTCCAAATTTAATAGGAGGTAATTGTTTTGGCTTTTTAAATAAACTTTCTGCTTGTTCTTTTACCTGTTTTCCTTTGGTGAATATATTTCCAATCTTACCTACTAGTGCTGCTACACCTGCCACAGCACTGGTTGCTGCAGCAATAGATGCACTAGTTGCTACAGCTCCCAATCCTTCTATTTGTATTTCATTATTGATAAAAGCTTCTACCACATCTGGATCAGACTCCACCACAAATTTTTCAAAGGGATCATTGAACATATCAGGTTCCTCATCATCAAAGGGATTCCCTAAAGCGTATCCGCTAAGGGGTACTTGCTTGTCTTTATTCCCTTTTCCTTTCAGAATAGCTTTCTTAAGATTCTTGACTTTACCGCCAGCCATATCATAAATCTTCTCCGCTTTGGAAACTGCTTTTCGCATCTTGGCAAACTTGCGCATATCACCACCACGTTTTCTGGCTTCAGCCTCACTGAGATATCCAAAACGTAATTTCTCTGCTACCTTGAACATATTGATCTTCATTGCTAACAAAAATCCGTTTCTAAGCAAGATCGTAGCTGGATTTAAAAAACGGTTAAAGGTTTTTACTACGGGTTTTACCACTTTCTTACCAAACTTCTTTAGGCCTTTGCCTATCTTTTTAAAGAAACCTCCGAGTCCATCGATCACATAAATATTCTCATCCAGATCGGCATACATAACTACATTGCCCTGCTCATCCAATATCTCATAAGCAATTTCCGGGGAATCAGAGACTCCATTTAGTATCTCACTCATGCTCTGAGAATCTGTGATATCCAATGCATCAAGTCCTGTGGCATCGAAGCCGTCTAATCGGTGTAATTCCATATCATTTTCTATGTAAGGTTATAGACCTTTTTTAATATTTGATTTCGTTTTGTTTGTAGTAGGACGCTTACTATGCTTTCTTCCCTTGCTTCGGGAAAGTAGTTTTAATACGCCTATTCCAGCAGCAACTGATATTCCTGAAAGGATTAAAAAAGTTACTAGGTTAAAATCCTTATTCGGAGAGATTGTTTTGATCTGTTTTCCATCATCCAATCGAAAAGGAGACAGTACACGTCCTGATTTCTCTACCAGAGGCAGTTTGGTGTTTTCAATTGGAATAAGGCAGCGTGATTGTTCTCTTTTAGAAACTATTATTTTTCTTAATGGAATCGATGATTCCTCCAATGCATCCAGACTAATATCAGTCATATCTACTCCACTCAAAGTTCCCAAACCATCAATCATAATATTTTTACTAGTAGGGATAATATCCCTCTTTTCGGAATAGGGGACTTCGTAATTGAACAGGTCCGTTACACAATCCATAGTAATATGTCCATTAGCAGTTGGTACGATTGGATACACATGCTGGAAGTGATGTTTGCCTCCGTATTTTGTAATTCTCATTTTAAATGAAATACCAAGATTGGTAAGAATACTTCCTATAAACACAGTATAACAATCACAATCCACTCCTGTAAAACGATCTGCCCAAGTTCTGGAAGGTCTACGTACTTGTTCAATACCAGTTTTATCCATTTTATACTGGATATGCTGGTATACAAACTCCCAAATATTCTTACAGGTATCGATAAGACTAGAACCTTTTAATTTGTCTGCCAGCTTCTGGCTGTCTGGTAAAGTTTCTCGTATGACGAGTTGCATTAGTTGAAGGGTGTCCTCCAATTTTGCTTTACCAGTGCCTACCACAATAGTATCCTTTTGAACACTTTTGGGAATCAAATGATCAAAGCGCGTAGTAGTATTTATATGCCTTTTACTAGTTGCTTTCATTAGAGTTGTAGAATAATATTATCAGTTTGTTCGTAGGGTAATCCATTAACGCGAGTTATGATCTGTGTTTGTATGTTGAGTTGTATAGGGTTTCCTACGCGTATGTCACTGGCTATTTTTGTCCCTAATATTTGAATTAATGTTAGCCATCCTGCAGATTGAATATGTAGGTCAAAATCCTTCTGACTATTTTCAGGAATCTCTATCACTGTATTTTCTACGGTAGAGCTTCCTAATAATTTATTCTTATGTAAAATCTTGACAAAAGGATGTTGTAATCGTAAGGATACCGGATTGGGATTTTGTAATTGCACCATTGCTTTGAGTTCAATTCCCATTAGGTTTACCTTATGGATCCGTACTCGAATTCTGGAAGTGATATTGGTACTCGCTTTTTGTAAACGAGATAAATATCGAATAGAAAATAAAGCAGCCAATCCACCGGCTATCCACTTAAACATACTCTTTGTTTTATATCAAAGAAATAGCTTGTGATGATGGGTCGCAAACAGGTTTGTATAAGCTTGTTTTGGTTATGGAAACTACTGGTAATTATGGTAGTTTAGTAGGGCAGAAGTGGTTTTGGTTATTTATCAGGAATTGGTTGGTTCTTTATGTTTAAAAACACTTTTTTGAACTTAAATATGCAAAAAATGATCTATAGATTTTGGAGTAAAGCGGAGTTGGCAATTCGTTTTGGAATCAGTCGGGAAACCCTACGATTACGATTGAAGAAAATTAAAGGGTTGGATACTGGGAGGAGACAATTACTGTATCCTTATGAAGTACGAATGATTTTTAAAGAGTTTGGGGTGGAGGAGTAAAACTTAGTAATACTTATGAGTTAATATTTCTCTTAACGTAAACTCCTCTAAATTTTTAGATACGTAAAAATTTCTACATATTTGAGTTTGGTTAAATGTGATGAAAGTTCTATAAGTTCCTTTTAAAAGTTTAAGTTTTATTAATTCATCATAATGATAGTTTTCTTGAAAAACTGTTTCACCATTAAGTTTATATAGATTCACTTTTAATGGTTCCCCAGTATTATAAATTAGACCATCTCTATAAAAACTAATTGCATCATAATTTTTATCTCCTTCTCCAAAAAAATCTATCGGATTTGTATTGTCAAATAAGATGTACAAACCGTGTTCGGGATCATATGCAAAATCAAGTTTGATAAGAAAATATTTTGTATCAACCATGTTGAATATTGGAATTTCTATCTTTTGAATACCAAAAACCTTAGACAGTTCTGATTTATCATATATAATTTCATTCTCTTCAATATCCGTCGCCTCACTAAATACAGGGAATATTACTTTTTGATAATATTCAAACATCGACTCAATTATTTGATCTTGCATGTCTTTTATGAATTGAAGAGTACGAATTTGATTATCATTAGGTTTCTCCATTATTTCATCCGCCTCCAGGAGGATTTGAATTCTATCACGCTCCTTCCATGACGTATAATCTAATTCCAAAAATCTGGATAGATTTAATTGATTGTTTGGCTTAAAGTACCAATGATTTTCCCAAGCTTCGTATTTAATAAATTCATTCATAAGAAATATCCCTAAATTTTTCTAATAACTCAACCACAAATTCTGATGAGTTTTTACTTTATTTTTTTGGCTTCATATAATCGTCAAAATTTTGAATGTAGTCATCGATATTTTCTTCTAACATTTTTCTGAATTCTGTCACAAAATAGTCAATAGTTTCCTCTCTTCCCGATCTCATTTCTTCTCCGTTATTCCATCCACTTGCGCTTACCCAAGCATTAAATCTTGCAACACTGTACATCATAGATGCACTTACTTTACCAGGGGTCTCGGTTTTCAGTTGATTGTTTGATAGATTAATATGCTTATCAGCACGATCATAAAATGTGTCATCTACTTTGTTCATTAGAGGTGTTATTTTGATTAAGTATTTTTAACGAAGTATATCATTTTTTGTATGTTGCGTATTACTGCCAAAGGCCGCATATAGAATATTTAAACTGTTGTGCTTTCGCATTTTTACTTAGTATTTAATCCTTTTCTTCTATTATAAATTCCAACTCCATACGCAATCAATAGTGGTATTGATAAAATTAATGACACTCCAGTTAAAAGTATTAAAACCATATAAGAACTATCATGTGATGTTGGGTTTCTCATTCCTCCCATAATGTTAAAAACAACTCTATGCAAATTCAACATTGTTAATACAGATATTATAATACAAATTGGCATTAAGGTAACGGTAATAATATTACCCATGCTTAATTTGGTAAAGCGCTTTAGAAAGTAATATAATAGAGCTAATCGCCATGCTGCAACGATTGCTAAAAACCAAACATTTATAGTGTTTGAGGTTTCTATTGAAAGAAATTTTTCTACTGGGATTGCATAAAAAATCGCAGGGAAGGAGGTAAGTCCAATAAATGTCAAAACAATAAAATAGTTCCAGTTTTCTATTTTAAATGGAATTAAAATTAACCAAATAAATAAAGCTAATACAAAAATGTAAATTACAGAACCTAATCCTAAATGTTGCATCAGATTAGCACCACTATCATCCCAATATCTACCCATTCCAACCAGCCAAGTACCAACTAAACCTAAATAGAAATGTTTCATGTTAAATTTCAACATTTCTTCTCTGGTTAACTTAAAGGTCAACAGTTTGAATAAGGTGTTAAATAGACTCATATAAGTTTGTTTTTCTTTTGTTTAATAGTGTTTTTTTGAAATTATTTTTTCTATTTACAACAAGCTCTTTAGAATAAATATTTGTCATTAATTTTTCAAATTCTGTTTCAAGTTCCATTACAGAAAAGTTTTTTGGAATAAAATTCACGTCAAATAATGTGCATTTATCCCAATAGTTGTCAGTTAATAATCTTTGTTCTCTTTTAAGTTGATTATATAGTTCCGTTCCTGGAAATGGTGTTAGTAATGTTATTTGAACTTCTGAAAGGTTACTATTAACTATAAACTCCTCTGTTTCCTTAAAAGTTTCTTTTGTGTCGGTATCAAATCCCAGAATAAAACAACCATTAACAGAGATTCCGAAGGATTGTATTTTGTCAATAGCTTCTAGATAATTGTCAAATTGTTTATGCTTCCAATTATTTCTATCAATTCCTTTTAGTCCATTTTTATTTGCAGTCTCAAATCCAATTAACACTTGAGCACAGTTAGATTTAGAAAGTAATTCTAATAACTCATCATCGTATGCAATAGAAATATCAGTTTCTGTAAACCATTTGATTTTATATTTTGCGAATAGTTTTAACAGTTCTCTCGACCATTTTTTATCAACAAAGGTGTTGTCATCTGCTAATTCAATAAAAGGTCTATCCCAAACTTCAAGTATTTTGTTTAATTCCTTTTCGATTTGTGATATTGATTTCTTTTTGTAAGAACTTATAGTTCGAGAAGCTGCACAAAAACTACAATTCAATGGACAACCTCTGGTAGTTTGAATTGTCAGTCTATTATACTTTGAAATATCTAGTAATTCATATTTTGGTATTTCACAGGCATTAAAATTAAATGTATATTTTGAGTTCGAAAGTGAACTATAAAAGGACTTTGTTGTATTGTTTTCAAAGTTGTTGAGAATTGTTTTCCAAATTATTTCACCTTCCCCTTGAATAATAATATCGGCAAATTTTTGCCCTTCATTTGGAACAGCTGATACGTGTAATCCACCGATTGCTACTGTTATTCCAATATTTCTGAATCTTTGACTTAATTTGTACGTTTCATTAATTCTAGCAGTTAATGAAGAAAATGCAATTAAATCCGGATTTTCATTAACTATTTCAGTAATTTCAGATTCAGAAAAATTGTCTAATTCTTTATAGATTACTTCCCAATTTTTGGGTGTGTGGGCTGCAAGTGTTAATAATCCTAGACTTGGTAAACTGGCAATAACTTCACTTCTCTCTACAAAGCCAGGTAAAGTCAATCCAAGGTCAAGCAATCGCTTATTGTAAACCCTTACACCACTCATTGAAATTAAAATGACTTTATATTGTTTCTTCATTTATAAATTTACTTAATATGAGGCACGGTTATTATATAAATGTAATAATTATCAATTTTGTTACCTAAGATTCAAAGGTTTTTAAACAGGGACCGTTATAGTTTTTATAAAAGCCTCACTCCATCTTTAAACTTAGCCAATTCTTTGCCTTTTTCTTTATTCTCATAAATAATAGCGGTTTCCCAGGTGCCTTTAAAATGTTGCAACAGCATTTTCTCTAATCTTCGGATTCCTAAAGCCTGATTAGGTTTGGATTTTCTATGCTTTTTATCAAAAGAATAAAAAGTTCTGGAGTTTCCATCGTGGAAATACACTATGCATTTGCTCAATGCCCGATCTGAATTGGGATGTACCATTGTTTACAGATTGACCATGTTGTGTAAACTTTTTTCATATTGCTGTAGTAAACGCTCGTCTTTGTACTGCGACAACCGTTGTTGCTGTATTCTAAAAAGTTGTAAACGTGTTTTGTTTTTGTGCCTTCCCATACCTTTGTTATGATCTTTCCATTCCGATTCTGTTTTTTGAATCAGGATTTGATTTCGGATTTCTTTCTTGAGCAGTTCCTGTTTTAGAAACCACTCATAGGTTTTATTAAATCCATTCCTCTTGTTTTCAGGATTGAAATACAGGTGTGGTGGTGGAACCCATCGATTGGGATTCCGATCCAGCCATCTGGAGACCATGTCGATCCGTTTATACAGGATTTCCTGATAGCCTTCCCAATCCTTCTTACTTCCGGTTATCTTAAATTTTTTAAACACGGATGCCCAGATATAATTTAGGATTTCAGTTTCTTCCGGTTTACTCAGCATTGTGTCAGGATAGAGTAGCAATCTGGTGTAGTTCCAAAAATCACGTACCAGTTGTAGTAAAAAAGCCGAATCTGCCTCTTTCACATTTGAAGATGTTGCCATCTTTTTTTGCATTTTAGAAGCAGAATTTCGGCTTTCCCTGGTGTTCTTGTGTTGTTCTTGTTGTGTTCCTGTAACGGAGTTATCAAATTCCTTGTGAGCTGATAAGCGAACTCCTTCTTTTTCGGTTGTTAACTTATCCACAGTGCTATTATTATTTTTTAGTTCTTGTTGTTCATGAACTAATGGGTGTAAATTTTTCACTTCACCGTCAGAGACGGTTTTATTATTCTTTAAATGTGTTGGTATCTCAACAACTATTGTTGGTGATTTTTTCGCTTTAAAAATAGCAGGATTGATCCATAGCTCAACCCCTGATTTTCCTTTATGGATTTCTTTGGTAATAAATCCTGCAGCTTTTAATCGTTCTTTATGATTGATGATGGTTCTTACGGTACATCCTTTGCAGGATGCCAGGCTCGGATTAAATGTTTTAAAACCTGGTAATTCTTCAGCTATATCTTCTCCCAATGTAATCGCTTTATTTAGTTGTTTGGCGTAGAGTCTGGTAATTAATTCCGCAGTAGCTCTGTGATTGGCATTTAGACGTTCTTTGAGATGATGGTGATTTTTATTATGACCATCAATAAAGTTCTTAGTAGCTGTAAACAGCTTACTAAAATCATAATACACGGCAGGTATATTCTTATTTTCCACAAGTGCTCTTTTTAATCGTTTGTAACTTTTTAAGAGAGGATAATACTGAGTCACAACAAAAGATAGTGTGATTCATTTTTTCCATAAATATGTGTCTGTATCGATCTCCAAATTGCTCTTGTAAACATTGAATAGTTCTAATAGATTCTTTGCGTTGTTCCTTTATAAATAACAGTTGTTCTTCTAGGGTGAGCATAATAATATAAGGTGTTTACAAAAGTTTACAGTACGATATGTCTATTTAAATACTCTAGAATACTCTTTTTGGAATAGCGAATTACTTTTCCGGCTTTTGAGAATCGAATTTCATCACAATCTCGTAGTTCCTGTAGTTTGGTTTTACTTTTGATTCCTAGGAGTTCTTTGGCTTCCACTGATGATAACCAATCATTAGCAGGGTCCATATTGGCCATGGCTTCTTCTTTAGCTTCGCGAATAGTGGTTCTTACTAATTGCATCATCTCTTTCTGTAGATGTTGATAGGCTTCTGATTCTAATACGATTACTTCCATATCATTAGTTGTTTACATTGATTTCTAATAGCTTGAGAAATTCTTGTCGTGAAATAAATACAGAACGATTTATTGTTTTATTCTGAAATAAATCAAGATGTTGTCTTGGAATTTGTTCTGCGAATGGTAATTCTTTTTGAAGTAATACCTTCCGTTTTGATCTGTTTGATTCCATTATTAGTTAATTTCTCTTTTATCTGGGTGTAAAGAGAAACAATAGAATCATACCAAAACAGTGGTAAAAGGGTTTACAACCCTAATTTTTTGGGTTAAAAAATTGATTGTTAGTTTTTTAAAAACAAAATAAAGATGAATTTTGTGTGAAAACAGGAGTAAAAATGACCTTTATCCCATAAAATCACCCAAAAAACTAAACCCTTTTACAACCCCTAATCTTTATCTTTTTTAAAGAAAATAAGGTAGAATTAACGTTATACGTAGATTTATCCATTTAAATTATACTTCACTTTGTATGGTATCCAGTTTTAAAAGCATACCTCGGAGTATCTTTTTGACAGAAGCTCTGGTGCTATCCGGAATGGAGTAATATCTATTACTTAAACTTTCTGGGGAAATGACTTTAGCTTTATGGGTTTTAAAGGTATTGGATAGAAATTCAAAAAATGTTCTTTTAGATCCTTCCAACATTCCTTGTTCATACAGTAATCTGGTTATCAATGAGATTTCGGAAACCGATAGTTTCAAAATCTTTTTTGTGTTTTGATTATACGCTACTACTTTTTCTTTAACGATTGAAGATGATGAACTTTCTATCGTTCTCTGTAGTCCATTAATTTCTTCCCGAATCCAAATGAGCAATTGTTCTTTTAAGGATGGAAGGTTAGGATTATATTTAGTATCGCTGGTGATTGTCGTTGTTTTTATTTCTTTTAAAAACAGATGCAGTGTATTTATCTTTTTCTGAGCACCATAGGTTCGTTTTACCTTTTTAGCAACGTATTGATCGCGCAGATAAAAGAAGATTTTGAAAGTATTAAATTCCAGACTTATTAGTACAGCATATACTTCTTCAGTAACTATAGTGTCTTTAGAAAGTAATTTGAATAGTACTTTAATATACAAAGTATAGTATTCCTTTTGCTGATAAGTAAAACGATGAAGATTATTATGAATGATCTTATGAAGAGGGTCACAAATAATCTCAGTTAATGGTGGTGGGATATCTGTATCATTGAGCATCACTATTAGTAATCGACATCTTTCTTTTTTCTGATGCACAAACCATAACCTTCTTTGATATGGTATTTCTAAGGATGGTTCCAGATACTTATTAAAAGAAACTTCTAGGTAGTTTAAGATAGCATCTAGTGTTTGATATATCAATTTAAAAATATCTGTAACGGATTTATCTTCGGAAATTTGATATTTCTTGTTTGTTTCTTCTAGGAGATAGTTTTGTTCAATAACGCTACAGTAGTTCAAAATCAGTATCTGATGATTCTGTATGATGGAATTAATACTGCTAGGGTCATTAATACATCTAAATACTTTTTCGTGAATATCCCGTTTTACCTTTTTAAGGGTATCTGCTAAAAGGTTTTCGTAGAAAGTAAATGTTTCTGTATTGCTGGTTATATTTTTTTCTTTGGTTATCTCATCAGGTACTTTTCGGTTTTTAGAGTGTTGTGAATTAAAATTTTGAGTTGTTTGGCTGGTCAATGGATTCAGATCTTCATGTAGGATCTGATAAAAGATATCCATAGGTTCCATAGACGATGTGTGTTTGATACCATCTCTCACATAAAATAATCTTATAAATTATTTCTTTTGATCTCATACTTCGTTATAAAATATATCGATAACTAAGGCTATCTAGATATTTTCATTCTCCTATGAAACCAAAATAACTTAATTTATTTGGGTGATCATTTTATATCAGAGCTGATATTGGTTATTTTCCCTTTTTAATTGTATTTATGTATTCATAGTGCTTTTTTAAAGTTGTTTTTTCAGTATTAATTTGCTTTCTATAATCCCAATAGCAGCAAATTTCCTTGTGAATCTCTTTTCGAAATAGCGTGAACTGATAAAAAAACAGCTATCTCTATTTCATGAGGTGTATTGTGAACGTTTTCTAATAGATTTTTCTTTGTTAATTTTAAAAGCTCTAAGGGGGCATATTTTGTTTTGAAATAATATGTTGTAAAAGGATTACATTTACTAAAGCCTCGTTTTACTTCTTTATAGATATGAATCCAATCATTAGACCCTTCGAATTCACAAAAGTTGCCATTAGGTAAGATGGTAAATCCAAAAGGATCCACATCGCTTTCCTGATCTATATCAGAAGTTATAATTTGCTTAAGATGCTCTGCTTTTAAAGGACTTTTGGCATAAAATAATAATACTTCCATCCTATGCAAAAGATCAAAGACTTCTATCTTTTGCATGCCTTCGAAATGACGCATGACTTTATATAATAAATGCTGTTCTTGTTTCATGTTTTGTAGTATCTATTAGTATGATGTAATAAAAAGAACAAATGTTACCTCTAATCTTTAATTATTTACGAATTAAATTATTTTCAAAAATTATATTTTACTTTAGTAATTAAGAGACCTACATAAATGTGGTAAAATATTGGTTTAGGATCTTCTATAATAAAATGTGCAGCCTGGTTGTAAATAGAAAAACCAGCTACAAATTAATTTCATCGGTTCTTTACTTTTATATTGTTATTCATACCACCATGAAGTTAACACTACCTTAGAATATCTTACTTCGAAGAGTTTATTTTAGATTTTCATTTTTGGAAATCACTTTTTTTAGAAGATAAATCAAACTTATATCCTACGCTAACTTGCAGTACTTGCGTGTATGCCTTTAATCCATTAAATATAGAGTTTGGTTCAGTTTCAAAGACAACATCTTCATCTATAAAAGAAGAAATTCCTAATCCATATCTCACATCTAAGGTGAACCCAGATTTAGATCCTACACCCAATCCAAAATTGATTGCATAATTAGTTTTTTTAAAACCTTCATCACCACCTTCTACTTTGGTTAAAAAACCAATCTGTGGTCCTATATTTATATGAAAAACATCTTTTACGGGATAAAATTTAAAAATTAATGGGACATTGATGTAATCAAAATATGCCGCATCATCCCCTTCTCTCGAGAATTGAGTTTCCAATTGGAGGTGAGCCCATGAATTAAGATTTACATCCAGTAAACCTCCAATATGAACTCCAGTGCGACTTTTCGTATCTTCAACTTCTAAATCAGCTCCTTTAACATTAACCCAAGTATTTGATATATTCAAACCGCCTTTTATTCCCACTTGGATATCCTGTCCAAAAGAAATTATGCTGTAAAAACTCAAGATTATTAGTAAACTATATTTTTTCATTGTAAAAATTTATGATTGGTTATATTTCTTAGTGTATTTTTAGTGAAATTTGTTACTCTGGAAAATTAAATATTTGTTGTACCTGTTCTTCCAAAATTTGGTCACCAATGACAGGTAATTCCAATTGTTGGAACCTATGATATAGTAGGATGAGATAATAATATTTCTATTTTTTGCATGCTCTTCAAAATGACGCATGACTTTATATAATAGTTGTTGTTTTTGTTTCATTTTTTTATTATAATTTCTTGTAAAATTTATTCAATTGAATACTTGTTGTAATATTTCCGGTCCGAATTATTAACACTATTGTTTTTAGAATTTAAATAGAGATCGTTTGGGAATAAATATTAAGTTTTCATAACCTGTTCGACCTTATTTTTTATAGGTCTTTGTGTCATCTATCCAAATAATATTATTTTTGAATTGAATTTTTAAACATATCAATCATGTGCCGAAGTGTATTTTATTTCTTTTTGACAACAGTAATGTTATCAAGTTGTAGTGAAAATTTTAAATTTTACACAAAAGTGATGAATGACGTTAATTCCAAATATAACTTTAGTAGCATAGAATCGGAAAATGACGCTCTCTCTGCTTCCTTTTATTTTACAGATGTAGCACATGATAACTTATCAATGAGTGAAATGCAATCTATTGCCATTAACATTAATGAGTATATAATCAATAAATATCCTAAAATTGATAGTTTACAATTCAGAAATTATACCTTTTCTGGTACCGGAGGTTTTGAAGTAGCAGAATTTACTATAGATCAAAATAAAAAGGTAGTTAAGTCGAAAAGAATCTATTAGAATAAAATTGACCCGCTAACCTTTTTCTGGTTCTAATTCTTTTAATCATATATTAATTTTATTTTACTAAAAAAATCTCCAATTTTATTATTGTTTATTAATATTGGAATTAAATAAATAAAAGGAACAAAAATTTCAAATATAATAAACGAGTTTCTAAGAACTATTTGGGTAAGATTTTTTAGATTTTGTTCTTCAAAACCAACTCGAATTCTATTCATTCTTTTTCCAATTGTAGTTTTAAAGATGAATTCTTGCGTAATAAAATAGCCATATATTATAAATAGTATATGGTATATTTTAACAGAAAGATTTGTGTATTCTACAAAACCGTTGTAAGCTATTGCATAGAAATAGATCATTAACAATATTAAAGCCATGTCTATCATCGCAGCTAATAATCTTCTCTTGATCAATTGTCTCATTTTTTGAGTTTTTTAAGTATTTGTTTTGATTATTTTTATAATAAACAAATTAAAAATAATCAAAACAAATACTTATTGTGAGAAACTGCAAACTATTTTTTTCTTACCAATTGAATAAATTTTTGTAATTCATTCACGTTTAATCCTAACGTTATCTGGCCTTTTAATGCTTTAAATTTAAATCCCAAATCTACTTCATCAAAAATATCAAACGCTCCAGTATTTTCTGTTCCCATTCCAAAAACAGGTCTTCCAACTAAAATTTGAAGTTGATTTTCAGGAGTGTATCTTGCTATGGAACCTGTCCCACCAAAACGAATCTTTTCTTGACCTAACCCTCCGATAAAAATAGCTGTTCCTTTTCCAAAATCGAATCGCTCAAAACTAGGAGCTTCAGGTTTTTCTTTCAATGAATTACTAAATACATTTTTAAAACGCAATTCAGCCACTTGACCAGCCAAGTCAAAATTAATATCGCTTGATCTTGGAATTCCTATATTAACTTTCCCTGTAAGATCAAAAAGTTTAAGTTTCAATCTATCTCTTCCTGAATAATATTCAGCTTTAAGAACATCTAGATTTCCTTCTAGTTTAAATTTTTTGGTAGCCTTGACTCCCAAACCAAAACCAAAGCCTCTTTCATATTTAAATCGAAAAGCTTTTCGAAATTGGGCCATAAGTGCATTAGATCTAGCTGCTGAACTACCGGAACTAGTAAAAGCAAGAGATACAACTGAACTTGTATGTATCAGGGGATCACCACTCACTGAAGAATTAGCCACTTCAATATTTCTAGCTTGTGCAGATCGTTTCTTAAACCATCCACCAACCCAGTCTCTGATGCTTTTTAAGTTAGTTTTCTTACTACTAAACCAATCTCCAACATTACTAAAAGTATCTCCAAGCCCTTCAAAAGTGGCACCGATGGATCGTAAGTTTTCACTAAAAGAACCACCATTTGCATAAGACCATCCGAAACCTCCACAACCACAATTTGCCATTTCTCCAGTAGGGTCGGTATACATTAATGGATTGTTTAAGACATAACTATATCTGTTATAATTTTGAGTGTCATATGGATTTTGTATGTAATTGTCAGGTGACAAAAAACGTTGCATCTTAGGATCATACATTCGTCCATTCATATGAATTAACCCAACATCAAAGAAATGCTCATGTCCAGTATACCCTCGATCCAAAAGGCTATTATGCCCCATAGTAGTTCCTGTATCTTTAGACCAGAATGCATCTACAGTTCCCCAAGCCCCGAACTGTCTTCGTTCCACAACTTCTCCTTTAGTCTGATTACCTACAGTTACTTCTTTGGTTATGTTCAGAATACTTCCCTGATGATCCCTTTGCAGGTAGTATTCAGCAGCACTATTGCCTTGATCAGTCATTTTATGGACTCTTGCCATAGGTGCACTATAAGCATCTCCACCTTTATAAAAGATAAACTTGTAACTATTATCATTGGTGTTTTGGACAATCTCTGCTGGAATAATCGATGCATATTGTTTACGATATGTACGCTCTTCTTTGTTTTTATCCAAACCTCCATACCAGGCGCGTACACGATTACCCATAGGTCCATACTCAAAAGTTACTCTTCCTTTACCATCTTCATAAATATCCACAGGTTTCTTAAAGGCATTGTATGAGATTTCTTGTCTTGCTCTGTTTTGATAAAACTGTTCTCCTTTGGTATTTAGGCTAATGTTTTTGAGTTGGTATCGCTTACTACCTCCTTGGTATGCAAGATCACCGATATCAGAATTTTTTGTAATTCTTCCTGAATTATCATACACATTGATTTTAGCAAAAGGACCACTAATGGAGGTCAATCGATCCTGAGTATCATATTGAAAACTCTCAGTATAAGTAGCGGAGTGACCAGTAATAGATGTCTTATGAGATCTGCTAGATAGTGTTCCGAGACTTGCATTAAAGGTATAAGTGTTTTCGATATAGTTAGCACCCAAATCTGTATTATACACTGCATTTTTCTTAAGATATCCGTAAGTATCGTACTCCATCGTTTCTAAATCACCAGTTCCTAACTCAATATCGGTGATCTGATTACGAGCATTGGTTTCTTTGATCTTCCACTGATCAAAACCTATAAAAGCTCCATGAGTATTATAATTGTATACCATTTCACTAGTACTGTTTCTTCGATTGAGATCCGCGGTATGTATTTCCTTTCGAATTCTGGAGTATTGGTCATATTCATAGGCTAAAGAAAAACTAGCCTCCCCATTATTTTCAGAAATTTGCTTTGGTCTTAAATGCTGATCATAGGTATATATGAAGGAATATGACTTTCTGTTAATTGCATCTGTCCCATCAATACGGTCTAATAATTTAGTAGTGGTATCATAATTATAAATACTCATCATATCGGTCAGATCACCTTTGATATGACTACTCAGCACTCGTCCAGTTGCTGAATAGGTATTAGTTGTTATTCCTTTTGGAGAAGTTTGCTCAATAATCTCATTAAATCCATTATAACTATAGGTATATACTCCTGCTGAAGGATCTGTAA
This sequence comes from Aquimarina sp. Aq107, assembly GCF_943733665.1. Lineage (NCBI taxonomy): Bacteria > Pseudomonadati > Bacteroidota > Flavobacteriia > Flavobacteriales > Flavobacteriaceae > Aquimarina > Aquimarina sp. Aq107. The sequence continues at coordinate 4,005,790 of NZ_OX030782.1, read as the reverse complement.
GTTTGGTTTTACGTCCCCATCCATCCTGTTCGATAATTTGAGTTGCTCCTTCAAAAGAAGAAGTTTTCATATTTCCATTTCCAAAATAAGTATATCTAATGGTACCTCCTGGATCATCCAATCGTGTAACGTTTCCAAGTGCATCATTAGTAGTGGTTACTATTTTAGTACCATCATTAACAGTTGTTGCCAAGCCATTATAGGTATATGTAATCGTTTTACCCGAAAATAGATTTTCTCTTGCTACTCTTCCATAGAAGTCATATTCAATGGTATTCCACTCAGAAGCAGCATTTCCATAATGAGGTTCACTTCGTCCGGTTACTCTATCCAATGCATCGTATTGATAAGATAATTTAGACCAATTACCATCCATTGTTTTTCTACCTTCGCTGATTAAACGGTCTAAAGGGTCAGTTATAGATTCTACAGCACTTCCGTCATCACTGGTAACCGTTGCAGTTGTCACCCAACTACTACTTTTAGAAAACGTAGTTGCAGTGCTGTTGCCCAGAAAGTCAGTTACTTTTACTGGACGATGCCATAGGTCGTATTCATATGTTGTTTTTTGACCATACGGATTCGTTTGATTAATCATGACTCCGGTATTAGTGTTATATTGATAAGCAGAAGTTAATCCTTCTGTATCAGTAGACTCTGTTAAAAATCTACCAGAAGCATCGTATTTATAACTAGCTATTCTCGCAGTTTCTCCATAGGGAGCAGAAGTAATTTTGGTAATATTTCCAAAAGCATCATGGGTATAACTTTCTGTATCGAACTGTGTTGCGTTTCCTTTGGTTTTTACACTTGTAATCAATGCACCTGAATAGGTATATCGCTCTTCTGTACTAAATGATTGTGTTCCTATAGAAGTACTTACTTTTTTTACTGTTGGTCTTCCAATATAGAAATCGTTTCCAGTGCTATTACTATACGTATTCGTAGTTGTAGTGCTTCCATGGCCAGAAAAGTTCACTGTAATACTGGTAGGATTATTATAACCGTCATACACAAAGTGACTCGTAGTTACAGTTCCATCGAGTTGATTTTGTACTGTAGACTGGGTGTTTTTTAATTTGAAAACCTTATTAGTAGCCAATGATTGCTCAAAGATGTTGGTAGTTTTCGCTATATAATCAGAAGGTATTGTTCCGAATCGTTGGGTGTAGGGAGTCTGAAACTGGGAAGTAATAGCACCTCTTAATGATATATCATGGGTATAATTGGTAAAAATTCGATCTGTTGCGCCTGTATGCCAGTTACTGCGGGATATATATTGAAATCCCTGAAATCCCAAACCTTCCAAATGGGATACAGCTCCATTGTAATAAAACTCTTGTTGTACGGTTGGAATACCAGATACTTTTCGTTCTACATTACTTACAATATCAATCCCCAGAGAATTACGAATATCTACATAAGGATATATTTGAGAGTTCCCTTCTTTGTAAGTACTACCATCACCTGTGTCATTTAATGTAGTATAGTTGATATTATAAACCACTCCATTATTTGAAATACTTTGTAGGGTACTTAATTTTTTAAAATCTGTAGTAGATGTAAATGAATGTATCCATTGATTAGAAATTGTGGCAAACTCCAAGTTATCGTTAGGTCCCTGAGATGATAGAAATACGGGTACTGGAAAATGTTTTAGATTTCCGGTAATTGATTTGCTGTCGGCATTTTTAGCCTGAAAAGTAATCGATGCACTGTTTCCTTGTCTACCGAGATTATGGAAAATGTTAAATTTTTGTTTTCCATTGGAACTATTATTCCAAGTCTCGGTATCATATTGAATGATATCCGTTTTACCATCCTTATTAATATCTACTGGAAATAGGTTAAAACCAAACCATTTACCACTTGCTTCGCTGAAATAACTATTTTTAAAATTGAAGGAAAAAGTGGAAGATTGTGCTATAAATTTACTTCCTGTAGATGTGAAATACTGGAATTTGTAGGAATTATTTCCTTGAGGAGTCATAAAATCGGTCTTCCCGTCTCCATTATAATCTCCAATAAGAATTGGGAAATCATTTTTGATATATGAGTTAGTAGTTGACCATAAAAGGGCTAATTGATTGTTACCATTAATAGAATATACATCTACACGTCCGTTAGATACATGCATAATATCTGTTTTTCCATCCCCATTGACATCAATGCCAAAAATTCTATCATCATCACCAAGAGGTCTTATACGTCCTGAATTAATAGCAAAGCCTGAAGTGAGTCTTCTATCCATATTAATAAATGTGACTCTTGAAATATCATTGTTGTTTGTATTACATTCACAACAACCTCCAAATAAATTGGTTTGTTGATTAGTAGTTGGATCATTATTAACAGCGATTTGATCGGGCCCACCGTCACAACTCTGTCCAGGTGGAGGTGTTGTAGTTCTACAGGTCCTGCTAGAATAGGGTTTTCCAATGGCGATAATATCGGAGAGTCCATCACCGTTAAAATCTCCTGAAATATATCTCTGTGGTATCCTTCTGGTACTGGAACCAAAATTACAGCTAAACATTTCAGTATAGGTAGGAGCACTCCAGGTCTTTTCATATTGCAAGTCAACGGGACTACTAGAAAAACCATTTGAATACACTTTAAATTTTACTTTGTTGTTCGAACTGTTTTGAACAACCGTTAGCCCTTGTCCTTTAAGTATTTTATTCTGATGATTTAACCAGGTCGTAGGAAAAATGTTTTCAAACTTTCCTCCTGTATCAATTGTATAGGAGCGTCTATAGTTAGTATCTTTAAAAAGATAGAACTTATCTTTGGTATTTGGATATACCATAAAATCCATTTTCCCATCTCCAGTAAGATCTAGAGATACTACTTCCGAATTACGTTGCTCTATATTGACCACACCTAGATCACTAGTGGTAAGTGCGTGGTTTGTTTTCCCATCATCGATTCCGTAACCAAAAATAATCTGTTGTAATGATTTACTTTTATCCCCAGTGTATTCTGTAATTTTATGCAGATTTTGTATACTTTTATTGACACCCCAATTTATTTCGGTGCGATATGTTAACAGGTAATTTTTATAAGGACTTCCGTTTCCATAGACCTGTATCTCTGTTGGTATCTTTTTTCTAGTAAATCCCGTGTTTACAACCGCTGTATTTTGTGCTACAGCTCTATTACCGTATATAAATCGAATTTCGTTAATAGCCGTAGCACTTCCTTTAGAGCCATATAATATTTTAGAAATTTGAAGTACATTATCTTGAGCAGTATATTGGTATGTAATTCGAATACCCTGTGGAGTTTCCCAAGTGGTTAAAGCATATTCCAATCGAGATCGTGAAGCAGTTGTATTACCATAAAAAGCCGTAGAGCCATCTGGATATTTGACCATAAAATAAGAAGGTCCGTAACTAGCACCATAAGGAGAAGTCCCGTGAGAAGTTATTTTTAGATTGGAATAATTCTCTGTTTGATATTCTGCTCCATTCGCTCCATAGGTTCCTGTTTTTAAAACTAACCGTTGTCCATCTAAAGCGAAACGATCTAAGGCATCAAAATCAACAGGGTCTATCGAACCATCATGATACTTAGTAGACGATATTCTGGTAATGGAAGATAGTCCACCTATGTTCCAGCCATTACTAATAGTTCCTTCACCGGATTGGCTATTATAAGCGATGCTGATTTCCGGTGAAACTCCTGCGATTCCTGGAGGTACGTTAATAGGAACAGTATAGGTAGCTGCTCCGGTTAGAGAAACATTAAAAATACCCGGAGTTATTCCGGCTTCTCTGCTACTACTTTTTGTGCTGAAAGCGGTTTCTTTAGCGGTTGATACTTTGTTATTTTTAGAAGTTGTATTTTCAGTAAAAGATACTGTTGCCCGATGTTTGGTATACGAGAATTCATCTACTGGGTGTAGATTGGTAGCTTCCTGTGCTTGTGTTTGTATACTTAGTATCCATAAAAAGAAGGCACATAAGTATGTGATATGTTTTGTTTTCATCTACGCTGATTTTAAAGATGTTTGTATGATGTGTATTTTAGAGTTTTATGATTTTTTTCTGCACTTTATTTACAGTTTCATTATTGAGATAAAAAGTCACCACATAAAGTCCAGTTACTTTTCCTGATAGATCGATGCTCAATGAGTTTCCTCTGGTCCGTTTTATTGGAGTTTTTTCACTGGTAATCAAGCTGATTAGTTCAATATTGATTATTTGTTCCGAAAACATAGGATCCCAACGAAGGGTTGCCGCTCCTGTAGTAGGGTTAGGAGAAACCGTGAAATGATTTTCGATTACTTCAGCGGTTAATTCATTTAGTGGATCTTTATTGTAAGATATGCTATCTGATACAGCGGTTTGAACACTTCTGGAAGCAGTTCCTTCTTTTCTAAGCATTTGATTACCTGATGGATCATAGGTAAAGTCCAAAACTGTTTGAGAATGAGATACAAACCCTAATAGTAGGATCAACATGAAAAAGAGTTTTCGTTTCATAGTTTATGATTTTAAAAGTTTATAAAATGTTTGAGGTTCTTGTTTAATTGAAATATGTTGGATTATATTGTTAGTTACTAGTGTATTGTGTCATTACGAATCGAAATGTTACCTCGAATTGTTATTTTTTTATTATGATGACATTTTGCTACGTTTCAGGACATGGATAATGTCAACTCTTATATGCTGAATTTTTTATTAAGCTACCAATTCCTTGTACACAGGATCGTTTTGAACCATTTTGTATAGACGTTCTTTAATTATGCATTTCTTTTTGCGTGTATATCCCTCAGTATATCCGGTACTGCTAGCAATATCTTTCATGCTTTTTCCTTCAAAAAATAGATTTAATACATTTTTACTGCTATTGCTTAGGTTATTAAGGTGTTTATGAAAGATATCAAGTTGGTGTTCTTTTGTAATTCCGATTAAAATTGAATCTGATGTATCTGCCAGATTTTTTTCGTTAATTTCTTGATGTTCTATCCTGCGTTGTTTGCGTAATTTGTTTCTCCACAGATTTTTACAAATTCCAATAAAGTAGGTTTCTATAGAAGATATAGGTAGTTCTATGTTTCCAGAACGTAGCTTATGATAAAGTAATACCAAGGCTTCCTGAAATATATCTTCTACATCTTCTGCAGTTCCTTGATATTGTCTAATTAGCTTTCTGACAGGAGGTAGGTTTTTTTTTGTAAAATGACTTTAGAATCATACTATCCCCAGCAATGATTCCATCTATGATTTGTTGATTTTTTGTTGTGTTCATATTGTTGTGTTTCCCTTTTAAATTAGACATAAGATACCTTGTCGGTGTTTGTAAACACCGTTTATAAAGTCTGCAAACTTGTAGTTGCAGTAGAATGATTTTATGAATTATTTAGATCTGCTAAATTGGTCAGATCTATAGGTTAGCTATTTTTAGTATGCCATTCGTTTTGTTGTTATTATCAATTACGGAAATCTGTACAGTCTCTTTAGTTTTTTATTTTAGCTTTGTAACTGATTTGATATCAAGATCAAATTTTGATCGAGGCAAATATATGTTAGAGATTTGCGTTAGTGCAAGTATGAGTTATTTCAATTTATAAATTGAAACTATTATTTTATAAATTGGTTAATATTTAAGTAACTGTAAAACAACACGTTAAATTATTGTAATGCTCTTGTTGTAAAAGGTTTTATATGAATAAAATTACTTTAGTAAGAAGTTGTGTTTTTGGGATTTTCATAATTACCAATTTCATCTTTTCTCAAAACTCTAAATTGGCGGTTGACGGTTCTCAAAAAGAGTTGTTTAAAGATTCATTGAAAAATAAGACTTTTGAGGAATTAAAAGAGTTGTTTAATAATTCAAATATCAAGTCTAAAAGTTCAACAGTCTATTTAAAATATTATATGAAAAAGGCTAAAAGAGCTGAAGATATTTTAAGAATTGCTGATGGATATAAATTTCTAGCTTCTTCTCTTAAAGATACTATTTCATTAATCTATCTTGATAGTTTAATTGATTTAACTAAAAATATTAAAAACAAGGATTATCCAGGATTAGCTTACTTGTGGAAAGGTAGATATTATTTTAGAAAATCTCAAAATAAACAGGCTCTTCAAAATTATCTAGTAGCTTTTGAGTATGCCAAAAATAATAATAATAGCTTCCAGAACATGGCTATCAAACACAATATTGGTTTGTTAAAAAATTCAACTGGGGATTTTAAAGAGGCAATTAAGTTTTTTAAGGAAAATATTGAGTATGTAAAAACACAAGATACTATTAATAAATATTACGGAATTTACATAAGTAGTTTGTTTGCAATTTCAGATTCTTTTCATAGGTCCAATATACCAGATTCGGCTTCCAGTTATATTAACAAGGGAATTTTTAAAAGTCTAAAAAAGAATGATACAGACTCATATGCTACTTTTCTTTTATTAAATGGAGTAAATAGTTATATGCTTCAAAATTATGATAAAGCCCTTGATTCATTATACAAAACTGCGAAACTTAATAATAATTCCCCTTCTTACAGCGAAACAAATGCTATTTATTGCTATCAAAAAATATCAGAGTCCTTAGTTGGACTAAATAGAGAGGAGAAGGCAATTCCATATCTGTTAAAATTAGATTCTTTGATTACCAAGCAAAACTATTCTAATGATAATAGGAAAGTGTTTGAACTTCTAATTAAATACTTTGAAAAGAAAAAGGATGTACCTAATCAATTAAAGTTTATGGGTAAGTTAATTACCCTTGATAGTATTTCGAATAGGAGAAATGAAAGTTTAAAATCCGAGATAGTAAAAGAATTTGATACAAAATTACTTATTGCTGAAAGAAATAGAATAATTAAAAATTTAAAATTAAATCAAAATAATTCAAGGTTTAAACTTTTAATTTTAATAGTTACAGTTTTGATTCTTATTAGTTTTGTTATAATTTATTATAAGAGGCAAAAACTTTACAAAAGAAGGTTTGAGGAGATTATAAAGGAAAAAGTAAAATTAGAGGAGCCCAAGAAAAACGAAATAACGCAAGAAGAACTGGATATACCATCTGATATAATAAACGATATTCTAGAAAAGTTAACGGTTTTTGAAAAAGAAAATCATTTTTTAGATTCTTCTATAAAAATGAGTTTGGTTGCTTCCAAATTTGAAACAAACTCGTCTTACTTTTCTAAGGTGATAAACGTATATAAGGGAAAAAATTTTGCTAACTATGTGAATGATTTAAGAATTGAATATTGCATTCAAAAATTGAAAAATGATAATAAGTTCAGGCGATATGCCATAAAATATATTGGTGAAGAAGTTGGCTTTAAAAGTGTGCAATCTTTTTCTAGAGCATTTTATAAGAATACAGGAATACAGCCATCATATTTTATTAAGAATCTAGAATAGTTTTATGCTCATTAATAATGAATATTACTGATAAGAGTGGTCTCAATTTATAAATTGGATGTACTAATTAACTCTAAATTAGGATATCCTCAGTTTAAAACTTTACTTTTGACCAAAATTAATTAACTATATAAAAATGAAAAAAAAGAAAGATCTAAAATTGGAAAAACTGACTATTGCTAAATTAAATAATGATCAGAAAATAAAAATTAAAGGAGGAGTAATAACAGGTGTAGGTGGATTATCGGATGTAAGTGATACTACTCTTACCTACTAAAAACAAATAAAAAAAGAAATAACTTTTATATAGAGTTATTTCTTTTTTTACTTTATATCAATTAAAATTAATACACAAATCTGCAGGTTTCTTTTTCAAAATACTATAAACTAATTATGAAAAAAGTTCTTTCCATATTTAAGTTCATCATTTTATTTTTTCTTTTAACAAACTGTAATTCAAATTCACAAGAAGAAGAAAACAATTACGATTTCTATCATGGAACTAGGATTTTGGATGAATATAAATATCTCGAAAATTTAAAAGACTCTAGTGTTATAGATTGGTTCAGAAAACAAAGAGATAGTACATCTGATATATTAAAAAATATACCAGGAAAAAAAAGACTAATAGAATTACAAAAAAGTTTTTCTAATAATACAAAAGAAGATGTATCTAACATAAGAATTACATCTTCGGGAGCTATTTATTATCTAAAACGAAATTTGGATAAAGATGATTATCCAAATTTATATTATCGAAAAACTTTAAATTCTAAAGAAGAGTTAATTTATGATCCTGCAGATTATAAGAGAAATGAATTAAAAAAATACTACATAAATTATTACAAGGTTAGTTGGGATGAAAAGAAGATTGTGTTAAGTTTTTCTGAAAAAGGTAAAGAAATTTCTGAAATGCGATTTTTGGAAATTAAAACTAAAGAACTTCTTCCTATAATTATGGATATGGCTGTTCCTAGTTATGGAGGGGTTTACTGGCTTCCCAATAATTCAGGTGTAACGTATTTACAAATTCCAAAGGAGAATCTGGAAAAGAAAGATCTTTTTAAGAATACCAGAGTTGTTTTACAGACTTTAGATGATTCCTCACCAAAAACATTCTTTTCTAAGAAAAATAATTCTAAATTAGGAATGAAATCAGAGGATATTCCAATCGTTTTATTTCAAGAATCTACAGATAAATATTCAATTGCTGCAATTGCAGGTGCAACGCCCTATCATGATTACTATGTTTCTAAATATGAAGAACAAGAAGATATTAATAAAATAGAATGGAAGTCTTTATTTAAAAAAGAAAATAAGGTAACGTCATTTTATCAAGATAACGATAGTATTATATATCTTACTTCAGAAAATGCTTCAAATTTTAAAATTTGTAAAACTTCAATTTTAAATCCAAATATTGAAAATCCAAAGATTTTAGTTGAAGAGCCCAATGATAAAGTAGTTAAAAGTTTTCGAGTCATTAATGATTTAATCGTATATACTACTACTAAGAATGGTGTGGAATCAGAGTTATTCATAGTAGATTCCAAGGGAATTCAAGAAAAGGTAGATTTACCTATGAAAGCTGGACGAATATCTATTGAAGATGTAAACAAGTTTACAAAGGATATTACATTAGGAATAAGAGGTTGGTTACAAAAAGATAAAAGACTGATATTTAATTTAGAAAGTAAAAACTTCGAGGATGGAAGTCTTATTAAATCAGATGATTTATTGGATGTGTCCAATATAACGGTAGAAGAATTAGAAGTTAAGTCCCATGATGGCGCAATGGTACCTTTATCTCTTATTTATAAAAACGGTTTGAAAAGAGATGGTAGTAATTCTGCATTTATGATAGGGTATGGATCTTATGGAACTTCTTTGAGACCTAGGTTTTCTGAAAAAATCATGACTTGGATTCATGAAGGAGGGATCTATGTTATTGCACATGTTAGAGGGGGAGGTGAAAAAGGTGATAAGTGGTATAAGGGTGGTTTTAAAGAAACTAAATCGAATACTTGGAAAGATTTTATTGCTTGCGCTGAATTCATTGTAGATAGAAAGTATACTTCAAAAAATAAACTTGCTATTAACGGAGTAAGTGCTGGTGGTATAACCGTTGGTAGGGCAATGACCGAACGGCCTGATTTATTTGCAGTTGTTATTGCAAATGTTGGTTTTATGAATGCCATAAAATTAGAAAGCCATAGTAATGGTGCTAACAATACTAAAGAATTCGGTACGATAAAAACAAAAGAAGGATTTCAAACACTTCTAGAAATGGATTCTTATAATAATATTAGCAAAGGTAAAAGTTATCCAGCGACCCTTTTAACTACGGGCATGAATGATTTTAGAGTACCTCCATGGGATCCTGCTAAATTTGTTGCTAGACTACAAGACTACAATTCATCCGGTAATCCTATATTGTTAAAAGTAGATTTTGAATCTGGACATGGTAGCTCTAACTCTAAAACCAAAAGGTTAAATGATACCGCAGATGTTTTAGCATTTGCATTTTGGCAAACTGGACATCCAAATTATCAACCCAAGAAAATTAGGAGTTTTTAGATGAGTTTTTCGCAAGACTGGAATGCTTTTTATCAATCATTTAACATTAAAGTCAAAAAAGAATTAAAATTTAGACTAAGTGCGGATGTTAAGACTACTAATTTACATAAGGAGAGTTCTGCCGCAATATGGGTACGGGTAGATAATAAGGATAATACAGTGGGGTATTTTGATAATATGGGTGATCGCCCAATCAGAGATTTCCACTGGAAAAGAGTAACCTTGGAAGGTGTAATCAATAATAATACTAAGATCATATGCTTCGGAGGCCTGTGTAAATCTTTTGGAACCTTCTGTTTTAAGAACTTTTCACTTGAATTAGAATTGGATAATGGTTTATTTAAGGAAGTCGAAATTTTAAATGCCTCTTTTCAAGAAGAATCATTCGGTGTTGAGACCAATGGTTGGGTACAAGGTAACGGTAAGACCACTCCAATTAAAATTGAAGAATATGATATTTCAATAATGTCTTCTGAACTAAACACTTCAGAACGGTATTTACAAATTATAGGAAAAGATTCTTTTGATATTAATCAATATTCGAGTAGAATTGGTCAGTATTTGTTAGCACTTAACAATATTGGAAGAAAGATAATTAGAGCGGTTCAGACGCTTTCTCTTGATGAATTGGATTATGTAAGGCAAGAAGATATAAATTCGATAGGAGCCTATTTAATGCATCTATCTGCAGTAGAGGCTTATTATCAAAAATTAACATTTGAGAATAGATTACTTAGTAATGAGGAAGAAAACGAGTTAGCAATTTCTATTAACTTAGGAAAAGTAGCTAATCATACTTTTCAGAATCTTCCTTTAGATTATTATCTAAATAGTTTTCGAGAAACTAGAAGAAAGACTTTTGAGTTGTTTAAAGCTAAGAGCGATAAATGGTTAGATAAAGAATGCTCTGTGTTAGATGATACGAATTTATACCATTGGTTGCATATTCTAGAACATCAGTCTTATCATTTTGGAGAAATAATGATATTAAAAAAAATGATGAGGGTAGGTTTGTAGTATACAAGTCTTTTAAAAATTAATCACATTATCTAGAGCCTCATCTGTGTCTTTATGAATAAAATTTCCTTGGTAACCTATGGTAGTGCTTAAATGAGAGTGACGATATAATTTTTGGAGCATTTGCGGAGATATCTTATCTCCCGCAATATTACCAAAAGAATGCCTTGCAATATGGGTTGTTACTTTTTTATCAATTTCTGCCTGTTTAGCAATTTCCTTTAGATACTTATTAAATTTTTTAACGGCAGTTTTGACTTTGGCATTGATATCTTTTAAGTCTTTTTGATTGGCTTTTTTTAATTCAGGAAAAATATAATCATGTTTACTTTTTTTATCGTGACGATAGTAGTTTATTATTGATTTTACTTTTTCCGATAATTTTAATGAGTCTACTTTATTGTTTTTATTCATTCTATAAATAATACGATCATCTTGTATGTCTGACCATCTAACATTTAGTACATCAGAAATTCTAATACCGGCTAAATAAAAAGAAAAAAGAAAAACATTGCGTGTATGCCAAATAGGAGAGTAGTGTTCTAATTCTAATGATTCAATATGTGAAATTTCTTTTTCATCTAATCCTACTTTTACAGTTTCAGGAAACTTAATCTGTATTTTACTTTTCCCGAAAGAATAATCCTTTTGATCTGCTCTGCCTTCTGTAATTGCTCGGTTAAATAGCGTCCTAATTACGACAAATGTATTCATTACGGATCGTTCTGCAGATGTCTTACCCCGTTGGTTAGTTTTGGTGAGTATGTAGGTTTTAAAACGTTTTAACAGTGCTGTATCTATTTCGTGAAATTGGATGTCCGAACCTTTAAGAAATTCTTTAAATAGCTTTATTCTACTGCTATCCGGGTTTGCTCTATTGAATTTCCCTTGTGTTCTGAGTTCGTTAATATATTCTTCTGCTAGTTTAAAAAATGAACTATCTTTTCTTCCGTCTTTAAGAGCATTGACAACATCTGTCGATGTAAATGATTTTCTTTTGGTTTCGAATTCCAGGATGAAATCATTGGCTTCTGCCAGTTTTTGAATAATACGGTGATTTAGCCGTTGTGCATTTGGATGTGATTTTTTAACTCTCATTTGGTTACTATCCCAATGTTTTTCTGATAGCCAATCAAAAAACAAATAACTCGCTTTTCTATTGTGAGTAATTCTAAGTGATAGAAGAAGTGTTCCATCTTCTTTTTTCTTGCCTTTATACAGTATTAATTTAGTAGTAGCCATACAGATGTTTTGAGTTTTAAAATGCAAATATAATCAATCTGGTTTCAACATAGTTTCAACATTTTATGATTTATCTTGGTTTTTTTTGATTTTATAAATATCTCATAAGTATTGATTTTATTAGTGTTTATGGGGTATTACGGTTTTTTATGGTTTTTTTGAGACCGTGAAAATTTGGACTTAAAATCCAATGTCCATTAGGACGTACGGGTTCAAGTCCCGTCCCGAGTACTTAAAGCCTTCTTAATCTTTTGATTTTGAAGGCTTTTTTGTTTTTAAGCGTTTCTTTTTTTGAGAAAAAAACCTTAGTTCGATGGCTACAACTTTGAGAGAAATGCACTTCGATAAGTTAGGTAAGGCTTTCAAGAACAGAAGACCCCAACATTGGCAGTTTACTAGACTTTAGTTGTATAACTCCTTCCTTTCAGAATAGCTAAAAAAATATTTACTACAAAAATGATTTGTCCTATGCTGATAATCAAAATAAAGAGCCAAATAGATGAATTGGGAACATGAGAGTTTGTATAGTAGCTTTTGCCTAAAAAATAGTCTCCTAAAAGTTCTTGGATGCTATTTATCAAGATAAGTCCAATCGTAAAAATTAAATGTAAGAGATTTAATAAGGTTACAGTTTTAAAATTGAAACGTTCTAACAACCAATATATAAAACCAGTTAGGCCAAAAAGGATACTTATTAGGATTATTAATTGTTGCCGTGAAAAAACATAATAAGTGTCATGAATATTTACATCTAATGTTTGATCAGCTTCATAATAGGAAAGAAGCAATAATAAAGGAATAATACCCCAAAAAAGTAAGTATGGTTTTTTTAGTAGCTTTAATAACATCTTATTTTAAACATATTGATTACTCATAAATAGAAGCTCCTTTTATAATATCTGCAAATACTTTCCATTGGGCTTCATCTGCATTAATACCTTGATTTGTATTTTTATAGTATTGCTGAACAGCATCAGAATATCGTATCATAGCTTCTAAAAAATCTTCCATCTTATGGTTTTCCCAATTCTCTGGATGCTCTTGATACTCTTTTAAGAGACCCTCTAGAAAATTAATAAACTCTTTTCTACTGTGAATATTAATCATTCTGTATGTTTCTATCGTTTATTTAAACTTATTTATATTGCTATCGAGTGATCATTGCTTTATACAACTATGGATTTTAAAAATCACCCTCCTTCATTTGTTTCAAAAGATGATTCATTAATTGGAATACCAGGGAATTCAATAAATTTTCGAGTTCCGTGATTCCCACCTTTAATTTTATTTGAAGACTGTTTATTAATTATTTCGAAATTTAAAGACTGATTTAATTTTATCATAGTATCTTATCTATAGTTATTTAATTGTCGATTTATTTTAACTTTTAATTAAAATACTATAAAATCTAGAATAAGATAAATGACGAATACAATTACTATAAACTGTTTATTTGATATTCCTAGTTTTAAAGCTTTTATAATTTTATCTGATAACATTGAAATTATTAGTGTCACAAGTAATGCGATTACAGTTTTTACCAACTCCGGATTTTCCTGAAGTATGTTCATTGTTTATTTAAACTTTTAATAATTCCTCTCATCATGTTTCGTTATTTCTTTCCAGGTATGTTTACATTTTAAGCATTTATACGTTTGCTGATTGATTCTTACAAAATTATAATGTGGATCATAACCTAAATCTTTTTTCTCTATAGTGTTGTAGTAAAAAAAGCTTGCGTTACATTTAGGACATCGGTTTTTATTTAGATACCAAACAAAATATGCAATAACAATTACTACTAAAAAAAATATGATTAAGAATGCTTTCAAATTATCGTTTTATTGAACTTTAATATTTAGTGTAAAAGGTGTTTTAATCCATTTTCATATTTTGTTGTGGCACGTATCTTTTATTCAATCTCCATTCAACATTATTGATATCCCATCCCAATAACCCATTCTTTTCACTCCAATAAAATTGACTTACCTGATTCCCAGTTTTGTTTTCATCATTCTCACCTAAAATTACTTTTACGTCTGAATATATAATTTGATTAATTTTCATTTCTGTATTTGGTATACTATCAAATTCAAACACAGTAAAGCTCGTTTTATTTACATAGTTATGGTTGTCAGATTTGGTTCTTATATTTATTCTTAATCCTTTCCAATCAAATGCGAATATTTCGATTAAAAAATCTGGAATAGAATCTACGATTTTTGAACTATGATGTACTAAATCAATCCCATATTTTTCATATTTATTATGAAAAATTCTATAAGGAACTCTTTCTGTTTTATACCAACCTTTGTATGTTTTTAAACTAATTGTATCTTTTTTACTTCTATTCGATTCAAATACTAACACTTCATTTCCTTTGTACGGAATAAATTGATATTCTGTTTCTTGAATTTTGTATTTGGTCACACAAGAAATCAAAATCATCGTGATAAGAATGTTAATCAATATTAGAAAAGTCTTTTTCATATGTGCCGCAACAAAAATATAAAGGATGTATGTCCTTTGTATTTCGTGTAATTTTATCTATTATAATCGTTTTATTGAACTTTTATTAATATTATTTTTTCTTGTATTTCATATTCCAGATCATGATGTTTTAGTATATCGCAAACATCCTGAGTATGATCATAAATTCTATTAGGAACTAATCTTCCTATATACCTATCTTCAATTGGATTTATTTGAATGTTTTCTAAATCAGAAAACGCAGTTAAACAACTAGAAACTTCTATATAATTGTTTGTTGGGCTCCAAATCCCTCCACTCCAATTACTAGCGTAATCCAAACTAAAAAGTTTCATACGAAATTCCCAAGGTTTTTCCCTGAACTCTCCAATCAATGCTAATAACTTATTGAATTTCATGTATCGTTTTATTGAACTTTTACTCTAAAAGCTAAATTAGAAATTTGGTGACTTCGTAAATATACCTGAAGCTCCCGTTTCATCAACTTCGTGTTCTGTTTTTTTTATGATACTTTGCCGCACAACGTTTTTTATTTCCACTTTTCTTGGAACTCTTTTCCGTTGTATAAAACCTGACATTTTTTGATCTGGGGCTAATGATTTACATCTACTTTTAATATACGGTCTTGCGCTATCAGTTGGATTAAATTTCTCATTCAAATATTCAATCTCATCATCATATAATTCTCGTACAGTTCCATCACTATTTACATATACATATTCAAATCCATTTTCTTGTGGACGCAATGGAATAAAATATCGCAAATAAACAATTCCTATGCCCAAAATAATTATTCCGATAACAGCTCCGATTAAAATAAATAAAATACTCATTATTAATTATCGTTATATTGAACTTTAATTTACTTATTTTGGATTGTCTTTATTATCATTCTCATAATTTGTCGATCTTATATCATGAGATTCTTCTTAATTAAATCCCTTTACATGGTATTCATATTGTATATCAACTAAAAAACCAATTAACTCATCTTGCAATAGATCAAATAGTCTTAAATACCATTGCTCTTCTGATTTATAATTATCCTTTTTAAATGTATCTCCATACCATTTAATTAAGTTTTTTTGTACTTCTTTACCTACTTTAGTATTAGCGAACAAACGTTCAAAAGTATTTATAGCAGCTACATGAGCAAATTTATTTCTAATCCTCATTAGACAAGTAAATTTATTAACCATTTCATTGGATATAGATTCTATATCTTGTATCATATAAACTTTTTGATTAAAACTTAAACCGCCTGACTTATGGCCTAAAGTTCTTGAATTCTCCCAATCTATTTTTATGATAGCTCCTAGTAAAATAGAGATGTGGGTTTCAACTTCTATACAACTATCAATGACATGGATTCTCAAGTATTTTATTTCTTCATAAGGGTTCATAAATAAATTTTGCTTATAGATTTAATTAATAATGTATCGTTTTATTTAACTTTAATTTTTGTTATAGTCAACAATATTTACATTACCATAAATAGTGCATTCAATTATTGGCCCTTCTTCTATTACATAAAAAATAACTTCTCCACATTTTTTACATTTCATATCTCTCATTCTTTAATTAGACTTTTAGTTAATATTTCATCCAATGATTCTTATAGGGGGATAATTTTAATAAACCACCCCATATCCGAAGAAATCTTCAGACATGGGGTGGTTTATAATTTTGTTACTTCTAAATTAACAAAATAAAATTACAAGACTATTTTTTCCCTCATTTTTTTATGTAATTTTTGTAATAGACTTTTTGTAAATCAAATTTTTGAGATGGGGCACTTATACTTGCATATCCAAATAACATACTAGTTCATTTAAGTGTTATTTGGTAAACTTAGGAATTGAACCGTTTTATTGAACTGGATAGGTTATATTCTACAGTTTCCAGCTACAAATTCATTAAAACAACAATATATTAAGTATATAAGATTTCAATTAATAAGGAAAATTTCTTTTATCGAATTACAACATCGTCATAATTAATACATAATTCAACAACAGGTACTTGAAAATCAAGTTTTTACTTAAAAGAGTAATTTTTATTTACGTTTATTAACTTGTGGTTTTGCAGTAAAATTAAAGGTTTTTTGATTTTCTATTTTTATAAGCAAAAAGCTTTGGCAGTAGTCGAAAAATAAGTGATTTTTGAGGTTGTTAATAGTATTGTAAACATCTTATTTTTTTAAATAAATATTTGATAATCAGTAATTTACGGTAATTTTATTAATAATCAGTTCTATCGATAATACCCGCCGTGTTGAAAACTTTGTTGAAAACGTTTGCTAACTTTTTGTGAAACTTCTAACACATTTTTTGATCTTTGTGTATCGCAAGTGAGTAAGGCTACCAATTGGCAGCCTTGTTAGAATTCTTCATAAGTTGCGTAGATGACATGTAGTAACCAATATATATTACTACAATTTAAGAACCACATTAGAGTTCTTAAGTTCTCATCGATTCAAAAGGAGGTGTTCACAGCATCTCCTTTTTTATTTTTAAAGTCTACTTGAATATGACTTTTTGTTCATCCCTTTATGGGAATAATACAGTTGCAATATAAAAGAAAAATTGTATTGAACAAATAAAAATCTTTCCTTTTCATTAACCATTTTGTTTATCTTGATGAACCCGAAAACATCAACAAAATCAGTACTTTCGAAGTTCTTAACATGAATTTGTTGATATTTATGATTGTAAAAACCGTTAAATACTGGTAAATTTCGTCAAATTCCAAATAAAACCTAAATAAAATCTAAAATTTTCCTTCTATCTCATACTAATACCATAAAATATAATGAAAACAGATAGAATTCCCTAATCATACACCCTTCCTATTTCACATTAAACAATACATAGAAACATAATAGAACTATTGATAGAATTTAGACTCAAATTAAGGTGTATTTTCAAAAATTTAAGAACCCCACCAATAGGTGGACTAATTCACACAATAAAATACGCACAACAAGATCAGCTGCCCAAAGAATGTACCAGTTTATCAAATCTATTTCAATAATCTTTTAAACAACCCTTTATTCCTCTCCAGGATAACTGTAAACAAACTATCCGCTTTAGATCCGTGATTATGGAATTTAATCTCTGCCACAACTATTTTTCTACGAAAGATGTTTCAAGGCGACTTACCTGGCTTTTTATATTAGTAGAAAACATCAAAGTTGTGAGTGATTTTATAATTAACCATTTTAAAAGAACACATTTAGTAAGTTAAATAAAGTCTAATTCAAAATAATTACATAACTCGAATATAATGATTCCACATTCTGGTTTCGTACTCATCTCATTTCTGCTTTTCTTTTCTCCAGATTGATACACGTATTCTTAGATGTATCTCACTGATGATTCATTACGAAAAATCATCTATTTCAAAAAAATAAAAACCCAGGGTAACATTTAGAGATAAATATACTCCTCCTACCAAATAAGCAATTGTTTCTCGGTCTGATCAACCTGTATAATTTTTTGTGAAGCGAAACGCGGCAGCCGAAAAGCGTATGAGTAGGCATTTCTTTTAAAACTAATACAATGAATTTTAAAAATATTTTACTACTATTTTTTACAATAGTGTCGGTTAACTTGGGGGTAGCACAAAATCTTGTTACTAACGGAGATTTTTCTAATTACAATACAAATTGTAATGATTATAGTTTTGCGTTTACTACCACCAGCAATAATTGCGTTCCTAATTGGAACTCCTTTTCTGGGAGTCCTTCATTGCACGGCGTATCGTCTAATCCACATGCTTGGATGTGGTCAGGAGGTTCCACTAATCATTATGAAAGTATACAAACTCCTATCGCATTTGAGACCGGAAAATGTTATGCAGTTTCTTTTAAAGTAAGGACTAATGATAGAGGTAATCAGGACATAAGTGATCACGGTACTATAAATGTAAGAGCTGTTAATTTCCAGAACGGTACTATTCTTAATGAACAAACTATTTTTTCTAATACCATAGGCACATATTTAGGAAATAACTGGCATTTGGTTACAACTACATTTACACCCAATGCAAACTATGCTAGACTTTTAATAAATCCGCTATATACAGGAGGAGTGAAGCAGGCAGAAATGGCAATTGATGATATCGTGATTGAAGAACAAAATCTTGAAGTAGATTTTCATTTTGAAGATACTGATGCTAATACTAAAGATACTTTTTGTGATGGAGAGACAATTCTCTTAAACGGAAGCGCTTCTCAGGGAGAGGTTCGTTATTTTATAGATGCTTGGAGAAGACCTACGGGAAGTACAGGTAGTTTTCAGTACGTATCTGGATTAGGTTGGACTACAGGACAATTGCAAACAGTTAATTTAACGACACTATTTGCCGGTAATAATGTGAATTTTGAAGCTGGATATGAATATGAAATCAAAGTAGCATTGGGTAATGATTGTATCGGATGGTTGCCTTTAACCAAGCGATTTACAGTATTGCCTAATGTAGGATTGGATTCTAATTTTATCATGAATACTAGCTGTGCTGGTAATGGAACCATTACAGTACAGGTAACAGCAACAAACCCAAATGCGTATCAATGGTGGGGATTATTCGAAACACCAACTTCTATTGCTAATGGAGGTACGCAAATAGGACCTATCCAAGGTGGAACAACAGTTACTTTTAGTGGACTAAGTAGAACTAAAAATTATTATATCAAACATGGAGTTTGGAAAGATGCTGATGAAAATTGTTATCCGTGGCAAGAAACTAGAAAAATTATTCCTAGTTCTGTTAGTTGGGCTGGATACACTGCTGATTTTGCATTAAGTGTAAGTTCTAATTTTAATGGTCAGGTAAGTGTAAATGTACAGGCAGATAGCAATCCAGTTTCAGTATATCATGGATGGCAGGTGTATGATGTAAACCATAATGTAATCAGTGGATTTTGCTGTAATTCTGATGTGGCTTCTTTTCAAGGACTTTTAATAAATACCTGGTATTATGTGAAGCATGGAATCTGGAATGATTGCAAAGAATGGCAAGAAACTAGAAAATATTTTAGAGTTCAGATACAAGAAAGTGAAAATAATATTGGAGGTTTTATTTTAGAAACTAAAGAGTATCCTTTTGAGCCAGATAGTGCTTATACCAAAGAAATTAATGAGTTAGTTAATTCGGGTGCTATTTATGAACTATATGAAGAATATGAAAGAGAGAATTCTTCAGATGATAAAAATACCGATCTATCTAAGTTAGAGATGTATCCTAATCCGGTACAGTCAGGAAATACACTTACCATTTCGAGATCTTTTAATGATCCAATTAAAAGTATAGAACTGGTGGAGCTTTCTGGAAAAAGTACCTCGTTATCTTTTTCAGTTCAGAAAGAAAACATCCTTTTGGAGATTGATTCTAGGGTTTCTAAAGGAATGTATTTTGTTAGAATTATAAGAAATTCTGGTGAAATAATAACCCAACAGTTAGCAATACAATAAAGATTTAAATCAACTTAAAATATAGAATAAATGAAAAATTTAAAATCATTTTTTTTGATCACTTTGCTAGCAATTATAACCTTTTTTTATGCTTGTAATGATGAGTTTACAGCATCAGAAAAGGAGGTTGTATTGGAAACCACTTTGAAAAAAGAAGGAGTATTAGATCGACTGAGTGGAACGCTTCAGACTACAAATAATAAACCAATAGATAATGCAACGATAAAACTTAAAGGAAAAATAATAGGAATAAGTGATGCAGAAGGAAGCTTTATCTTAAAAGAAAATAGTTTTAGTCTTGGTGATGTATTAACTATAGAACATCAGGGTTTTGTGACTGTATCTAAAGTAATTGAAGAAAACACAAAATTGTTCGTTTTGATGAAAGAAAGAGCTAAAGCTCATGTGATTGATTCTAAAAAAGGAGCAGAAATCTCTGTAGCTTCTGATGGACAGATAACAATACCGCCAAATGCATTCAGTTATAAAGGAAAACCTTACAATGGTTTAGTAGAGATTAGAGCAACTTATATAGATATAACAAATCAGTTAGAGTTAAGAAGTGCTCCAGGAAGTTACATTGCAGAAAACGAAGAAGATGGTACTCTATATCCGTTAACTTCTTTCGGTATGATCGAAATAACAGCAACAATTCCTGAAGAAAATATTCCTTTAGATTTGGCCGAAGGCGTTGCTATTGATACTTCATTTCCCATACGGACAGAAAATACTCCAGAACAAGTCAATTTATATGAGCTAAATAGAGATACAGGATACTGGGATATCTCTGGAGTTTTGATTAACCAAGGAAATGTTTTACGAGGAGAGATTACATCGGTTAATAGTTCTTGGAATGCGGATGATCCTTGTGCAAATGCGTTAGTATGTGTACGTGTACAGGTTGTATATACGAATGGTGACCCAGGATGTTATGTGTGGGCTACCGGACTTACGTATAATGGTTTTTCTGGACATTTTACGCCAGATGCAAATGGATTTGTAGAGTTTTGGGTATGTCCTGATAGCGTATTTCAATTAAATGCTTGTTTGTGTTTATGTATCCCTGGAGGACCAATTCATACATCTATTATAGACTTGTCTACAGTGACAATGAATCCTTCTGGATGTACAGATCTTGGGGTTTGGACCATAAATAATTAATATAACAATCCACCTCTATAGGTAAAAGATATGGAGGTGGATAAAATATACTTAAGCAATGAAATCATTCATAAAAAATTTCTTGTTTATAAGTTTTGGGATTACCATACTTTATGGACAAGAACAGATAAAAGAAGGAAGTGATTTTGATCACATCGATACGTATGTGCCCAAGACATTTAAATTAACAACTTCTAATGAAACAGTAGCCGGTTTAGAAGAGTATTTAGAAGGATATGAGCTTTTTGATTTTAATTTTGAAGAGGTTTATAAACATGTTAATAAAGATAATTATGTTTCTGAATTAGTGATAGCTGCAGAAAAGTGGAAATATATAATAAGGTTGCAATCTAATGATATCAGAAGCCCAGAGTATGTAGAAGCAATTAATGGAGAAATTATTAATGAGCGAGTAGAAACTACCAACATTATTGATCAGGTGGATACATATAAAGGATTTGCAGATAAAAACAGAAATAATGTAGTTAGAGTAACTATCGCAAAAGATAATTTTTGGGGATATATCTATGATAAGGAAAAAGATGATTGGTTGTTTTTTGAGTCCACTCGTAGTTTTTTGAAAAATAATGAAGTGAAAAATTTATTGTTGGTATACCGAATGAATGACCTAAAAGAAGAATCATTGGGAACATGTCAACAGGTAATTATAGCGATAGAAGACGAGGAAGAAATCAGTATTAGAGGTAAAATTTTTACTGCAAAAAGTGGTACAACAAATTGTACACCAAAATATTTGGAAATCGCAACCGATGCGGATTATGAACACTATCAAAAATATAGAAATAGTGGAGGTTCTAATGCCAAAATCTTATCCTTGTTAAACCAAACAGAAGGAATTTTTTCTATTTATTTTAATATTCTTTTTAGTGTTACTGGTCAGAACGTACATACATCAAGTACAGATCCATATACATCTATTATTGCAGAAGATCGATTGGGAGAATTGAGAGCAAATAGTCCTTCGATTTTTGCCGGGGTGAATAGAGATCTAAATATGCTATTTACTGGATTAAGACGTATGAAAAATGATAACGGAAGCTTAACTGTAGGGGGAATTGCTTATTTAGGAACAGTTTGTCGCATTCCTACTTATGCCTGTACGGTAATTGGTGATGTTTCTAGCGCGTTTATGACGATTGCACACGAAATAGGGCATGCATTAGATATGCCTCATCCATTTGAAGTTTCTGGTAATACAGAATGTAATATAAATCCAGGTATTATGTGCTATGGTTCTACTGGGTATTTTTTTAACCCATCTAGCGTAATTAGAACTCAGAATCATCTCACTTCGTATGGTAGTTGTCTAAATAATATAAATTCTTCTACTGTAGGAAATGATTGGGAGATGACTTGGACCAATGAAAGAAATAAAAGAAGATTAGGAGGATGGTATTTTAATAATGGAGACCATAAGTTGGTAGGAGATTTTGATGGAGATACGGACGAAGAACTTCTTTTTATGAGTAGTACCACATGGTCCGGAATGGAAGATTTTTCGTGTGATACAGGAACAGACTGGTATGATATCTGGAATAATAACGGAAGTCGATGGATTGGGTCTTGGTATATGAATGATGGTGATAGACACTTTACAGGGGATTTTGATGGTGATGGAATTACGGATCTATTGTCTATGTCTGTAAGTAATGCTTGGGCAACCTTACAAGGATTTGATGCAACAACTAATTCATGGTATTTTAAATGGAGTAATTATGGTAGTTTTAATATTTCTACCTGGCATATTAGATCCTCGGATCAGTTTCAGATAGGAGATTTTGATGGAGATGGAAAAGATGAACTATTGGGGTTCTCCTATAATTGGTCGAGTCTGTTTGATTTTGATGGAGGAATTTTTAGCCAACGTTGGACCAATAGTGGTAGCGGCAGAATAGGAGGAGTGGATGCAAGTTATAGGAATCGATATACACCTGGTAAATTTACTGTCACTAATACAGATGAATTGTTGACTTGGGTAAATACTTGGGTTACAGTTTTGAGATTTAATACGAATACTTCTCAGTGGAATTGGGTTTGGAGTCAATACGGAGACTCAAAATTTGCACATATGCAGATATTACCTCTAAATAATGAACAAAAAATATTGATAGGTAATTTTGATCAAGATCCAACAGATGAGGTTTTAAATATTAACAATGTTTGGTCAGCAACTGCTGATTATAATGGAACTGATTTTCAGCAAAACTGGAATAATTCAGGAACAGGGAGGCTTGATAATTGGTATTTAAACGGGGTTCAAAATGATTACTTAACGGTAAAAGCAACACCACATAATGAAAAACATGTACTTGCATTAAAATATTATGAACGATATGATTTTTTGTATTATGAAAAGTGGCCCGAACTATCTAGTATGTATCGCAGTAATGAATTGCATAATAAGCAAAATACAGATAGTACATTATTGTCTCAGGAAATAGACAAAGTTAATCCCTATGTAATTACGTTATACCCTAATCCGGTATCGGATCAGATATATATGAAAATTGAATCTAATATTTATAGTACGGATGGAGTTGCTGTTGAAATATTTGATTTTAAAGGAGTTAAATTAGTTTCTGAAAATGTTAAACAAAATAGCCACCAAATTGATATGAGCTCCTATATGGAAGGAATTTATATTATTAAATTTTCTGATAATAATGGTTTTGTAAAAACACATAAAATAATTGTTGCAAATAAGAAATAGCGATTGCAGTGATTTAATATAAAAACAATAAACCCATTCTAGATTTGGAAATATTCTTCTTTTATGAGGTGTATTTTAAATTTATAATGGGTTTATGGATTAATTTATTCAGAGAGTGCAGTGTCAATTCTGATTTTTTTAAATAATATCTCAATAATAAAGGTAACATATTATCTGTTTAAGACACTATATAGTTGTAAGGGTAATGTCATTTAATATTTTATATGAGAGAAGTTGAGCCCTTTAAGTTAATTTGTAATTTAAAAAAAAATAAAGTATGAAGATTTTTCTGTTTTTAGCTGCTTGCATGGCGATTGTTGGACTACAAAGTTGTACTATTGATGAACAAGACGATAAAGAATTATCTGAACTAGAAGAGTTTGAAATACAAGCAGATTTGGTTACAAACCAATCAAGTAGTAATGGAGACGAAAATGTTGAGTAAATATTGCTTTATACAAAGTCTAAAATGATAATCATATTCATGTAGCCTTTCTGTTTTTCTTTTTAAAAAAATAGAGACATGTAGCGCCAATTACTAGAATCAAAAGAATGAAAACGGTATAAGGCTTAAACGAATTTTGATCTAGGGAAATAGGAGTGTTATTACCAATAAGTATTAACGAACCCCAATAAAAAGGAGATAATTCGCTACCATCATGAGTGTTTATGTAGTGTAGTTTAGCATTTCGAAGAGCAGAGGATTTTGTAAATCCTTTATCGATGTTTTTATAAAAGTCAATCATCAATTCTTGATTCGCTTTATCATTTACAGACCATAAAGAAGACACTACGCTATTAGTACCTGCATAGAAAAACCCTCTGGCTAGGCTCATGACTCCTTCTCCTTTATTGACTTTTCCCAAAGATGTTTTACACGCACTTAGCACTACCATTTCAGATTGATTTTTACTGGCATAAATTTCTTGCAATGTCATTTTTTGATCTCTAAAAGCAATCCAAGGATTTTTTATAGTTCCAACATCAGCATGTGTAGAAAGGTGTAGGATATTGTATTTGTCAAAGTTGTTGACAACACTATCCTTAAGACTTTTTTCTTTTAATAGTATATCTCCAGAAACGATATCAGATATGGTGGTCACTTCTTTTTTACTATGAATTAAGGGGTTTAGATTGTCAATATTAAAATCTATTGGTGCAACACCTAAAAAATTGAGTTCAGGATTTCTGTTTTTGTTTTTATTTTGATCTAAATAACTCATAGAATAGGCATATCTAATTTCGGTATCTTTAATCAAATAACTATGTTCTTGTTTTGATGTAATCAATGTTTCAAAAGAAAGTTGCTGTAACGCATAATCCGGAATGATTGTTACATTTTTTTCTTTAATTAATGAGTAGACATTCTCTGGGATAAGTTGATTAAAAATATGATGTGCTATTTTGTGATAGGTTCTTAACTCGTCTTGATCTTTAAACCAGGTAGTAACTTGATGGTTTGCTATATGAATATCCCGAATTAATTCTTTTGGATTAAGAAGCTCGAAAAATATGGATTTGCCTTTCGCATGAAGAATTCCATATCCTTGATCCTCATTTAGAATATATTGTAATACAACTTCCTTATCTGAAATAAAATTCCTTGTAAAATTCGAGTAGGGTAGAACCTCAACTTTTTGCTTATTAATAGCGTACTCGGGATAGCTGATATTAAGAGAGTCTACAAAGACCTCATAGCTGCGCTTATGTTGATAGATTTCTTTTTTTACTTTAAGAATACTATCTTTTGATATATTGTCTAGTGTATTTAATTTGTTTTCTGATAGATAGATATTTTGTTTTAGCTGATATTCTCTGCTAGCTAGTTTCGAGGGTAGTTTAGCATTTTCTTTTGCTTGCTCATTGGTGATATCTTCTAATAGGAGTATTGCCTTATTTTTTTCCATGAAATAATAGGCGTCTTCAGGTTTTTTTAATAGAAAAGATGCTTCTACGGCTTTCATGTATAAAGATGAAGCTTGTTCTCTCCAGTATAATTTAGATTTGTATTCAGAGCTTTCGAAACGAATAACATCAACTAGTTTATCCGCAATTCTAAAGGTTTTTAAAGCTTGAGTCAGATGTTCTTCGTTTTTGTCGTGGTCATAGTACTGCATCCAACCATTGGCTTTTTGGATAAGGTGATTTAGGGTATAGTATTTATTAGGTATTAGTTCTAAGTTTTCTTCTTTAATAATGTCGCTGTAATCATATGTCTTAGTTGGATCAAAAGTATATTGTATAGCTTTTTGATAAAACAGTAATCCTTTTTTGAATTCTTTTTTAGTGATATAAAAATCACCAAGATTTTCGTAGGCAGGCGTATAACTTCGATTATATTTAGTGGCTTTTTGCAAATGCAGTTTGCTACTATCTAATAGTTTTATTTTTAAAAATGAAAGACCTAAGCTATTATGTGTTGTAGCTATATTACTAGAGTCTAAGGGATGCAATCCTTTAAGAGATTGAGAGAATTTAACAATGGCTTTATGATATTCTTCAGTTTTTAATAGGCGATTTCCCTCAGTTTGAAGCAGATTACTTTTTTGGATTATAGGGTTGTAAGAAACGGATTGTAATATAGAATCCGCTTTTTGAAGACTTGATTTAATTTTACTTGAATTTTTTTTATACCCCATAGAAGAATATATATCAGCCTTGAGCAAATAGAAATCAACTCTTTTTTTATCATATTTAGAATCATTTGGACACAACTCAATAGCTTTTTCTATAGTGATTAAAGCTTTGTGGTAGTCTCCTATATTTTTATATGCGATGGAAAGTTCTGAATTAGCAACTATTTTTTTATTACGTTGTCCTGTTTCTGATAACCGTATGAGGTAAGTGATGGCGGTAAAATATTCTTGTATTCTTGAATTAAAGACACCTAAATTATATAATGTTTTATCTAATGATTTGGATGATTTAATTTGTAAACTATCTTTAATTGATAAAGATTCTTTTGTAAATAAAATTGCTTTACGAAGGTTTTCTCTTTCATTAGTTTTTTTCCATTTTTTAAATAGAAAGACCCCGTAGTCGTGATAATTGTCTGCAATAGTTGAGGTATATTGTTCTTTTGGATGTTTAAAGAAAGAATCTAATTTGTGTTCTTTCAATTCCAGATCGATAGATAAGTTCAATAGTTTATTAAACTCATCTTTGTCTTGTTGCGAATATAAGGTGAAGGGAATAATACTTAGTAGCAAGAAAAAAAGTGCAATTTTCATACATTAAAAATATGAAAATTACACTTTATAAAAGTAATGAAATTATACCTACGATTTATTGTTTTTAAATTTTTGAATGTAGGGCATATGCTTTTAAATTACCTTCTAACGATCACTCTACCTTGTTGAATAAAATTTTGTAATCGTTGTATCCTATATGCGCTATTTAATATCGCGTTATTGAGCTGTAATGAAGTAAGTTCTTTGTCATATAATTTTCCGGCAACAGCTGTTATGTAGGCTGCGGAAAAAGAGGTTCCTATAGGATTAATTGTGAGGTTTGATTCAGTATCCATAGTATAGAAATATCCACCTATTGGTGCAGCTATGTCTATAGTCGATGGTCCATAATTTGATTCTACTATAGATATGAAATCTAGTAAATCTGGCATCTCCACTTGCTCACTGACCTCAATTTCATAACCGCCAATTCCCAAAAGATTCTCTATTGCATATCCTGATGGAAAATGAGCGATTTCTTCATCAACATTTAATCCTCGATTACCAGCAGAAGCAATAAATAATACAGTGTTTTCCATAGATTGAATGCTGTTTTTTAGAATTTTTTGTTTTTTTAAACCATACCATCCAAAACTCATATTTACAATATCGATATTATTTAATTTCGAAATATAGTTTAAACTACAAACGATATCATAGTAACTACCACGCCCATTCTCATCAAAGGCTTTTATAGATAATAATTGATGCGGAATTTGATTAGCTGTTAATTCGAAATTAATGATTTTTGCTACTTTAGAACCATGTCCATTATCATCTCTCATATCTTTATCATGATTTACATAATCCCAACCAGAATCTCCAAAGCTTCCATTATATTCACTCCTTGTACTGTATAATATAGGGTCATTAAAATAATCATAGTCAATTCCTGTATCTACTATTGCAATATTTACATAATCAGGATTGGTAGATGAGATTATTTTATCTCCTAAACGACTACTGTAATGACCAGATAAAGTCTTATTAGCAATAGTTATGTAGAATTGATAATCAAATATGGCTCTGCCTTCTTCTACTTCTTCATCTCCCGAATTATTTTCATGATTGGTTACTAAATTTTCAACCAAATGATTTACACCTTTAAAATCAGAAAATATGGTGTCTATTGTCCATAATTCCGGCCCTTGAGGATCGCAGTCACAAACCTCCTTCTGTAATATTTTAAAATCATAAGTTTGCTCAAGATCATAACGCAGGTTCTTTTTTTGAGTCTCGTTTAAAGTGGAATCCGTAAATTTTACCACAACTTGATTTCTAATGATTTCCGGTACTATAGTATTATTAGGAGTGTTTTTTTCTAAAACTTCTCTGAAACCAGTGTTTTGAGTTATAATATCTTCATCAACGGAGCATCCCCATACTCCAATTAATGCAATGTATATCCATGTTACTAATACGATACTTTTTTTCATGATAGTTAGTTTGTTTTTTTAATGCGTAAAGTCATATGATATATTACTAAACCACATTTTTAGTTGATATTCATAGACCGGATTCGAAAATAGTAGAAATGTTACCCAAGTGTTTAGGATATTTTATTTAACTATTTAAATTGCAGGTGAATTATTTTTTGTTTTTTGGTTTTAATTATTTGTTATTCAGGTGGTTGAATTTATTTTTGCTATCTGTTTTAAAGTTGATTATATTTTTTTCTTTTTGAAAAGAGACAAATAGAAAAGAGTAGTTAACCCATAAAAAAACAGTTTTATTCCCCTTATTAGGTTTAATGAATTATAGTTATGTTTGTGTCCTTCGTATATAAAGTAGTAAAGACAGTATTCTATAATTACTTAGAGATTCCATGGTAAATCAAAAGCTTGATGATTATCTATTACAAAGCCTTATATCAGGTAATGATAAGGGTATTAAGGAGATATATAACAGACTGTACCCTAAAATAAAGGCTTATATAATTACTCATGATGGATCAGAGGATGATGCTAAGGATGTTATGCAAAAAGCGCTATTACAATTATCAGCTAGAGCACAGGATAAAAATTTTAAGATCACTTCTAGTTTTGACGGTTATTTTGTAACTATTTGTAAAAATTTATGGAGACGTGCATCAAAATTATCAAAACTTAGGGTAACAAATGATGGTGTTTTGGATCTTGTTCATGAAGAAAGAGAGATTGCCTTAGCAGCATATGAACAAGAGAAATGGGAGTTGTTTCAAGAAAAATTATTAGAAATATCAGAAAATTGTAGAAAAGTGCTAGGTTTTTTCTTTAATAAGGTTTCTTATGTTGATATAGCTAATAAGTTAGGCTATGCAACTGAAAATACCGTAAGACAACGTATTTTTAAATGTAAATCAAAGTTAAAAGCCGCAATACATTCTGATCAACGCTATAATGAATTAAAAGAATTTTGAGTACTATGGAAGGAGATATCCAAAAATATCTTGATGGTGAAATGACTTCAGAAGAGGAGATTACCTTTTTAGAAAAAATAGATAATGATCCAGAAGCAAAAGAGTCCTTGAAACTTTATCAGGAGATGAACGTTGTATACGATACTGAAAATTGGGAGCTAATAGATAGTAAATCTAATTATAAGAAAATTAATGATTATGAAAGGTTTCTTAAAAGCGATAAAGGAAAATCTATAGCAAATACACTAGATGAGGTAGAGCAATCATATTTTAAGGAATTACAATCATCGAGAATAAAAAGAATTTTTCTTTATGTTGGAGGAGTAGCAGCCATTTTTATTGCAGGATTATTTCTTTTAAACCAGTTTACTAATATTGATAATACCGAGTTATATGCCGAGTATAAAGATTGGAATACACTTCCTTCTTTAACCCAAAGAGATAATGCTACTGAGTTAGTCAATATAGAAAAACTGTTCAAAAGCAAAAAACACAAAGAATCATTAATCTTGATAGAAAAACTTATGTTAGAAAATAATCAAGAGTTGGATTCACAAATTATTTTGTACTTAGGAGCCAATCAATTAGAACTAAACATGAATGAAGATGCAATTAAATCTTTCACAAAATTGCTGAACAATAATAGTCTTGATTCTTCTAAAGCCCATTGGTATTTGGGACTATGTTTCTTGAAAATTAATAAGTTGGAGAACGCGAAAAATGAATTTAAATCACTGGCAAACAGTAATTTGAATTTCAAGAAGCTAGAAGCCAAAGAATTGTTAGAACAATTAGATTAAACTGTTATTCAATAATAATATTTTAATGATAGCACATTTATGAGCTTTCATTAACTGTCTATTTTCCTTTAAATTTCTACAAAATTCTCTAAATCGATGAAAGTTGCCTTTTATCGAGAATCATCATTTTTCTAAAGTTTTAGATTCATTTTTAGAGGGTTAGAACCTTACTTTCATTATAAAATTGAGAAACAAATCTACTTGAAAAATGAAAGAGGAGTTAAGTATTTCGGATTTAAGAGACGTTATACGTAATCTAATTACCTTCATAGCGGTTGAAGGTAAAGAGTATGTGGATGAAAATAAGAAAAGTGATTATGTTGCGAGTTATTTACTGCTTTTAGCAAAAATTATTAATCAGGTAGATGATGGAGAACGAGCTTCGTTAATAGAAAGTATTACAGAAGATATTTCTAATTATATAAAGTAAGGGTATGGTTTTTTTGGACTATATTTTATTATGTTAGATTTGGAAAGCCTTTTTTTATAAAAAGGCTTTCTTTTTTTTAATTGGTATTAGTCATTTAACTTTAATATATTGGAGATTCAAAATCCCAAACCCTAGAGTAAAGTGACCGAACAAGAACAAATAAAACAGCTAGAGAAGGAAAAACAACAACTTCAGGATCGATTAGATCAAATCAAAAAAAGAAAAGAAAAGAAAAAAAGTGTTGGTTTTTGGTTGCTTAAAAAATCTAGTGTTCCACTCTTAGGAATAAAACTTAAGAAAAGTATTACTAATGCTATAAGTGAGTATAAGGAAACGAAAACTGTTTCTGTAGATACCGTTTCTGATGTTTCTTCTAATATCATATGGCGGATTACTAGAATTGGTCTTTTTGGGTTGTTTGTGACATTAATACCTTCTGTCATACTTTTATACCAAACAAAATTGGTCATTAACCAGAATAAGTTAGTTGATAATCAAAATGAATTAATAGAAGCAGAAAGAAGATCTTCTTTAGTTTTTATTATGGATAATTTGCTTTCTGATCTAAGTGAGGAACTAAAATATAAAGGTTCTAGTGAACGTAATATTAGTCCAGTTTTAGAGGCAAGAATAGCAAGCTTGTCCAGAGCAATGAAACCCTATAGATATGAAGAAGATGGTGAACTTATTGATAAAAAGATAAGTCCAGAAAAAGGGCAATTGCTATTTAGTTTATTAAGAAGTGATCTAGCAGATCAATCTTACAGAGAGATTTTAGATGCATCCGATTTTAGTTATACATATTTTAAAGATATATTCTTGGGAAGAGGAGTTAATTTAAAGTATATCAATTTAAGTCATTCTAATTTATCAGAAGTTAATCTTCCCGCAGCTAATTTAGAGCGAGCAGAATTGGTATACGCCAATTTAAAAAGAATAAATCTCTCCGATGCTATATTGAAAAGAGCTAATCTGACTAACGCCGATCTAACCAATTCAGAATTATTAAGTTCTGATTTAACAAATGCAAAATTATATGGATCAGATCTGACAGAAGCAGATTTAACGGAAGCTACTTTATGGGGAACTAAGTTAGATGATGCTAATTTATCAGATGTGGTTTTAGATAATGTAATTGTACATCGACAAGATTGGATAGCTTATGTTAAGGATTCTTTGGATCTAAAAGGTGCAGAAGATATTCAAGATAAATATCGAGTTAAAAAACAAGGCGAGCAGCAGTTTATCTTGGTTAAAAAGTAAAAAACAAAGTTTATATCAATTTTTGAAAATTAGGCTATGAACTTTGTTTACCAACCAGTTTCCAGCGGGAAAGTATAAAGCAAAAAACAAAGCCATTCCTAAACTAAAATTCTGAGGATTAAATAATTGGTCAAGCAGATTGTTTGGGTATACATAAGAAGTTTGTAACCAATATCCCAGAAACTCCAGAATACCCATAGCTACTAATCCGTATGCATATTGGTTAAAGAAGTTGTATTTTTTTAATAAAATTGAAATCGGAACCATATACAAGATATAACAAGTAATTACTTGCCACCAATAACTAAATCTTGCAATTTCCATTTCTGCACCAAACTGATTCATTCCCAATCCCCATAAAAAATATATTATAATATATGTGAAGATCATTGTTTTAGGAGTTTCCTTTATTTCCTTGAGACTTTGAATAAGGATTTCTTTCATAATTAAAGATCTATTTTTGTTAAGGTTCTAAACCAGGTTTTTTTGCGTATAGTGTATTTTTTTACGCCACTTTTATTAAGAATGTTTTCTAATTCATTAATAGTAAAAGCCCTGCGTATTGCAATTAACCCATCTTGTTTGGCTAATTTGGAAATCGGTAAAAAAATACTCGAATACTTAAATAAAATATAAGCAGTTTTACTTCTTTTTAATTCGCTAAATATAATATGCTTAATTCCTTTTTCTTGTATCCTTTTTATAAAATTAACTAGTTCTTCATCTTCAAAGTGATATATAAAATGACTACTTATGATAATATCACAATCAGGAATTAGAAATGCAGGATCTAGAATATCGCCAATCTCGAATTGTATATGATCCTTTTTAGCATATAAAGAATTAGCATGGTTAACACTTTGTGGATTCCCATCAATTCCAAGAAAATCACCTTGAATGCCGTTATTATTAAGCTTATTAAAAACATTATAAATACTATCGCCACCTCCGCAACCAATATCCACTATTCGAAATCTTTTTTTATTAGGATTTTTGATACAATAATCAAGAGTGCTTTTAGCTAGTTGCTTATGATTTCCGAACAGCTTGTTGATTAATTTTAAGCTTATTAATGCTTTCGATAATTTTTTTCCAGATAGAGATAAATTATCAAGTTGTTCTTTATTATGAAGACGAATTCGCAAATTCAAGATCTAAATTGGGATTTTATTTTTATTCGTCTCAATATTAATAATAACTTTACATTAAAAACATAAAATTCATGAATAATGAATATTTAAATAAGGTTATTAGAGAACGCAGAGCAATTTTTCCTTCTCAATATAATAATAAGCCAGTTTCTAAAGAATTTATTAAAAGCTTATTGGAGAATGCAAATTGGGCTCCTACACATCGGTTAACAGAACCGTGGCGTTTTAAGGTCGTACGTGGAGAAGCAAAAGGTAGACTAGGAATTTTTTTATCAGATACCTATACCGATATCACACCAGATGATAAGTTTTCACCATTTAAAGTTAAAAAGATCAAAGATAAATGTGATGCTTCTGATACTATTATAGCTATATGTATGCAAAGAGATGCTAAAGAACGAGTTCCTGAATGGGAAGAAATAGCTGCAACTGCTATGGCTGTCCAGAATATGTGGCTTACGTGTGCGGCTAATAATATTGGGTGTTATTGGAGTAGTCCCGCATTAGTAAAATATGCAGGCGAGTTTTTTGAACTTGAAGAAGGAGAAAGATGTTTAGGTTTTCTTTATATAGGTAATTATGATAAAGAAGATGAATTGTCTTCTAAAAGAAATCCAGTCGAAGAGAAAGTAAAATGGCTTGATTAGCAAATAAAAAACCCTTCCAAACAGGAAGGGTTTTTACATATATATGACTATATATTATTGCTTTTTAAGTGCATCAGTAGCTTTATTAGCTCCGTCTTTTACTGCATCTTTTGCAGCATCAACTGCGTCACCGGCAGCGTCTTTTGCAGCATCAACTGCATCACCTGCAGCATCTTTTGCAGCATCAACCGCACCGTCTACTGCTTCTCCAGCAGCAGCTTTTACTGAATCTACTACTTCTCCAGCAGCTTCTTTTGCTTCTTCTACTGCTTCTCCAGCAGCTTCTTTTGCTTCTTCAGCAGCTTCTTTTACTTCTTCAACAGCATCACTAGCAGCATCTTCTGCTTTTGTTGTGTCTTTACAAGAAGTTACTGAAACGGCTAACGTTAGAGCAATTGCTCCTAAAAATAATCTTTTCATAATTGATAGATATAGTTAATTGGGTTATTGAACGCCAAATTTAACATTTTATTTTATATATTGTTTTTTTCGATCAAGTATTTCCAATACCGTTTTGGAAGATGTTGTATATGTAGCTTTGAATTTTTCCTAGATTTTATATTAACGTTGTTGAAATACGTTTTCCATAATTGTTGGAATTCCAGTTCATCATTGGTGTAATATTCTTTATTTATTGTAGTGGTATGTTTGGAAAAATAGTCTAAAGTAACGATCTCTACTTCGTGAAGATTATAAAATATTCCGTAAGCTCTTTTAATATCATAAATTAACCATTTTTGATCAGCATATCTATCCTTAAAGTGATGGATTAATAATGGTAATACATTAAAATCAGGTTCTACAGTAGCAGTGTAGATTTTATCTTTGGTTTTTTTAAATCTTACAAAAGCTTCCATACGATGCTTTTCTCTACTAACCATCTTGGCTACTTGGCTTATTTTAAGAATATCTTTGTTGCTATAATCAATGAATTTAGAATTTGTTGTCTTAAAAGTGTTCTTTATATAAGAAAATATGGTGTTTTCTACACCTTTAATTTCACTTAAGAAGGCTCTGAAAAGAATTTTTTGTTGTGATACGTCAGTTTTACTTTGGATACCTTTCCAGACTCTTTTGGCTTTAGCTTTATCCGTATGGACTGTTTCGGAAATCGTAAATAATTGATTATTTATTTCCTGTTGTTTTTGTATAATTGGTGAATTAATTTTTTGCTCATAGATTATAAAAACGCATGATAAGAATCCATCAAAACTTCCATCGTATAATAAAATAGTTTGCGGATTCATAGTATTTCGTTTAAGGAAATAGACTTAATTGATTTGTGAAATATTTATCGTGCTTACTTTTGGAAGAATTCATGATAAGTTTTTTTAAGTCTAATGGAGCTATATCTTTATGAAAAAAATTGGTAGAATTACAGGTTATAAAATATTTTGACCTGTTTAGAGAAATACCAATCGCCTTAAGATGTGACCAATCTAATTTTCTAAATCTTCTAGCTTGTAGTATTTTGTATACTGATTGCATTCCGATTCCGGGTACTCTAGCAATTATATTTTTATCAGCTTTATTAATATCAATCGGAAAAAGCTGCATGTTTCGTAATGCCCAGCTCAATTTTGGATCTATATCTAATTCTAGGTTTTTATGTTGCTCGTTTAATAGTTCTTGGATCGAAAACCCATAAAAGCGCAGTAACCAATCAGTTTGGTATAATCTGTTTTCTCTTAAAATTGGTACTTCTGTTTGTATAGAAGGTAATCGATTATCTGTGGTTATTGGAATATAACCTGAATAATAAACTCTGCGCATATTAAATTTTTTATAATAATAGTTTGCAGAATACATTATATCTCTATCACTCTCTCCGGTTGCTCCAATAATCATTTGAGTACTTTGACCTGCTGGAGCATATTTAGGAGTGTTTTTTATCGACTTTTGTTCAGATTTGTAACGAATTATTTCATTTTTCACCTTTCTCATAGGTTTTATGAAATCCTCATGTTTTTTGTCTGGAGCCAATAGTTTTAGCCCTGATATTGTGGGGATTTCAATGTTGACGCTTAATCGATCCGCATAAAGTCCAGCTTCTCTCATAAGTTCATCACTTGCGCCCGGGATAGATTTTAAATGAATGTAGCCGTTAAAATTCTCTTCTAGTCTTAGTTTCTTGGCTACTGCTACTAAGCGTTCCATGGTATAGTCAGGATTTTTAAAAATTCCAGAACTTAAAAATAAACCTTCTATATAGTTTCTTCTGTAAAAATTTATAGTCAGGTCGACTACCTCTTGGATTTTAAATGCGGCTCTTTTTATATCATTGCTTTTTCTGGTAACACAGTATGCGCAATCAAATATACAGTGATTAGTAAGTAAAATTTTTAATAGGGATACACAGCGTCCGTCTTCTGTATAACTATGGCATATACCCATTCCGGTATTATTGCCTAATCCTTTTTGTGTATTTGCTCTTTTTCCTCCACTACTTGCACAAGATACATCGTATTTAGCTGCATCGGCAAGAATCGATAGTTTTGCAGTGATTCTATCAAACGACATACGAATTTTGATTGGATGTCTTGATTTCGTGCTTTAATGCTCTAAATATTTCTTCAATGTCAACAAGGATTTGATAGTCCGTAAAACGTAATACTGTTATACCTAAGGAATGAATGTGTAATTTTTTAGGAGCATCCTGACTATATACTTCAGAAAATTCATGGGCATACCCATCTATTTCTATGGCGATTTTTAATACAGGACAATAAAAGTTAAAAGTATAATTATCAACCTTGTGATTCCTAAGGAAATAAAACCCTTTCTTGGTTAAACTTTCATAAAGTTCTTCTGTTGCTGGAATAGAATTATTTAATGAATACTTAATGATTTTTTCTGATTCCGGTTGATGTAATACAATTTGTGATCTCATAAGATTATAGTTGACTAGTAATTTTTCCAAATTTATGGAATTATTCCAACAAAATAAAAATGAAATAGTGTTAAAATTGGAATTATTCCAAAAAACAGTATATTTGTTACATAATTATCCCTAACCGGAGTAACAGAAATGTATGCTAATAAATAAATAATAGTTGTATGGATAATTTAACTAACCAAACCATTCAACGCTTTAAATCAATCCGCGAGGAAAATCATTTTACGCAATCTGATTTTGCTAAGGTTTTGAATATTAAGAATTCTACAGCGGATATAGAAAGAGGAAAAACAAAAATTTCAGGAAAAGTAGTTTCTAAATTGCTTCAGGAGTTTGGAGTGAATCCTTTATGGTTGTTTGGCGAGAGTGATCAAAAGAGAATCCAGTTACATAACGGTGATGTTGCACCTAAGGTGGTTACTGTGGATTCAGAGAATAATGAAAATATTGTTCTTGTTAATGTAAAGGCCGCGGCCGGTTATCCGCATAACGTTCAGGATGTGGATTGGTATCAACAATTGCCTGCGTTTGATATACCATTACCAGAATATAGGAATGCTACTTATAGAGGGTTTCAGGTTGAAGGAGATAGTATGCTGCCTGTTTTGGAGCCTAAAGAATGGGTTATTGGAAAAGCTGTAAATAATCTGTCGGAATTGAGTAGTAATGCTTTGTATGTTGTGGTTTTACAAGATAGTGTAGTGGTGAAGAAAGTTAGAAAGAATGAAGATTCATCAGTGTTGACGTTAATTTCTCTGAATACTGATTATTTACCATTTACAATTCATACGCATCAAATAGTGGAGATTTGGGAAGTGAACAGTAAACTTAGTTTTAATATTGATGCAAATTCTGATACTGCTAGTATTAAACAATTACAGGATGCGATGATGGTTTTGACATCTGAAGTTAGAAGTCTAAAAAATTAATCTATAAATCCATGTTTTCTTGCATGTTCTTCCGCTTCTTGTGATGAGTGAACAAGTAGGATAGGAGTAATGGTAAAAGAATTAATAATATCCATGATTCGTTTTTCCTTTCTTTTATGATTAACGCTTCTCAGATAAATTGCTAATATTCGGTCGGGAAATTGTTCCGCGATTTCTGTATAAATATTTGCATCTTTTTCGCCACTGTCTCCAATAAGTATGAACTTTAAATCAGAATATATTTTTAGGATATTTAAAATTTCTGACTGTTTATGTGGAGCTGTTGGTTTTGGTGTTTTGTCAAAAGGTGTTCTGAAATCTCGTAATAAAATAGGTCCTTCTGGGAAGTAATGTTTTTTTAAAAAAGCGGTTAAATAATCATATAAGTTCCAAGGACTATTACTAACATAAAAAATTGGATTAGTTGATTTTTTGGCTTTACCAAGTTTCAGTTTCTGATAAAATTGGACAGTTCCTTCAAGCGGTAATCTCCTGTCAAAATTTTTAAAAAAAGTGTTTGCAATAACTCGCCACTTTAAGATAGATGCTACACCTGTATGCAGAATTGTATCATCAATATCACTGATTATACCATAAGAAGCATTTTTAGAAGGGACTAACATTTTTCCTTTAAAGGTATTTGATTGAATTACTTTCTTGTTACCTGGATTTTGATAGGAAACTGTATAATTAATATATCCTTCTTTATTTAGTAATTCATTAGGGTTTGATATAATTTCATCAAAGTTA
Organism: Aquimarina sp. Aq107; assembly: GCF_943733665.1. Classification (NCBI taxonomy): domain Bacteria; kingdom Pseudomonadati; phylum Bacteroidota; class Flavobacteriia; order Flavobacteriales; family Flavobacteriaceae; genus Aquimarina; species Aquimarina sp. Aq107. The sequence goes on along the minus strand of NZ_OX030782.1, from coordinate 3,967,216 downwards.
TAGTATCCTTCGGCATCGGTGATTGTGGTAAATTTTTCTCCATTAGATAGTTTTAGATTGATATAAGTTTTTCTAATTTCATCACTTTCGAATTGTCGATAAATGTTTCGTAATGTTTTGAAAGCTCCAGTATTTCCATCAAAATTGACATTTTCATCTTCTAGTGCTCTACCAGTTGCTCTTAATCTGTTTGTGGTTCCATATCCTAGGTAAGAATTAATTCGTAGTGGTTTTTTTTTGAACATTATAGTTTTAATTATAGTAGCAATATAAAGATAAAAAACCCCGCTAAATAGCGAGGTTTTTTTATTAAATAGCTTTAATATTACTTTATTGAAGCTTTTATTTCTTCAATTTTAATCTTTACATCTTTCTCTGTCCCATTAAGTTTTTTTACTTCGGTAGAAGTTTTTCCATTGACTGTTTTGGTTATAGTAACTTTAGCATTTGCAATATCACCATCCATGTTCATTTCAACTTGAATTAATTTTCCCGTTTTATCAGAAGAAGATGTTGTTTCTATAACTTCTATTTCATTGGTCGCAACAGCGGTTTCAGAAGTATGTCCACCAAGAATAGGTGCAATTACAAGACCGATTAGACATGTTAATTTTATTAAGATGTTCATAGAAGGTCCAGAAGTATCTTTAAAAGGATCTCCAACAGTATCTCCAGTTACGGCTGCTTTATGAGCATCGGAACCTTTATAAGTCATTTCTCCATTTATTTCTACACCTGCTTCAAATGATTTTTTAGCATTATCCCAAGCTCCACCGGCGTTATTTTGGAATATAGCCCATAAAACACCAGAAACTGTAACTCCGGCCATATATCCACCTAACATTTCTGCTATAGCCTGATTATTCATTCCAAAAATCATGGGAATAAAAGCAATTGCTAATGGAAATCCTATAGTTAGTAATCCAGGTAACATCATTTCTCTCAAGGACGCTTTTGTCGAGATTGCAACACATTTGTCATATTCCGGTTTCCCAGTTCCTTCCATAATTCCGGGTATCTCTTTAAATTGTCGACGCACTTCATATACCATTTCCATTGCAGCTTTTCCTACCGCATTCATAGCTAAGGCAGAGAATACTACAGGCACCATTCCACCAACAAATAACATTGCTAATACAGGTGCTTTAAAGATGTTGATTCCGTCAATTTCTGTAAATGTTACATATGCAGCAAATAGGGCTAAGGAGGTTAACGCTGCAGATGCAATAGCAAATCCTTTTCCAGTTGCAGCTGTTGTATTTCCTACTGAGTCTAAAATATCAGTTCGTTCTCTTACGATTGGTTCTTGTTCACTCATTTCTGCAATCCCTCCGGCATTATCAGCAATAGGTCCAAAAGCATCAATTGCTAATTGCATTGCTGTCGTAGCCATCATAGCGGATGCAGCCATAGCTACTCCATAAAATCCAGCAAAAGCGTATGAAGCCCAAATAGCTCCGGCAAATAATAAAACGGAGGAAAAAGTGGAGATCATACCCGTAGCTAGACCAGCGATAATGTTAGTCCCCGCTCCAGTACTTGATTTTTGCACAATTTCTAATATAGGTTTTTTACCTAAACCGGTATAATATTCGGTAACTGCAGAAATAACTCCTCCTACAAAAAGACCAACCAATGTGGCATAAAATACACGCATTGAAGAAATATCAATTAAACCTTCTCCGAAAAATTCCATTTTCATAGTTTCAGGAAGCATATATGTACATAAAGCAAAACAAGAGGCGGCAACTAATGCTATAGATGTCCAGTTTCCTATGTTAAGAGCCCCCATAACTTGAGCTTCTTTGGCATCGTTACTTTTTATTTTTACGAGCATCGTTCCGATAATAGAAATAATAATTCCAGCTCCTGCTATTGCAACGGGTAATAAAACAGGTCCAATTCCATCAAATCCTTCGCTAACGATATTTCCTCCCATATCTTTAATGATATAATTACCTAGTACCATCGCTGCTAATACTGTAGCTACGTAGGAACCAAATAAATCTGCACCCATACCAGCAACATCTCCAACATTATCTCCAACGTTATCTGCAATAGTAGCAGGATTACGAGGATCATCTTCTGGGATTCCTGCTTCTACTTTTCCAACTAAATCCGCTCCTACATCTGCAGCTTTGGTGTAAATTCCTCCACCAACACGAGCAAACAAAGCAATAGATTCAGCTCCTAAGGAGAATCCTGCTAAAGTTTCTAGAACAACAGTCATATCAGATGTGTTGGTCCATTGTCCTCCCATAAAATAATGAAAAAAGACAATAAAAAACGCAGTTAATCCTAAAACTGCTAAACCAGCAACACCAAGACCCATTACCGTACCTCCACCAAAAGAAATCTTTAATGCATTTGGTAAACTACTACGAGCCGCTTGTGTAGTTCTTACATTGGTTTTGGTAGCAATTTTCATCCCTATATTACCTGCAAAAGCAGAGAAAACCGCTCCAAATATAAAAGCAATAACAATTAACCAATGAGTAGTTGGTACTACAAAAGATACAATAGTAAGTAATACACTTACTATTACTACAAATATTGCAAGTAATTTGTACTCTGCATTTAGGAAAGCTAAGGCTCCTTCGTATATATGATCTGAAATTTCTTTCATTTTTCCATCACCGGCATCTTGTTTCATTACCCAAGATTTTTTAACCAGCATATAAATAAGCCCTAATAATGCCAAAACAATTGGCATATAAATCATATTTGATTCCATTAAATGTATTTTTAGTTAATTAGTCACTAAATGTAGTGAAATAAAGCTAAAAAGAAAAAGCGCAATATTCTTAACAAAATATTGCGCTTTTATTTATTTTTTGTATAGACTTTAGTGAATACTGAATAAACCTTTTGGTTTATTTGGCATATCCTCAAAACGTTTTACACAGGCTTTGATGATTTCTCTGGCTTCATCTATATTTCCCCAGCCACCAACATCTACTTTTTTCTCTTCTAAATCCTTGTATACTTGGAAGAAATGTTCTATTTCTTTTATAAGGTGTGGATTCATTTCTTTTAGATCGGCTAAACGACTAGCGATAGGATCTGCCACAGGTACACAAATGATTTTTTCATCTGGACCTTTTTCATCGGTCATATGAAAAACACCTATTGGTTTAACTTCCATTACACATCCAGGAAATGTAGGTTCTGTTACCAATACTAGAACATCAAGTGGGTCACCATCTAATGCTAAAGTTTCTGGGATAAATCCATAATCTGCTGGATACATCATAGAAGAAAAGATCATGCGATCGTAGCGGATCTTTTTTATATCAAAATCGTATTCATATTTATTTCGGCTTCCTTTTGGAATTTCGATTAGTACATCGAAACTTTCGCGATTTGCTGCGCTCATATTATTATTCTCATTTTTATGGGCGGCAAATATAAGTATTACAGGGGTTTGGTTAAAATTTATAACCAAAAATAACAGATTTTTGTGCTAATTTTTAATGTTATGGTAACCTTAAACCTTTTCGTAAAAACAGATAGTACGATTTATAAAATAAATGAGCAAAAATATAAAGCTTGATAAAAGAGGTTAAATCATATAAAGTTTATCTCTTTAGAAATAGAACCCGAAAGATCCTGTTACTCCAAAATCACGAGCATCAGGGTTATCGAAGTAATTTCCTCTAAAGTGAAAATCAATTCTGAATACTTTAAATATATTTCCAACACCTAAACTATATTCCCAATAAATTTCTTCATCTGGTGCACCTACGGTCTGTAAGAAACCAGAGGCATCTAATGCAATGTTTTCATCAGATAGTTCACCCCAAACTCCTCGAACACCAACAAGTTCTCGTAAATTTAATTTTCTCAATAATGGTATTCTGGAAAAAATTCTACCATTAAAATTATGTTCAATATGTACAGCAGCATAAGTATCTGTAACAAATTCGTAGAAATTTAATAACGGAAATGTATTTTGAATTGATAAGTATGTCTGATTACCAGGTACTACACTTAGCAGTCCTAATGGTACTTCTCCAAAAGTTTTACCTACTTCTAAAGAGCTACTAAGAACACCAAAGCCACCAATGTTCCATGGTTGCCTATAGAAGAATTGAAGTTTTTGATACTCAAAATCACTTTCTAAGATATGATCTAATCCTAAAGAATAGTTAAGAAATAGTTGTGCATAGTCGCCGTCATTTACCGTTATTTTATCTACACCATATCCGGTTGTTTTACGTCCTGGATAATAGGCCAGCGTAGTAGCTATTTCTGCTTGCTTAATTTCAGATTTTATTTCGCCAGTTTCAGGGTCGAAAAAGTCAAGACTAAATAGATCATCATCTGCTGGTTTTAAAGTTCTATATGATCCAGTGACTCCTATAGTGAAATTCTTTCGAGGCTCTATTTGCATCGAAAAAGCTGATAGATTTATAGAGGTTAATCTACTATTATCACCTGTAGCAACTATGGATGAAGACGCTAAACTTCGTCCTTCTACATCGTTTGTGTTAGTTAGGCTAGCTCCTAATTGTTCTACATCTCTTCGATTTCCAGCTGAAACTATTAATCTAGACTTTCTATCTACTAGATATTTTCCTGAAATTCCATATTTAAATTTATTATCTCTAAAACCGTAAGCTCCATATCCTTCTATCCTCCATCGATCATTTGCAGTAAAATATGTACGACCTCCAGCTCTTAATCTAAACCCTTCAATTGTGTTATACCCTACGGTAGAGAATAAAGGACCAAAATCCCATCCATTAAATTCTACATAACCTGTAGCTAATATGGTACCTACATTATAAAGTCTTTTAAAGGCTTTTACTGTTCTAAGTGTGTCTAGTAGCTTGTATACCTTTTGTTCATCCTTATTAAGATCTTCCATTCTCGCGTTAGACCAAAAAGAATCATCTCTATTGTAGATATCCTGATTATATGGATCTACTTGGCTCTGGTAGAATTTTTTATCTTTCTTTTGATCAAATTTGTAGTTGTCATAAAGTGTAGTTCTTTTACCATACATTCCTCGAGATTTCTCCTTTTTGTTAAAGGCAAAATCTGATTGAAAATAATCTTTGGTAATAAGGAAAATAGAATCGTTGAGAACGTCAAATTCTTGTTCGATGTATAGGTCTTTTACCCAGTTGATGTTAGCACTTTTTGTAACTTCTAGGTTAATTTCTTTGATTGCCCAAGTAGTGTCATTTACCCAAAAATCTCCCTTAAAAGTAAGTTCGTTTTTTCTTCTAGGGTAGTAGATAATATTATAACACCATTTATTCCCTATATAAGCGCTATCTGATAAGACATAATTATATACATTGATTCCAGTTCTAGAAAGAGGACTAGTAAAACTTTTGTCAAAAAACTTTAGGTAATTGTCATAGATATCATAATCAGAATATAAATCTTTTACAAATGCTATAAGCGTTTGATTATCACTAAAACCTGCATTTTTATTACCTTTTAAAACCTCTTTAAGTTCATTGAGTTCATTGTCACCGTAAACTTTAGAAATTGCTTCGTTAAGAAAGATTGGGAGATAGGTTTTACCGGTAATTCTCGAAGTATCAATATCTTCGAAAATAAACTCCATTCCATTAAAAATTCTACTATTAACTAAGGCGCTATCTATGGTATTTAAATCGAATTCAAGTTTTTCGTATTTATCATAATTATACTGCTTAAACTTTTTAACACCATTCTCTCTTCTGTTATCCCAAATTTTACGAAGTATATCTATCGCGGGGTTGTTTTTTTTAGAGGTTTTTCCTTTATAAATAACAACTTCATCTAATGAAGCCGCTTCCTCTTCTAATACAACTTCCATATTGTAAGTAGTACGTTTGGAAAGTTTTATTGTTTTTGTTTCAAAACCGATAAAAGAGACTTTAATATTACTGTGATTTTGATCAGATTCCATATAGAACTTACCATTTTCATCTGTGATAGTTCCAATAGTTGAATTAACGAAAACAATATTTGCAAATGGAACAGATTGTTTATTGCTATCATAAACATAACCACTTACTTTAGTTTGTGCGAAAACGAAGGAGTTGCTAAATGCAAAAAATAAAAACCCTAAAACCCAATATCTCATCTAATATTTTTAAATAATTACGATTAGCATCATTGAAATAATTTGATCTTATAAAATCAAAAAGGATCAATTAAGTCCTCTTTTATCTAAGTTAATTAGCAATGTAATAACCTAATTCTGTTTGATCAATTTAATGTTGCTCTATCTAAAACACATCAATATATAAAAACCCTACCTCTTATATTTTACAAATCCAAAAATGTTTTGTGTTAAGCTCTATAATCAAAAGCTTAACACAAAACATTTTTAAATATATAAACTCAAAATTTCAAAGTGCCCTAAAAATTGACGTTTGTAAACTTGTGATATTTCATCAAATTCCGAGCCAACTTTTATGATGCAGCAAATCAAAATTTAAAAATCTATCAGATGCAAAGAAAAAGGGTTCCTTTTATTTATACATTACTTTTTTGACAGCTTTAACAACATCTTTACTGTTTGGTAACCATTCTTCAAATAAAACCGGTGAATAAGGTGTTGGAGTATCAGCTGTATTTATTTTTATGACAGGAGCATCTAAATAGTCAAAAATATTAGATTGAACCTGATACGTTATTTCAGATGCAATATTTGCTAATGGCCAAGCTTCTTCTAGAATAACAAGTCGATTTGTCTTTTTTACTGAAGTAAAAATAGCATCCAAGTCTAGAGGGCGTACAGTTCTAAGATCTATAATTTCGCAGGCGATGTTTTCTTTTGCAAGTTCATCTGCAGCTTTTACGGCTTCTTTGATAATTTTACCAAAAGACACGATGGTTACATCAGCACCTTCTCTAATAGTTTCTGCAACACCAAGTGGGATTGTGTATTCTCCTTCGGGTACTTCACCTTTATCTCCATACATTTGCTCACTTTCCATGAAAATAACTGGGTCATTATCACGGATAGCAGATTTTAATAAACCTTTAGCGTCTTTAGGGTTAGAAGGGATTACTACTTTTAGTCCTGGAGTATTTGCAAACCAGTTTTCAAAAGCCTGAGAGTGTGTAGCACCTAGTTGTCCAGCAGATGCAGTAGGTCCTCTAAATACGATAGGAATATTAAATTGTCCACCACTCATTTGACGCATTTTTGCAGCGTTATTAATGATTTGGTCAATTCCAACTAATGAAAAGTTGAAAGTCATAAATTCTATGATCGGACGATTACCATTCATAGCACTACCAACCCCTATACCAGAAAAACCTAGCTCAGATATTGGAGTGTCAATAACTCTATCTGGGCCAAACTCATCAAGCATACCTTTACTAGCTTTATAAGCTCCATTGTACTCAGCTACTTCTTCACCCATAAGATAAATAGATTCATCTCGGCGCATTTCTTCGCTCATTGCTTCGCAAATTGCTTCTCTGAATTGTATCGTTTTCATTTCTAAAATAATTATTTTTGTGCTACACGAAAGGCAAAAGTAGCAATTAATACCTTTTACTAATCATTGAAAATTGAAAAATTTACTATGCATGCATAGTAAATTCGACATTTTATTTGTACCTTCGCTTTTATTATTAAATTCTCAAAAAATACCTATATAAAATGAAGATATTAGTTTGTATTAGCCATGTGCCGGACACTACTTCTAAAATTAATTTTACCGAAGGAGATACAAAGTTTGACACAAATGGAGTACAGTTTGTAATTAATCCTAATGATGAGTTTGGATTAACGCGCGCTATGTGGTTTAAAGAAAAACAAGGTGCATCTGTTGATGTTGTAAATGTTGGAGGAGCAGAAACTGAACCTACTTTAAGAAAAGCTTTAGCTATTGGAGCAGATAATGCAATTAGAGTTAATACAGAAGCTACGGATGGTTTTTATGTGGCAAAACAACTGGCTAAAGTTGTGCAAGATGGGGGATATGATCTTGTAATTGCAGGAAGAGAGTCTATCGATTATAATGGCGGTATGGTGCCAGGTATGTTAGCTGCACTAACAGGAGCTAATTTTGTAAATACTTGTATTGGATTAGAGATAGAGGGAGATACTGCTACTGCAGTTCGTGAGATTGATGGAGGAAAAGAAACTTCGACAACTACATTACCACTTGTAGTAGGTGGTCAAAAAGGGTTGGTAGAAGAAAGTGATCTTCGAATTCCTAATATGAGAGGAATTATGATGGCTCGTAAAAAACCGCTTACCGTTATAGAAGCTGTAGAGGCTACACAAGAGACAAAAGCTGTTAAGTTCGAAAAACCAGCTCCAAAAGGAGATGTAACTTTGGTTTCTCCTGATAATGTAGGTCAATTAGTTGAGTTATTACATAACGAAGCTAAAGCAATATAATAATTTTAAAGAATGTCTATTATTATAATAATGATAATAGACTCAATATAAAAAAACAGTATATATGTCAGTTTTAGTATACACAGAAAGTGAAGGAGGCAAATTTAAGAAAGCTGCTTTTGAGGTTGCATCTTATGCAAAAGAAATAGCAAATATGCTAGGTACTACTGTTACCGCAGTTAGTGTTAACGTAGAGAATAGTAGTGATCTTGGAACATATGGAGTAGATAAAGTTTTAGAAATTAAAAACGATAAGCTTGCTACGTTTAATGCAAAAGCATATGCAGATTCATTGAAGCAAGCTGCGGAAAAAGAAGGAGCAAAAGTTGTAGTGGTTAGTTCTAGTGCAGATAGTAAGTTTTTAGCTTCTATGTTGGCTGTTAATCTTAATGCGGGATATGCTTCTAATGTTGTTGCATTACCTGAAAGTGTAGCTCCTTTTACTGTAAAAAGAACAGCTTTTACGAATAAAGCGTTTAATATTACAGAGATTTCTACAGATGTAAAAATAGTAGGATTATCTAATAATGCATTTGGATTAAAAGAAACTCAAGGTGCTGCGACAGCAGAAGGTTTTGATCCATCATTATCAGATGCCGATTTTGGTGTTAATGTAACATCAGTAGATAAGGCAACGGATAAAGTGTCTATCGCGGATGCGGAAGTTGTGGTTTCTGGAGGTAGAGGGCTTAAAGGGCCTGAAAATTGGGGAATGATAGAGGAGTTAGCTGATGTTCTTGGAGCTGCTACTGCTTGTTCTAAACCTGTAAGTGATATGGGTTGGAGGCCTCACGGAGAACACGTAGGACAAACAGGAAAACCGGTTGCAACCAATCTGTATATTGCGGTTGGGATCTCTGGAGCAATTCAACATCTTGCAGGAATTAATTCTAGTAAAGTAAAAGTAGTAATCAATAATGATCCAGAAGCACCTTTCTTTAAGGCTGCAGATTATGGTATTGTTGGTGATGCCTTTGAGGTAGTACCTCAGTTAATTGAAAAATTAAAGGAATTTAAGGCGAATAACGCATAATTTTCATAAATTGTGCCCAATCAAGGGCTGTTTGAACTCAGGAAAAAGTCCATTTGTTCAAACAGCCTTTTTTTATTGAAAATTACTATGAGTTTAGTTCGTCTGAACATAAAAGGAATATCTTACAGTCAAACCCAAAATGGCGCCTATGCATTGATTTTAAGCGAGGTAGATGGAGAAAGAAAATTACCAATTGTTATTGGAGCGTTCGAGGCGCAATCAATAGCGATTGCATTAGAAAAGGAGATTAAACCTCCTCGTCCCTTAACTCACGATCTATTTAAAAACTTCGCTGATCGATTTGATGTAGTCGTTAAACAAGTAATCATTCACAAGTTAGTGGATGGAGTTTTTTATTCAAGTATTATTTGCGAACGCGATAAGATTGAAGAAATTATTGATGCTAGAACAAGTGATGCTATCGCACTTGCGTTACGTTTTCAAGCACCGATTTTTACTTATAAAAATATCTTAGATCAAGCAGGTATTTATCTTAAAGTAAATCCTAAAAAGGATGGCGAAGATGATACTGAAAGTTTATTGGTTGATGAATTAGTCTCAGATGATGTAGAAATGGTTGGTAAAGAAACCAGTTATCAAGATTTATCTCTAGACGAATTGAATCGCATGTTGGATCAAGCTGTTGGCAATGAGGATTATGAATTAGCAGCTAGAATAAGAGATGAAATTTCAAAACGAGGTTAGTTTTGATGACATTTATCACATATTCCGAAATAATATAATATTACTTTCTACTTATATGAAAAAAGGACTACTATTTCTCCTACTATCATTATTTGCTATTACCATTTTATCAGCACAGTCTATAGAAAAAAAATGGATCCTTGAAAATGTTGAAGGAACCTCTGATAATGTATTTAAACCTGGAGACAACGATTATTTAAATTTAGAAGAAGGTTTGTTTTCTTATAAGTTAAATAATCAATTAGAAAATCTTAAAGGTGATTACTTCGCTCAAAATAATGTGTTATTATTTTTTCCTGATAACGCAGAAGATTCTATCATAAAATATAAAATCCAAAGTACTACGGATTCCACCTTAGTTTTATCTAAAAAAGATATAACATATTCTTTTATTTCTAATAAGAAAATAGTTGAAGTTGCTCCTGTACCAAAAAATAGTGAACTAATTCCTAATCAAGGTTTTTCTTTTTCGAGTTTCTGGAGAGGAGTTTTAGGAATGATTGTCTTACTAGCTATTGCATTTCTATTTAGTAGTAATAGAAAAGCAATTAATTGGAAAACAGTTGGCCTAGGTGTAGGGTTTCAATTAATAATTGCTATTGGGGTTTTAAGAGTTCCATTTGTTCAAACGATTTTTGAATGGGTAGGAAGTCTGTTTGTAAGTGTATTAGACTTTACTAGAGCAGGAAGTAAATTTCTGTTTGAAGGTTTGGTGGTAGATATGGATACTTTTGGTTTTATATTTGCTTTTCAAGTATTGCCTACTATAATATTCTTTTCGGCTTTAACTTCATTACTATTTTATTTAGGTGTTATTCAAAAGGTAGTAAAGGGTCTGGCTTGGTTATTAACTAAAGCGTTAAAAATATCTGGAGCAGAAAGTTTAAGTGTTGCAGGTAACATCTTTTTAGGTCAAACAGAGGCGCCTTTATTGATTAAAGCATACTTAGAAAAAATGAATAAGTCCGAAATGCTATTGGTTATGATTGGTGGTATGGCAACTGTTGCAGGTGCTGTATTAGCAGCATATATAGGGTTTTTGGGAGGAGACGATCCGATTTTGAGATTGCAATTTGCAAAACACCTGTTGGCTGCATCGGTAATGGCTGCACCAGGAGCGATTATTATTTCTAAGATATTATTTCCACAAACAGAAGAAATTAATACCGATGTATATGTTTCTTCGGAAAAAATAGGATCTAATATTTTAGATGCTATTGCAAACGGAACAACTGAAGGTTTGAAATTGGCGGTAAATGTTGGAGCTATGTTATTAGTATTTGTGGCTTTTATTGCAATGCTTAATGGTATGTTAGGTTGGGTTGGAGATGTAACATCTATAAATACCTGGATAGCCTCAAACACAGCTTACCAAAGTTTATCTCTTGAACTTATTTTGGGCTATATTTTTGCGCCATTAATGTGGCTAATCGGAGTTGCGAAAGAAGACATCGCTTTAATGGGGCAACTTCTCGGTATTAAATTAGCTGCTAGTGAGTTTGTTGGATATATCCAATTAGCAGATTTAAAAAATGTAGCAAACGTAACACATTTAACTTATAATAAATCAGTAATCATGGCTACATATATGTTATGTGGTTTTGCAAATTTTGCATCAATTGGGATACAGATAGGTGGGATTGGTTCTCTTGCACCTGGACAACGAAAAACATTATCAGAATTTGGAATGAAAGCTTTAATAGGTGGTACGATCGCTTCACTTTTATCAGCCACTATCGCCGGAATGATTATCGGATAAAATAAGATAGATTTTTTTGTTAAAAATGTAATTGTTGATTAGATTTTACAAGTATTTCATAATCTACACATTAAACGATATCTCAAAACCTATTTTTTGTATATTTGACAGGAATTAGTATAATTTTAACAAACTCAAAAAGAAAGTTAGAAAGGGAGTATGAAGCAATATTTGGATCTGGTACGTCATGTGCTAGAAAATGGAAATGAAAAGGAAGACAGAACGGGAACGGGAACGAAAAGTGTTTTTGGATATCAAATGCGTTTTGATTTGAGCGAAGGTTTCCCAATGGTGACTACTAAGAAACTTCATTTAAAGTCTATTATATATGAGTTATTATGGTTTTTAAATGGAGATACAAATGTTAAGTATTTACAGGAAAATGGAGTTCGTATTTGGAACGAGTGGGCAGATGAAAATGGAGATTTAGGACCAGTTTATGGACATCAATGGCGTAATTGGAATGGAGATGAAATTGATCAGATTAAGGAGATCGTTGAAGCTTTAAAAAATAATCCAGATAGTAGACGGATGTTAGTATCTGCTTGGAACCCTAGTGTTTTACCGGATACATCGAAATCTTTTTCTGAAAATGTAGCAAATGGAAAGGCTGCATTGCCTCCTTGTCATGCATTTTTCCAATTTTATGTTGCTAATGGGAAATTATCTTGTCAGCTGTATCAGAGAAGTGCGGATATTTTCTTAGGAGTACCATTTAACATAGCTTCCTACGCTTTGTTTACAATGATGATGGCTCAGGTTTGTGGTTATGAAGCAGGAGAGTTTGTACATACATTTGGAGATGCTCATATTTATAATAATCATATAGAACAATTAGAATTACAGTTGTCTAGAACTCCTAAAAAATTACCAACTATTAGAATCAATCCTAAGGTTGAAAATATTTTTGGCTTTGTTTTTGATGACTTCATACTGGAAGACTATAATCCGCACCCTCATATTAAAGGTGCAGTTGCAGTTTAACCCCCCAAAACTTAAACTGAATACTATGAAAAAACTACTACTTATTGCTACAATTTTATGTTCCACCTTTTTATTTGCTCAGGATAATGTAATCCTATCTCAAGATAATGCAAATGAAAAAGGGATTACCCCTATATGGCCTAAATGTGATAAATCAAGACAAACTCCTATAAAATGTTTTGATAATAATCTTAGAAATCATATTATTAGAAACTTTAGATATCCTGAAATTGCGGAAAAAGATGGATTAGAAGGCACAGTAACTGTGGATTTTATAATTAATAATAAAGGCAAGGCTGAAGTAATAGATGTTAAAGGTGGTCATAGACACCTGCAAAGAGAAGCTGTTAGAATTATAAGAGCTATTCCTAAAATGAAACCTGGAAAATGGGGTAAAAAGCCTATTGCTATAGCATATGAGGTGCCAATTACTTTTATTAAGCCAAAATAGATATTTGAGTTTTTAACATTGGATTAACTCTATTATCAAGTAGTGAAATAATAAAAATCATTAAATTTGAGTGTATTCGTAAATCGAATACGCTCTTTTTTTATGGTAATTACTGATAATTTGCTTTCTTCTTTCTTAGCTACAAGATCTCATACAGAAGAAATTTGCGCCCCGCTTCAAACAGAAGATTATGTTGTTCAACCCATAGTTGATGTTTCTCCACCAAAATGGCATCTAGGACATACTACTTGGTTTTTTGAAGAGTTTATTCTTGCTAAATACAAAACGGATTATATTCGATTTCATAATGATTTTGCATATGTTTTTAATAGTTATTATGAAAGTGTAGGGAAACGAGTTATAAGAACTAATAGAGGTAATCTTTCTAGACCTACGGTTAGTGAAGTTTATGAGTATAGAGACTATGTAACTAATAGTTTGTATTCATTTTTAGAAGATAATGATAATACAGAGATTAGAGCACTTGTGGAGATTGGTATTCATCATGAAAAACAACATCAAGAGTTATTATTAACGGATATAAAATATATTCTAGGTAACAATCCGTTATTACCAAAATATAATGATACGTTTAATGAGAATCCGAAAGTAAATCCTTCAACTGGATATCATAAGATTAATGAAGGATTGTACGAGATTGGTTATAAGGGAGAAGGATTTTGTTATGATAATGAACTTAGTTCACATAAAGTGTTTATTGAGGAGTATCATATTGCCAATAATTTGATAACTAATCGGGAGTACCTTGATTTTATAAATGATAAAGGGTATAAGAATAGTTTGTTGTGGCATGCAGAAGCTTGGGATTGGATTAATTCTAATGATATTAAGACACCGCTTTATTGGCATAATATAGATGAAAGATATTCTCAGTATACATTGAGGGGATTAATAGAATTGGATTTAGAAGCTCCTGTTACTCATGTATCTTATTATGAAGCCTTTGCGTTTGCTCAATGGAAGGGAGAGCGTCTTCCAACAGAATTTGAATGGGAAGCGGCTCAACAATTTTTTGATTGGGGGATAAGATGGGAATGGACTGAAAGTGCATATTTGCCTTATCCTAACTATAGTAAAGCTCCTGGAGCTCTTGGCGAGTATAACGGAAAATTTATGGTAAATCAGAAAGTGCTTAGAGGAGGTTCTGTGGCTACTCCTAATAATCATACAAGACCTACATATCGTAATTTTTTTCACCCTCAACTAAGATGGCAATTTAATGGATTGCGACTAGTAAAAAATAAATAATCCCCATTACATGAATTCTAAAGATCAAAATGTATTGCTTTGTACTTTCGGTAAAGAAGTAAACGAAGGACTAACAGCTTTTCCAAAATATTTGTCATCTAAATTTTTTTATGATGAATTAGGTGATAAGTTATTTCAGCAGATTATGGACTTGCCAGAGTATTATTTAACTAATGCAGAGTTTAATATTTTTCAGCTACATAAAACGGATATTTTAAAAAGTTTTGATACTGATAGAGAAGGATTTGATCTGGTAGAACTTGGTGCAGGTGATGGAAAGAAAACAAAAGTGTTATTAAGAGAACTGTTAGAAAAAGAATATTCAGTTACGTACCATCCTATAGATATTAGTAAAAATGCAATTGATGGTTTAGTTTCTAATTTAGAACAAGAGTTGCCTAGTCTTAGTGTACAAGGTCAGGTAGGAGAGTATTTTGAGGTATTAGATAGATTGCAGCATATTAGTGATCGTAAAAAAGTTATTATGGTATTGGGCTCTAATATTGGTAATCTTTTACATCCTAGAGCGATTCAGTTTTTGAAAAAATTAAACGCTGTCATGCATCCTGATGACCTTATTTTTATGGGATTCGATCAAAAGAAACATCCTCAGAAAGTTTTAGATGCCTACAACGACAAATCTGGTGTAACGGCCGCATTCAATAAGAATGTTTTAGCTAGAATAAATAAAGAGTTAGGAGGTAATTTTGATTTGGATGCATTTACTCATTGGGAAGTGTATGATCCCGAAAGTGGAACTGCTAAAAGTTATCTAGTAAGTACTAAAAAGCAAACGGTTGATATTGATTGTTTATCTATACAGGTTCATTTTGAAGCTTGGGAGAGTATTCATACTGAGATTTCTCAGAAGTATGATGACGATACTGTAAAATGGTTAGCGGAAGAATCTGGATTTGAGATAAGTGAATGGTTTACAGATGAAAATAAATATTATAAGAATTATGTCTTCAAGAAATCAGAATAGATAATTCAGATTCAAAAAAAAGAAAATAGTTATGAAAGCAATATGGAATAATAAAATAATTGCAGAAAGCAATGATACCAAGGTGATTGAAAATAATCATTATTTTCCTCCTGAAGCTATTAAAAAAGAGTTTTTTAAATCAAGTGAAACACATACGAACTGTCCATGGAAAGGAGTTGCGTCTTATTATACAGTAACTGTAAATGGCAAGGAAAATAGGGATGCAGCATGGTTTTATCCAGAAACCAGTGATCTTGCTAAGCAAATAAAAGGCTATGTTGCATTTTGGAAAGGTATTGAGGTTGTAGAATAATAACTACAACCCCAATTAAAAATTATTATATTAGTTAAAGAACCAATAAACTATTTTCTGCAGCAGCAAAATCGTTCCATTGATATCCATCTGCTTCAGTTTCGTTGGTCCATTGACCATCTACCACATATTTAAATTCAAACTTTTGATCTTTCGGAAGATCTAAAGTCCCCTTAAATGTACCATTTTTTAACTTTTTCAATACCGTTGCTTCAGTATTCCATTCATTAAATTCTCCAGCCACACAAACATTAGTTGCTTCTTTTGCCGGAACAGAAAAAGTAACTTTACAGATAGGTTTTGACTTTAAGTATTGTTTGGTTATTGCCATAATTTTAGTTTAAAATTAATTCTTGGTTAATAAAATTTAAGGGAAATTACCACAAAACATTAAAAAATAAAAGTGTAAACTCTCGGATTTTCAATAATTTAATGAACAATTAACAATTAAATATTAACGATAACGATGTAGTATCTTTAACCTAAACTAGTATTGTAATTCTACAGTAATTCTTAGAAGTTAAACCATTACATAAACTTAGAGAAAAATATTAATGACTTATCATGAATTGTAAATTCTGAGTTTCTTTTTTATGATAGTCAACTGATAATATATACATACCAGTGGTTAAATGTGATACCTCAATATTGTTTCCATTACTTATGAGTTTTTGAGAATCAACCGTTAGTTGTTTTCTTCCTTGTAAGTCATAAATATTAATAGCTACAATTTCGTTTGTATTACTTGTAGATTTTTGAATGGATATTTCGCTATTGGCCGGATTTGGGAATAGCTTTATATCATCTATATTAGTGTCTATAAAATCTCTGTTAATTTGATTATTACTAGTATCAATTAGTTTCCATTTGGTACAGTTGCCTGTGTAGCCCTGTGATACCTGTGTGATTGCAATAGATTCGTCAACATTAGCGGAACAACCTTTGGATCTTATCCAGTTGTTTGTTTGTCTATTTTGGATTCTAAAATACCCTTCTTCATCCGTTTCTATTAATTTCCATTGCTCGCACCAGCCAAAAGAAGCTGAGCTTACCTGAACTATTTCGATAGAATCATTGGCAGTATTACTACAATTTTTTGGACGATATCTTCCATTTGTTCCTTTGTTTTGTAGATAGTAATATCCTTCATCTGTTGGTATGAATTCAAAGATTGTGCAATTTCCAGTATTATTGGTTGAAGTCATTACTAATGGCGTGATTTCACTATAATCATTAGAACATCCTCTAGTTCTTATCCATTGCTTGGTAGCTTTATTTTCTAATCTCCATAGTGTTCCACTAATATCTATTTCTGTGTCATTATTTATAGCGCTAATATTAATTTCTTGAAGATCGTCAAAACGGTTATTCCAATTTTCATTTTCTGGAACTATATAAGATAACCATTTATAATCGTTATCCGCTATTGGTATATCTTCATTTACTACAACTTCAATTTCTATATTATTTGTTCCTGCGGGAACTGTAGTGATTTTAACACCATAATTGGTCCACGGAGCTCTATTAAGTTGCAGGGAAACAATAATATCTCTAGTTGCCGATGCTGAATACTCTAAATTTATTATTCCGATATCACCAGGAGAAATTGTGTCAGGACCATCTATAGATACGATTTCATCGTTTGCTTGATTTTGTGACCACCAAAGGGAACCAAAATTTTCTATTTGTGTATAATTACGAGGTTTAACCCAAGTAGCATAAATAGACCCAATGATGTTTTCTGTATCTTGAGCTGCTGTTTGCCACTGATTAAAGTTAAGTTCAACATCTGCATCGTAAAATGCACCTACAATCTGTTTAAAGCCTAGATCAGAGAAAAATTTGAGCGATTTTGTACCTTTATCTATAATTTTTTGACCTTCCCACCAAGTTGCAAGTATAACTTTATTTGGATCTACGTTAACCCAAGACTGATCTAAGGTGTTATTAATTTGATAATAATCTGCAATGGCATTATGCTCTGGATCAATCATATCACTCCAAAAATAATATGCTGCATCTGGCGCAACTTCAAAAAGATCTTTAAAAGACCGTTCGATGCTAGCTGATAAGGCAGCACCAGAATTTCCAATTTGGGTATCTAAAGGTTCCCATCCTCCTGTTCTTATTTCAGAATAATTCAATAAAAAGCCGTCAGGCTCAAAATCATTATTTAGTTTTTGATGAATTCTTCGCATTCTACTATATATTTCGGGATGATTCCAAGAAGCAGACACTTGTCCACTTGCAGTAGGAAGTCCGTGATATCCGCTTATTTTTACTATATCGCCTTCTTTTATATTTATAGTGCTGCTAATGAGTATTTTAGGGGATAAATGTTGCGTATCAAAAGCTCCAGAAAATCCAGAAACACCAAGTTGATCATCTGATATTGGAATTACATCAGTTCCAAATGTAAGTGTTTGTCCATTATTATGTTTTAGAGATGTTGGCAAATCTTCTCGATTTAACCAGTTAAGAGTTGGAGAGTCAATAATTTCTAAATCATCCCACCAAATTGTACCTTGTTGACCTCCAAAGACCGCTAATGCTAAATTAACTTCAGTAGCATTTAAACTGTTAAATCCAATACGTATTTCTTCCCAACCTTCTGTAGTTAAGTTGTTAGGACTATTGTAATATTTTCTACCTCCGTTATCATTTGGAAGAGATATATGTAAATTCGTTAAAGTACGTTCCTTATTATTTTCATCTCTAATTAATGCTGCTAAGTTTCTTGCAGTTAGATTTTCGGTCTTGATCCAAACTTTTAATGTGTATTGATGAAATGGTTTCACATCAAAAACTGTAAAAATTCTAGAATCTTCATTGTTAGTAGCTTCTGCTCTAAAAGAAGCATTACCGCTTTTTTTAATATTGGTGTCAATAAAAGTTCGTTCTCCGATTGCATCTTGAAATTTCCATTGCAGAACTTTGTTTCCATCAAAGTCTTCAAAATCTCCGTTAATTAGATTAGAAGATTTAATAGGTCTAAGTTCGCCATCTATAGCTTTTAATTCTTGTTCTTCAATAGGATATCCAGTAGTTAAATTAGGGTTGGATCCTATTAGTGAACCCGCAAACCCCATAGAAATAGTGATGAAATGTAATTTCATTCCTCTTTCTTTAATTCCATTAACCAATACTTGGATTCGCTCATCCCATCTAGATCCTGCAGTCCCTTCTAGTCCATACGTATTTAATTTAGAATCAGAATATAGAACAGTATTCGCTCCAGCTGCTTTTGCTCTATCAATATAAACAAATAAATCTTCTGGTTCATCTACTACTAGATTAGCAGACATGTGTAATATTTTATCTTCTTTTCCTATAACTTTAGCAATTATATCGTTTGATTCGATATTAGATATCGGTACTTCTTGCGAAGTAATTAAAAAAGCAATGCATAAAAATAAAGGGGTGAGTAATAAGTTAAGTTTTTTCATGATATTTTGTGTTACGTTTTAACAAAATTGAGCAATCTATATGGTTATATTGTTATAACAAGAAAGGTACTTCTTTGCTAGTATATTTATATATACTAAAGCAATATTTGGTTAGTACTAATTTGTAGTTATCTGTTATAACTTTGTGGTTGGTAATCAGTTCAGCAATAATTGTTTATTTACTTCAAAAAATCATACCATTTTTTAAACCTGAATGAGAATCGCTGATTACATATTTTAACCCAATATTTATTTATACTATTTCTACAATTAGTGTAGAAATAATGCACGTGTCATGAAAAGGTTTTATAGGTAGGTTAATAGGGTGTCAATATCTTCGATAGTATTATAAAAATGAAGACTTATTCGTATTCCGTTTCCTCTTAGAGAGGTGATTATATTTCTTTCTCTTAGTGTATTATATAATTTTTGATCTCCTTTTATATTAAAAATAGAGCTATGATCATTCCTTTCTATTACATCAGTTTCTAATAAGTTTAAGGAGGCTAATTTTGTTTTTGTGTACTCTTTTAGTTCTTGTATGTTTTCTTCAATTTTAGGGAGACCAATTTTGGATAAAAATTCTAAAGAAAACTGTAAACTTCCGAAGTTATAGGTGTCCAAATGTCCGCATTCATATCTTGCTCGTAGGTTTGTGTATGAAGGATCATAATTAGCAGTTGAGGAAGCTTTCTTATAAGTATCCGGTGTTGTTTTATTAAGAATGCCTTCTTTAAATAATAAAAATCCGTTGCCATAACATCCTAATAACCATTTGTATCCACTACATCCAAGAATGTCAATTCCTGAAGTGTCAAAATCAAAAACTCTAGTTCCGCAAAACTGTGTGCCATCAGCAATTATTAAAAGATCAGGATTTTTTAGTTTTAATTTTTTAAGGAATTCAAGATTTATTGTTATACCACTAATGTATTGTACTAAGCTAAAAGCAAAAACAGTAGGGTTATATTTAGCGATAGCTTTTTCGATATTTTCCTCTAATGAAGTGTTCACTTTAGCATAGCATACATTAAATCCTTTGTTTATTACAGAAAAGTTTATAGATGGATAATCTTCATCTAAAAGAAGTACTTTTTTGTTTTTTTCTAATCCGTTTAATATAGTATTAAAACCCAAAGAAAAATTCGGTGTTAATATCGTGTTTTCTGATTTGCAGCCTAAAAACGAACCAATTGATTCTCTTGCGGAATTTAAAAGTTTTTCTTGATCTTCTCTAAACATACTCCCGCCAATAAGAAAATCAAGATCATGCTCTTGTCTATAATCTAACAAAGAATCATATAATAAACCGGAGGAAGCCGTGTTGAGATATATGTTTTGAGATAATACGGGAAATTCTTTTTTTAAATTCTTCATAAGTTATTTTACGGTTTTTTGGTAAAACCTTTATATTTACTTTGATAATTAATCAAGCATTACTAAGGTACTATTAAAATGTTTTCAAAAAGAAAAGAAACTCCACAAATTGACCCTGTGCAGCGCGAATTATATGAACATGCCCGTAAACGAATTGTTCAAAAGAAAAGACTATTTCAGCATTTCATAGTATTTTTAGTTGGATCTATATTTTTAGTTATCCTTAACCTATTAATTGGGATAGGCAAAGAGATTACTTTTTTTGGTATTGACTGGTGTTTAATAGTTGTAGTTTGTTGGGCATTTTTGTTAGTGTTACATTTTTGTAATGTCTGGTTGTTTCACAAGTTTATGGGTACAGAATGGACAAGTAAACAGATGGAACGATTGATTGCTAAACAAAAAGCGGAAATAGCATTGATTCAAAAAGATGTAGATAAGATGTATCCAAAAGACGAATTGGTTAAAAAGAAAGATGAATTTATAAAACAACAACAATCAAAAGTTATTGAGACGCCTGTAGTATCTAAGAAAGACCAAATAATTACAATGATTGCGGCGGCAGGAGAAAACAATGAGTTGGGAAAAGATAATGATTTGGTTTGGCATCTTCCTGATGATTTTAAACGATTTAAGCAATTGACTACTGGACATCATATTATTATGGGGCGAAAGACTTTTGAATCATTTCCAAAACCATTACCAAATCGTGTACATGTTGTAATTACTAGAAATCAAAATTACAAACCAGAAGGTGCTATTGTGGTACATTCTATGGAAGAAGCTCTAAAAATAGCTAAAGATGATCCTCAACCATTTATCATTGGTGGCGGTGAGATTTATAAAATAGGGATGGAATATTCGGACTGTATAGAACTTACTAGAGTACATGGGACATTCGAAGCGGATACTTTTTTTCCAGAAATAGATGCTGAGAAATGGACTGTTGATAAAAAAGAACTTCATGGTGCAGACGAGCGACATGAGTATGCATTTACATATTTGACCTATAATAAGAAGTAAGAGTTTTTGATTTGTTGTCAAAAAAACTCATAAAACATCTAGAAAACCTTCTTTCTGAGAGAATCATTTCTACTAAGCCTTTATCTGGAGGAGATATCAACGAAGCATTTCTTTTAACCACAAATAATAGAGAAATGGTGGTTAAAATAAATAGTGTATCTAAATTTCCTGGAATGTTTAAAGCGGAAGCAAGGGGCTTAAAGGAACTGATGGATGCTAATATTTTTAAAATACCTGAAGTTTTGTTTTTTGGTAAAGATGTTGATGTATCTTTTTTGCTTTTAGAATATATAAAGTCTGGAAATAAAACTCCAGATTTTTGGTCAATATTTGGTGAACGACTAGCAAGTTTGCATCAGCAAAGTAAACCTTATTTTGGTTTTGAAAGTGATAATTATATTGGGAGTTTGCAACAATATAATTTTAAATATTCTTCTGCTTCAGAGTTTTATATAACTCAACGATTACAACCACAATTCCAAATGGCTATTAAAAGAGGTTTTTCTTTTTCGAGTTTGGATAGTTTTTATGTAGCTATTGAAAACGAAATTCCAGATGAAGCTTCTAGTTTAATACATGGAGATCTGTGGAGTGGTAATTTTATGATTGATATTAATGGTTCTCCTTGTTTAATAGATCCAGCAGTGGCTTATGCGTCTAGAGAAATGGATATCTCAATGATGTATCTGTTTGGAGGTTTCGAACACGAATTGTTTGAGGTTTATAATGACATTTTTCCGTTAATAGATGGTTGGAAAAAAAGAATGGAAATTTGGCAATTATACTATTTATTAGTGCATCTTAATTTATTTGGAGATTCTTATTTACCACAAATTCAATCAATACTTAAAAAATATTCCTAAGGAATGGTTTAATATTCTTTTCTTTTTTAATAAAAACGTACTGCAAATTAATAGAGGCCAACCATTGATTGAGAATGGTCGTTCGTCAAATTGAGCATTTCTACCGATCGTTTTAGCTTTTATTTTAGAGGTCTAACACAAATCAATTTTTATTATGAGAAAAACAAACCTATTAATGATCGTAATGATGCTATTCACGATATTTCAGTTGTCAGCCCAAACAATTGTAGAAAGACACGGACAATTAAGAGTAGAGGGAACGAAAATAAAGGATAAATGTAATAGAAATACTCAGTTGAAAGGAATGAGTTATTTCTGGCATCAATGGGAAGGAGGCGAATATTGGAATAGTAATGCGTTAAAATGGTTAAGAGATGATTGGAAAGTAGAAATAGTAAGAGCTGCAATGGGTGTTCGTGGTGGAGGTGGAGATTATATAGATGACCCTATTGGTTCTGTGAATCAGGTTAGATCAGTTGTAGATGCTGCTATAGAACATGGGGTTTATGTGGTAATAGATTTTCATGCTCATCCTAATTATAAAGAACAAGCTAAAACCTTTTTTAGACAAATGTCTAAGGAGTATGGAGCATATCCTAATATTATCTATGAGATTTGGAATGAACCTATTGGAGATTATGGGAATGCTGTTGGTACTTGGAATGAGATAAAAAGTTATTCTAGAGAAGTAATAGCAGAGATTAGAGCAAATGATCCCAATAATATTATTGTAGTTGGGACCCCTTTTTATTCGCAACGAGTAGATACAGCAGCAGACAATCCTTTAACTGTAGATATTAATAATAAACCAGTAAGTAATATCGCCTATACAATACATGCATATGCCGGAGCACACAAGCAATCATTGAGAGATAAAGGAAATTATGCGATTAATAAAGGGTTAGCATTGTTTATGACTGAATGTGGAAGAGTTGGAACTAATTATGGACCTAATAACAATCTAGATGCTGCCGAGTGGAACCGTTGGGAACAATGGATGGATAATAATGATATTAGTTATTGTAAATGGTCATTAAGTAATAAAAATGAAATTAGTTCATCTCTTAATAGATCTGCAAGTCCCAATGGTAATTGGAATTATAATATTGATCTTACTGCGGAAGGGAGATGGAACAGAGATCACTTTAGGACAGTGAATACACCTCCATCATCTTGTGATGATACTGGAGGAACTGATGAAGATATTATCAAATCTTTAATAACTCCTGATCAAGTAAAGAAAGGAGAAAAAGCTTTTGTTGAAATAGAGTATTCTTCGACTACTAATAGAGACCTTGTAGCTGTTTTTCAATTGAACAAAAGCCCTTATACCGTTTATGGATCAAAAAGAACAAATGTTCAAGAAGGTACAGATACTATAGAATTAGAAGTTCCTATCGATGCGAATACTCCTGTAGCCGATAATGATTACAAATTTCAAGTTTTTATAGCACCTCAAGATGGGGATTGGAATGAAAGATTACATACTATTTCTAAAGTAAATATTGGTTGTGTTGATAATGTTGATAATCCAGACAATATTAAAGTTAGAGCAAAAGGAACTAATAATTCGAAAATTGAAGTACGCTATAATGATGTGCTAATTGATAATGCTATAACGCTTACTAATAGTTTTGCTAATTATAGTTTATCGATTCCAGAGACTTCAGGAAACTTTAAAGTAGCTTTTATTAATGATGATACCGGACGAGATGTAGAAATCGATTGGTTAGAAATCAATGGGGAAAGAATCCAAGCAGAATCTAGAGAAGAAAATACAGGTGCCTGGGATGTAACTTGTGGTGGAGGAAGTTTTACCCAAGCGATTCACTGTAATGGTTATATTAATTTCGGAAACGGAGCTAATTTAAATCAAGTAGGAACTATTGAAATAGGAGCGAAAGGAAACTGTGGAGGTGAAAAAATTCAATTGTTAATTGATAATAAAAAAGTTTCTGAATGGTCTCTTAGTACCAATATTTCAGTATATACTTACGAAGGATATAAAAATAATGAGAATGTAAAGATTGCTTTTATAAATGATGGCAACATAAACGATTGCGATAAAAATGCTTATATAGATTGGATAAAAGTATGTACTACAAGATATCAAACAGAAGATATAGCTTCAAGAACAGGTTGCGGAAATTCGGAGTGGTTATTTTGTAATGGTAATTTCGATTTCGGAACTCCTAGTTGTGATAATAAAAGTCCAGAGGAGGGTATTCAGAATGCTTTTGAGATATATCCTAACCCTGTAACTGATAATAAGGTTACCATAAAAGGCTCTGAGCAATATACAATTGCAATTTATAATATGGAAGGAAAAAAGGTCTATGAAGAAAATAATGTATCTAATACGACTACCATTTTAACAAATCATCTAAATAATGGTTTGTATATACTAAAAATGTATGATCGTACTACGAAGACCGAAGAAACTAAAAAAATAATTTTAGACAATCGTTAATTATTCAAGTAAAAAAGAAATGCCAAACGTAAAACTATACTTGGCGTTTCTTTTTGTTTATAGAATATCAATTGTTTACAATACTTCATGTAATGAAAAAAATAAATATAATGATAATGTTTTGTGTCTTGCTTACGTTTTTTACAAGTGCACAAACAACATATTATGTGAGTTCTCAAAACGGGAATGACAATAACTCAGGACTAGATCAAAATGTAGCTTTTAAATCAATTCAGAAAGCAGTAAATTCTGTAAATGAAGGTGATACTGTAAGAATTCTATCAGGAATATATACAGGTGGAAATGATAGTCCATGGAGCGAAATATTTATGTCTATATCTGGATCCGAAGGAAAGTACATAACTTTTTCTGGAGTACCTGATGCACAAGGAAAATTACCTACAATAGTTTCAGCTTCAGTAAAAGGAATTGATATGTTAGGGTCTTCCTATGTAATTATAGAAAACTTAGAGTTTGTTCCTGCTAATCAAGATGTGAAAGGAATGATAGATAATCCTTCTTTTGGTTTGGAGCTTTGGAGGGCACGAAGAGCTATTGGAATAGATAACGGCTCGCATCATATTATTATTCGTAATAATTATGTACACGATTTTCCCGGAAATGGAATTGCTATTGGTGGATCAGAAGTCGTTTTAATAGAAGGGAATTTGGTAGAACATTGTGCGTTTCGAAGTCAGAATGGAAATAGCGGAATTTCGTCATATCAACCAGCAAATTTAGATGTTAGTAGCTTTCCAGAATATCCAAATCATAGAATTATATATAAAAATAATGTTTCTAGATATAATGTGAATCTTAGAGGTTTTCTTGGCGGAGGTAATAGAATTACGGATGGTAATGGAATTATTGTGGATGATCACATCCAAGATCAAAAAGAAAACGGAGTTCCATACAATAGTAGAACACTATTGATAGGGAATATTTGTTATGGTAATGGAGGGCAAGGAATTAATGTGTTTTCAAGCGATAATGTTGATGTATACAACAATACTTTGTTTGATAATGCGCAAAGTACACGCATATCTAATCCTGCATATCCGATTGCTGTTGGAGATTCTCAATTATCGATAGGAAGAGTTAAGAATGCTCGTGTAAAGAATAATATTTTATATAATTCTAATGATTCAAAAACTACAATATCTCGATATCAGGACGAAAATATAACCTATGATCAAAATATACATTGGAACAAAGTGGGTAATCCAGAACCGATAAGTTCTAATGATTTTATTGCAAATCCAAAATTAAAAAATATTCAGCCATTAAGTGAATCACAAACAAATCTACTGGCAACTACATCGAACCCGTTTGATATCAATGGAGCTTCTGCAAAATTATTTACTCCTACAAAGAATAATAATTTTCCAGTTCAGGATATGAACCTTCAATCTAATAGTCCCGCTATCGATAGAGGTGTTAATGTCGGATTTGGAACTATTATAGGAGGATCAATTGATATAGGAGCTAAGGAGTTTCAAGGAGTAGTAAATACATTTGATGATATCATTGTTTCTACATTAGTTCCTGCTGAAGTCGTCGTTGGACAGGAAATGAATATTACAGTATCATATGAAGCAAAAGAGAATAGAGATATATCCATTGTTTTTCAATTAGATTCTAGCCCCTATACTGTTTATAAAACTAACAGGATTAGAGTTTCGGAAGGCTTAGGAACTATTGATATTCCGATTTTTATACCAGAAAACACTCCTTTAGGAATAGATAAATATCAGTTTCAGGTATATATAACTTCGGTTGGAGGAGATTGGAACAATCGATTAGGTAACCTGAATAAGCCAAATATTGATTGTGTTTCAGGAAATACTGTCACTCAAGTTTTAGAAGTAGGAGCAAAAGGAAATTGCTCTGGCGAGCAAATAGAAATACTTTTGAACAATGAATCGGTAGCTCAGTTTACTTTAACTAATGATATCGAAGTGTATCGTTATGCCAATTATAAAGAAGGTCAAAATATTAAAATAGCTTTTGTAAATGATAATAATAGTTCTTGTGATTTAAATGCTTATATCGATTGGATTAAAATCTGTAATACTTTGTATCAAACAGAAGATTATTCTAGCAGAACAGGATGTGGTTCTTCAGAATGGTTATATTGTAATGGGAATTTTGATTTTGGAAACCTTCCTTGTGGTCAAAACCGAAATGGAGAGACAACAATGGAGGCCTTAGAAATATATCCTAACCCGATATCGAATTCATTTTTTATAGATAATATAAAAAATGAATCACTTTCTATTAAGGTTATAAACCTAGAGGGGAAAATTCTTAAGTCATTTCAGTCCAAAACCGATGATGTCAAATCGACTTTTGCTATAGAAGATCTTCCTAAAGGGATGTATTTGATAAGTATATATTCTAAGATTAGTGGAGACCAAAAAACTATTAAAATTTATAAAGAATAAAATCATTCGCAATAGATTTAATCAAAATACAGTTAACCAAGCAGGTAATTATTAAAATTATCTGCTTTATCTATTTTAAAGTAGTATTCAAAAAAAATACAGTTATGGATGAAAAACTTAAGCTATCACGTTGAAATTGTATAATAAAAATATATGTTGGTTTTTTTTACTTTTTACTTTAGTAACAGTATCGCAAACCCAAACTAAGAAAAACGTTGGGATAAAAGATAGTTTGTTAACTATTTATACCATTTGTGAAGATGTTGAACAGGCTAGAGCATCTTATCATCTTAGTTTGTATTACAAGGATGTAGATATGGATACTTCCTTACAATATGCAGAAATTTCTAAGAAATTATCCTTAGAACATAAGGATTATGGTTTATATGCGCGTAGTCTAAAACGATTAGGTGTCATTTATATGTATTCAGAAGATACGGATTTAGCGTATAATTATTTTAATAGAGCTAAACGTATTGCAAATGATGAGAAGGATTATTTTTTAATTGCAGATATTCAATCAGACATTGGGTTATTATTTCAAAGAAAAAGTGATTACAAAGAATCATTGAGCAATCTAATGGAAGCATATTACTTTTTTAAAGATGAAGAACCTTCTGTAGAAAAACATAAATCATTAAATAGATTGGGAATTTTATACTCTAAGCTAAATAAAAATGATAGATCAGTAGATATATTCTCCGAGGCATTAGAAGTCGCAATATTATTGGGTGAAAAAGATAGAGAAATTACTAGTTATATAAATTTAGCAGTAATAGAAACTCAATTAGAAAATTTTGAAAATGCAATTGTATTGTATAAAAAGATATTAAGTGAAATTCTAGACGATAATCTGACGTATTATAATCAAAGACGGACATGTTATAACAATCTAGCATTTAACTATTATAAAGTAAAAGCGTATGATTCTAGTCTTGTCTATGCCAAAAAATCTTTAGCAATTAAACCAGATAAATTGTTTGATAGTAGAGTAGGACAAACCTATCGTACTTTAGGCAATGTGTATCTTGATATTGGAGCTTATAAAAAAGCAGAATATAATCTTAATAAAGCTTTGTCAATTGCAGAAGAATATGAAATAAAGACGGCGATTATTGATGCTTATAAAGATTTATGTAGATATCATAAAAAAACCGAAAACTATCAGGAAGCACTTTTGTATTATGAAAAGTTTAATTCACTAGAGTCTAAATTATTGGATAAGAATTTCTCTGAACAAATATCAAAAATTGAATCGTCAAAAGTAATTGAACAAAAGGATGTTGCTTATGCTTCTTTATCAAAAGAGAAAGCAGAAGATAAAAAAGAATTTGAATCTGATATAGAAAGAATCATTTGGATAGTAAGTATTGTTTTAATAGCAATTATAGGAATGATTGTGGTGTATGTATATCGCAATAGAGTGTATCTTGCAGAAAAGCAGAAGCAGATTTCTACGATGAAATTATTCGCATTGAGATCACAAATGAATCCTCATTTTATTTTTAATACTATAAATGGAGTGCAAAATTCGATATTAAAGTCAGATAAATTTAGTGCATATAATTACCTAAGTAAGTTCTCTCAATCAATTAGATTAATTCTGGATAATTCGAATGATTCGTTTATCAGGTTGCAAAAAGAATTAGACCTTATTAAAGTATACGTAGATTTAGAAAAAATTCGATTCAGAAATAAACTAGATTTTACATTAAAGGTAGATTCTAATATCGAAGAACAGAATCCCTATATTCCTGCAATGATTTTACAACCTATCATAGAAAATTCAATAATTCATGGTATTAGTAATAAACCAGATGGAGGCCATGTTTCTTTAACAATAGAACCATTTAATAGTAACTTAAAAATTATTGTTCAAGATAATGGAATTGGAAGAAAAGAAGCTCAAAAAATTAAAATGTCTAAACCAAAAGGTTTTATCGGAATTACTTCGATTAATACAAAACAACGAATAGACATACTGGTAAAATCAGGATATAAGGATGCTAGATATTATTTTGAAGATCTCTTTGATAAAAATAACGAGGTAAAAGGAACTAGGAGTATATTAATTCTACCATTAAAGAATATGTATGACAAAAATAATTAATGCAATAATAGTAGATGACGAATTAAACGGTATAGAAAATTTACAATCTTTATTAATAACATTCTATCCGCAAATTGAAATTGTAGGCACTGCACAAACGTTCGAAGAGGCCCAGACCCTTTTGAAATCATATACAATTGACGTAGCATTTTTGGACATTCAGATTGGTACTAGAAGTATTTTCGAGTTTTTAGAAAAGTTTACAAGAATTGATTTTGAAATAATTTTCATGTCTGCACATAATCATGCGCTAGAAGCTTTTAAGTATATGGCATTAGATTATCTTTTAAAGCCTATCGATATTGATGACTTTAAAAAAGCTATCAATAGACTTTTAGAAGGCTTGGAGAGAAGATATTTTGCTAATAATGCAAAAGAACTGATAGAGCAACTTAAGTTAGAAAAAGATAAGTTTAATAAAATATCTATTCCCACCTTTGATGGTTATGAGATTGTTTCCATAAGTTCGATTTTATATTGCTTAGCAGATGGAAGTTATACTCAATTGACACTAAACAATAATAAACATATTGTGGCTTCGCAGAATTTAAAATATTATGAATATCTGTTGGAGAATTTTGGTTTTTTAAGGATACACAACTCTAGCTTAATCAATAAAGATCATATCACTCGTATTAGTAAGTCTGATGGAGGTTTTGTTGTAATGGATGATGGAAAAAAGTTATCTATTTCTAAAACTAGGAAAGTAGATTTCTTTAGAAGTTTTAAAATCAAGTAGGCTATTTAAAAACATTTTTTAAGTTAATTACTCTTGGTATTTATACTTACTTTTGTTAAAATTTTAAAAGACACAGTACATGAACGCATATGTTTTTCCAGGTCAAGGGGCTCAATTTTCAGGAATGGGACTGGACTTATATGAGAATTCAGAAATTGCAAAAGAACTTTTTCATAAAGCCAATGATATTTTAGGTTTTGAAATAACTAAAATCATGTTTGAAGGTACAGCTGATGAGTTAAAGGAAACAAAAGTTACTCAGCCAGCGATATTTTTACATTCAGTAATTTTAAGTAAAGTATTAGGAGATAGTTTTAAACCAGATATGGTAGCGGGTCATTCTCTTGGTGAGTTTTCTGCTTTAGTGGCTAACGGAACATTAAATTTTGAAGATGCGCTTATATTAGTTTCTAAGAGAGCATTAGCGATGCAAAGCGCTTGTGAATTAAAACCTTCTACAATGGCTGCCGTTTTAGGGTTAGATGATGAGGTAGTAGAAAAAGGATGTAAAGAAATTGATGGTGTTGTTGTGGCTGCAAATTATAATTGTCCTGGTCAGTTAGTTATTTCTGGAGAAGTGGAAGCTATAGAAAAAGCTTGTGAACTTATGAAAGAAAAAGGAGCTCGTAGAGCTTTAGTATTGCCAGTTGGAGGCGCTTTTCATTCTCCTTTAATGGAACCTGCTAGAGAAGAGTTAGCAGCGGCAATAGAAGAAACAACTTTTAATACACCAAACTGTCCAATATATCAAAATGTAACTACAACTGCGGTAACTGATCCTGAGGAAATCAAAAAGAATTTAATCGCTCAGTTAACTGCTCCTGTAAAATGGACACAAAGTGTGCAGAATATGATGAAAGATGGAGCAACATCGTTTACAGAAGTTGGTCCAGGAAAAGTACTATCAGGATTAGTGAAAAAAGTAGATAGATCTATGGAAACAATCTCGGCAAGCATTTGATTTTTAAAACATTGGGTCTTCCCTGAAGTTTGATTGGATTTTTGTGTATATTGCAATAGTCCCAATTTAGTATTAAATGCTTAGATACATAATTTCCATTATTGTATTTTTTTTCTGTATAGTAACTAGATCTCAAAATTTGCCTCCAGTGGCTGTCGATGATGAGTACAACGGAATTACCAATAATATAATTTCTGTAAATGCATCTGAAGGAGTTTTAATTAATGACACTGATCCAGAATCATTACCTCTTAGAGTAAGTCCTAATCCAATAACAAACCCAACAAATGGAACATTGGTTTTAAATACGGATAGTAGTTTTGTTTATACACCAAATGTAAATTTTATAGGAATCGACATGTTTGAGTATCAAGTATGCGATAGTGGGATAGATGATCTAGTTTCTCAATTTGACTTTAATACTGCAGCATTAACAGATGCTACAGTAGGTCCTAATGGAACTTCCATTAATCCAAATGCTGTTCAATCTGGATGTGGTATAAGAATACCATCGGGATCTACTGGAGGATCAGCTGGTTTAGATATAGTTGTTCCTAACACTGCAGGTATTTTTGGTTTTAGAAGTTTTAGAATAGAATTTACTTATAGAGATAATGAAGGTACAGCTGATATTATCAGTGGAGGGAAC
Source organism: Aquimarina sp. Aq107 (assembly GCF_943733665.1). Taxonomy (NCBI): domain Bacteria; kingdom Pseudomonadati; phylum Bacteroidota; class Flavobacteriia; order Flavobacteriales; family Flavobacteriaceae; genus Aquimarina; species Aquimarina sp. Aq107. The sequence goes on along the minus strand of NZ_OX030782.1, from coordinate 3,935,270 downwards.
TTTAGAATATATCATATTACAGCTAATGAGATAGGAGTTAGAGTTAATGTTGTAAATAGTGTTACTGGTATTTCAACAGCCTATACTCTTAATTTGGGAGGTTTTGGATCTAATTACAATGATTATATGGTAGAATATGATGAAGTTACAGGTGACATTATTTATAGGCGTAACGGTGTAGAAACAAGAACAGAGATAGCACCAGATAATTCTCCATTAGATATATCGTTAGCGGGAAATGTTACAATTGGTCGATTTATGGATAATGCAGGTAATGTAAATCCATCATTGTGTTCCATAAGTACAACCGATACTAGCAAATTGTGTGATACTGCCCAGGTAACTTTAAATGTCTTAAGAGTAACTGTTATTACCAATCGTAATATAACGTATCGAGTAAGAGGAAATTAAGTTCTTTTCTTTAGTTTAAAATAAAAGAGAGTATTGTTTTTGTTATAGAGTTTTACTTGTTGCTATTAGATCTTTCTGCTTTGAATTGAGTCTCAAGATATATTTGTTCCCATTTACCATTTAAATAATTTCCAACTTTAAAATTATACGTGTTATTATCGACATATTCCCACATATCAGTTACCAATGAATTCCCATAATGGTATTGATATAAAATGTTTTTCCCATCGGGTATAACAGTTCCTTCAGTAACACCTCCAAAGATATCGAATTCCCAGAATTTGATGGTATTGGTTTCTTGATCAAATTTTCTGATTCCATGATTACGCAAACCATATTTAGTTTGTTTTTTATCCGTAAATCCTTTTGATTTTGCGATCACAATTGTTTGGTTAAGCTCAAATTTAAATATTGTTTCTTGCTTAAACATAGTACCATCTCCCCAAGTACCATTAGCTTTCCATTCTTTATTTATGAGATTTTCGAAAATGCTAAGGTCAGGTTTTGATTCTTGTGCTGATATTAATTTTATAAACGAAAGAAATATAATCGCGAAATTGATAATATTATAATTCATGTATTATTGATTTAAAAAACATATTAGAGTGATAACTTTTCTTTCTCAGAAATTCTATTCAGCTAATTTAAAATAATACTTTTTTACTTCAAGTTCTATTCATCGATTAATAACTTCCATTGACCGACACTTATTCCATTTCAACGAGCAAATAACAACTTAACGGATGTATTTTTCCATTCACAGGTATAAAATGTCATCCTATCTGGTTGGTGGATTTTTATGGATTTTCTCAAATTATATTTACGACAGCAAATACAAAAACCCAAAATAAAATGTCGTATTTAAGAAGCATAATAATCACTTTAATTAGCTTTTCAGGATTTGCTCAAGAGGCTTTTCATAATTTCGGAAATGTTCAGATTCATTCAACTGGTCAGATAGGTTTTCATATAAATGTTATCAATAATGGAGAGTTTGATAATAATGTAGGTAAAGCTGGATTTTATAACGATAATGGTTTAACAGTATCTGGAAATAACAAACCAGTATTTTATGATTTAGAAATCGATGTTAAAGATGATCTGGTTTTAGAAATCGGCGTAGGAGTTACTAACTTTCAGGAATTTGTAGATGGTAGAGTAATAACTGATAGGGATGAGAAAAGTGTTTCATTAGACTATATAAATGATGCTCCCTATTTAGGAGAACATGATGATAGATATGTCGATGGGTATGCTACCTTAAATGGAAACTTAGATTTTTCTTTTCCTGTAGGTGATGATTTTAGATTAAGACCTATAAAAATAGAGAATGAAGCTGCTGGTAACGGCTCTAGGGCTGCGTACTTTTTTGAAAACCCTAACACACCGAATTTTTTTTCTGATAGTTTTAATACTGAAATGTATGAAGAGTTATTATTTGGTGTTAGCATTTTTGAATTTTGGGATTTAGATGGTAGTAATGAAACTAGAGTTACTTTAACATGGGATAGTAATAGTAATATACCAACATTGGTTGGAGATCTTAATGACTTAAGAGTAGTAGGTTGGAGTAAAGAACTTCGTAAGTGGGTTAACTTAGGTAATACTTCAGTAATCGGGAATGTAAACGAAGGTGAAATTTCTTCTAAAGCAATTATCCCGGATGATTATGAGATATTAACTTTTGGATCATCAAATAGATTATTAGATGGAGATTTAGAAATTTTTACAGCTGTATCACCTAATGGAGATGGAATGAATGATACGTTTAAGATTCAAGGATTATCAAATTTTCCTGATAACGAATTATTTATATATAATCGATGGGGAGTATTAGTTTTTCAGAAGAAAGCATATCACGAAAATCAAAACTTTGCAGGTATTTCTGAAGGAAGAGCTACAGTTTCTCAAAAATCTGAATTACCTGAAGGAACATATTATTATGTATTGAACATAACAGGAACGAAAGATAGAGCTGGATATTTTTATATTAATAGATAGATAAGGAATTAAAAATAGTTGCACTAATTGTTAATGGAGTTTGATAATAAATCATCAATTTGTTTAAATGTATAAGTTCCCATAAGTTCCCCTTCTGGAGAGATTAAAAATTTAGCCGGAATTTCTGAAACACCATATTTTCTTGCAATATCTGATAGCAAAACAAAACGGTTTTGATTTACAATTTGGTTCTTCCATGTATACCCAAATTTATCAGCCACTTTTTTCCAAGACTTTAGATTCTTTTCAAGAGCAACCGTAACTATAGTAAGTTGGTTATCATGTTTTTTATAGAGTGCGACCAGTTCAGGACTTTCTTTAAGACAGGGACCGCACCAAGAACCCCAAAAATCCAGCAGTACATATTTTCCTTGTAGATTTGATAATTTAAATGGAGTGCCATCAATAAGAGTCGTTTCAAAATCTGGAGCTAAATCTCCTTTTTTCGCTGCCGAAAATTTTGTATACAAATAGAATATCCCAAATAAGACAATAATTCCTAGAATAATGTACTGTGATATTTTTTTCACTTTTATTTGAGATATATCTTTTTTAATAGTCTATGGTTGTAAAAAACTATTGCTTATAGATTTTACCATTTTTCATAACGAAAACTACATTTTCCATAGTTTTGATGTCATCCCTAGGGTCTTCGTCTACTGCCACTATATCTGCAATAAAATCTGGAGCTATTTGTCCTAGTTCTTTGCTCATATTTAATACTTTTGCATTAACTATGGTTGCACATTGTATAGCAGTTATTGCTGGCATTCCAGCTTCAACCATATATCCAAATTCTTTTCCATTTTGCCCGTGTTTAAAAACTCCTGCGTCGGTACCAAATGCAATTCGTACTCCTCGTTTATAAGCTTTTTTAAATGTATCTTGAATTTTGGGACCTATCTCTAACGCTTTAGGAACAATAATAGCTGGATAATACCCGTCAATTGTTGCTTTTTCGGTTACTTCTTTACCAGCAGTAATCGTAGGGACTAAATAGGCTTTCTTTTTTTTCATAAGATCCATGGTTTTAGTACTCATTAGAGTTCCATGTTCTATGGTTGTTACTCCACCATTCAAAGCTCGCTGCATACCTTCATCACCGTGTGCATGAGCCGCAACATGAAATCCATAATCTTTAGCGGTTTCGCAAATTGCTTTTATTTCTTCTAGTTTAAATTGAGGGTTAGAACCACTTTTAGCAACACTTAGTACACCTCCTGTGGCAGTTATTTTAATAAGATCTGCTCCGTTTTTGTAACGTTGTCTTACAGCTTTTTTAGCATCTTCTACGCCGTTTACAACACCATCTTTAGGCCCTGGATCTCCTATAATAGATTTTTTACTTCCATTAGTGGGATCTCCGTGCCCTCCAGTACTAGAAATGATTTTTCCAGCTGTAAAAATTCGTGGACCTATTATTTTTTCCTTAGCAATCGCTTTTTTTAAAGAGATGTTTACACCGCTTCCTCCAAGATCTCTTACTGTAGTAAATCCTGCTAACAAAGTAACCTCGGCAAATCTTACAGAGTTGTAGGCAACATCTGCATCATTATGGGTGTAACGCTCTAAATAAGCTTTTGGATTGGATTCACTCTCCATATGTACATGCATATCGATAAGCCCTGGCATAACGGTTTTGTTTTTAAGATCAATAATGATATCATTACTCTCTCCTTCGGTATAACCGATCTCTACCTTGCTTATTTTGTTTCCAGAAACAACAATGGTTCTTTCAGGGAGAATTTTTCCAGTTTTGGTGTCAATTAATTTTCCGCAATGCAGATATGTGTCTTGGGCAGTAATTGTAATACTTATTAAAACAAAAAGTAAAGTGTAAAAGAATTTCATAAGCTAATAAATTGTGAAGTTGTTTGTGTATATTATCAAGTGAACAATTTAAAATAAATTAATCTAATTGATCAATAGATTATGATTTCTTTTAGAAATAAAGGCTTGTAATAATGACTACTTACCGTGAAATTTCATATTAGGTAATGCTGTATTTCCTTTTAGATATTTATTAAACCAATCAAGTACATCTTGATCTCTTTCTTCTTTAAATTGACTGATACCGTGATCTGCTCCTTCATAGATTTTTAATCTATAGGGTATTCGATGTTTTTCAAATTCTAAAGCTAGTTTTAAGGAATTGGTTGATTTTACTCTCCAATCTGCATTACCGTGTAATAATAAAATAGGAACTTCAGTAGAGAATTTATCTGCCCATACTATTGCTGATCTTTTTTCTAGTTCAGCTTCTTTGTTTTGATGATAATTAGGAATTAACTCAGCATAAACACCTTTTTCCATATTAGGTCTATCAATTGTTCTTAGATCAGACTTTGCGCCTCCGGTAACAGCTGCTTTTATATTGTTCATTTTGGTAAGAGCAATATATGTCATCATTCCGCCTCGACTCCAACCATACATGCCAATACGAGTTGTGTCTGCCTTTGGTAGCTCTTTAATTACTTTAGATAAATTTAAGACATCATTTATATCACTCCCTCCAAATTCTTCCATCCCTTCACTTTTACCAGATCCTCTATAATTACAACCAATTACAATATAACCTTCACTTGCTAGTTTTGAAAACCTAATGGATGCCCACAATACATTTAAATTACCAAAATCTCTATTTCCTCCTCTGTTATAGATAATAACTGGATATTTCTTATCTCCTTTCGGAACTGAAGCAAAAGACTGAATTTTTAGCCCATCACTTAAATAAGTGATTTCGAACATGTCTACGTTTTCTGAATAACGAAATCTATCTTTAAATTTAGTTTTAGAAGAATCTGTAAATACCTTAGGGTAAAGTTGCCAATCAACTTTCTTTTGCTCTAGAATTATTGATTCTTGAGATGAACATGAGTAAAGATTTACAATAACTAAGAGAACTAGAAAATACCGTTTCATTTTTTTACTTTTTCTTAAGGACAGTTAAACCAAATTAATATTGCATAATGCTTTAATAGCTTAAATATTATTTTAATAATTCTACGAGATCATTTTCTATATAATCTGGGATTGTATCGATAGCTATTATTTCGTCAGAAAGATGCTGTTTTCTCTCTTGTAATTGAAGGATTTTTTCTTCGATAGTATTTTTAGTTATAAAACGAGACACCATAACATTGTGCTCTTGTCCAATTCGATGAGCACGAGCAATAGCTTGTTTTTCAATAAAAGGATTCCACCAAGGATCTAATAAAACTACATATGAGGCTTTAGTAAGATTAAGACCAACTCCACCCGCTTTTAGCGAGATAAAGAATAAAGAGATTGCATCATTTTCCTGAAATTCATTAACTGTTTTTTCTCTATCAGCGTTTTTTGTTTGGCCGGTAAGGCTAACAAAGGATATGTTTTGTGCTCTACACCAAGTTTGATATACCTCTAAGTGGGATACAAAAGAACTAAATATTAATACTTTTTTATTAGATCTAACTAAGGTGTCTAAATAAGAGGTAACATCTTTAAATTTACCGGAAGAATCTTCTGTTTTAGAATCTAGTAATTTAGGGTGATTGGCTAGTTGTCTTAGTTTTGTTAGGGTGTTTATAATATGAATTTTATTAGTAGAAATTGTATCGATACCTAATAATAAATTACGGGCAGCAGATTTTTGAGATTCATATGCTTTTTCTTGTTCATTAAGCATTTCAGTATAGATAATCTGCTCAGATAATTTAGGGAGATCTTTAGCTACTTGTTCTTTGGTCCTTCTTAGAATAAAAGGTTCTATGAGTGTTTTTAACTCCTCAATCCGTTCTTCATTCTGATGTTTTTCAATCGGAATTTTAAAATGATCTTTAAAAAATGGAAAGCTTCCTAACATTCCCGGATTGATAAATTCCATTTGAGACCAAAGATCAGACAATGAATTTTCTATTGGAGTACCACTTAATGAAAGTTTGTGCGTTGCGTTTATACTATTAATCGCTTTGAAGATTTTAGATTCTTTGTTTTTAATCTGTTGGCTTTCGTCTGTTATTAAATAGGCGAATATCGTTTTTTGTAAAATGGAAATATCCTTAGCTAAAGTAGTATAGGTAGTTAATATAATATCGTAGGTTTCTAAATAAGGAGCTATTTTTTTTCGATCACTTCCGATATACTTTGTAATAGTAAGGTGCGGAGCAAATTTTAGTATTTCCTGCGCCCAATTAAAAACAAGAGAAGATGGTAAAACAATTAGAGCTTTTAAATAAGTTTTTATTTCTAGGGGATCACTAAATAGATCTAGTCGAACGGTTTTTGGAGTTGATTGTTCTGTTTTTAGTTGTTCTTTTGAAAAAACAAGAGTTGCTATAGTCTGTAGTGTTTTTCCAAGTCCCATATCATCAGCAAGACAAGCTCCCAGATGATTTCCTTGGTGTTTTACTAACCACTTTACGCCTTCTTCTTGATATGGTCTTAATGTAGCTTTTAGTTTAGAAGATGATTGATATTTTAAATCAATTGTATCTTTTATTTCTAGTTCTTCTGGGTCAACGATTTCTTTAAGTAGTGTGTAATTCCCTTTGTTAACAAGGATGCTATCTTCTTTTACTTTTCCGAAATTTGCCAATTTTTTATAACGAGTCATCCATTCCAATGGAATAATGAAAATCGTTCCATCATCCATTGGAAAGAAACGATTGTTCTCTTTTATATATTTAATGAATTTCGAAAAAGGAATTTCTTTCGTACCAATTTGTACTATTCCTTTGACATCGAACCAGTCATTTTTTTTTTATTCTTTATCTCGATTTCGTGTGAATCAAGATTTACAGATTTATTATCTAAATCCGGTAGGATGATTTCAATACCTTCTTTTTCAAGATCTTTATGGTGATTCTGTACCCAGCTAAAAATTGCTAAAGGATCATCAGAAGTTGTAGTCTCTAGTAATAGGTTAGCATTTACCTTTAAATCTTTAGACTCTAATAAGTCTATTATTTCTTTTTCAGCCTTTGGATCTCTCTTTGTTTGGGTGATCTGGATTTCTTCATTATCTCCAAAATGTACATCAGAAGATGTCTTTTTATTACTATTGTAATCAAAAACAGCTTCTCCATAATTAAAAATTACTTTCGCAGCATAATTTTCCTTTATAAAATCTTGGATAATTTCTAGTCTGTAGGATGCTATGTTTTTATGAATTACTATTTCGAAACCATTAGCAATTACATCTACATTTTTGATAACAGGAATAATTACCTTGTCCAAATATGTTTTAATATGTTTCTTGGCAATTGTTATCTTTTCTTTACTGAAGAAAGGTTTTAGTTTATTGGCATTCAGGTTATTGATGTGGTGTATGGATTTATCTACAACAATCCAAGAAGGCTCATTTAGCAAAATTTGAATGCTATGATTTTGTGGGATTATAATTTTTTCTTCATCTTTTAATGAAAATGCATAATCTATTCCTTCATCCGTTTTTGTAAATTCTAGAATAGGATTTAGAATACTTTTACCAATCGATAATCTATGCACTTCAAAAGGGTCTTTTCTTTGTGCATTATGTATTACAGAGTATTCATTTTTTATAACTAGACCATAAAAATCAGAAAGTTTATTATTTACATAGTTAATAACAACATCTTTAATTTTTGGGTCTTTTAGAATGTCTGCTAAACCGAATGTTTTTCTTTTTTTGGCAGGTCTAAACTGTTGTTCTAAAACAGCTATTTTTAAACTGGAACATATTTCCAGCAATTGCTCGTGTGCTGTTTCTAAATATGGTATCCCAAAACTTTTTAATGTTGCGGGAGTAGCCTGTTTTTCTACATATCCTAACCGTTCATTTGTAACAGGTACAATATACGCTTCTGGTAATGGAGGAATTCCAGGTAAATTATTATGGTCAACTAGATTATAACAGATGCAAAGTGAATCCATTGTGGGTATTTATTGGTTGTATTTAGTTATTAACTACGGGGTTATTTTTATATATGTAAAGAGGTTAAAATTATTTTTCTAACCTAATTTTACTAGTTTTTTATCTATTTAGTTACAAAATTGATAACGTTTTTTGTAATGAAATCAATTTGCTCATTATCTAACTCGGTATGCATTGGTAGTGAAATCACTTCTTTTACAAGCTGATTAGTAATTGTAAAATTTGCATCATCATAACGATCATCTTGATAAGCCTTTTGATTATGTAGGGGTATTGGATAGTATACACCACAAGGAATCCCTTGTTCATTTAGGTGTTTTACTAATGCATCCCGGTCTGTATTTACAACCCGTAGGGTATATTGATGAAATACATGACAATCACAGGTGTCACAGATAACATTTTCGCTGGTTTCACAACTATTTCCTTTTACTTTTGGGGTGATAATATTCTCAATTCCTTCAAAAGCTTTATTGTATTTTCTAGCAGCTGCTCTTCTGGCATCATTATAAGTATCCAGATTAGGTAGTTTTGCTCTAAGTACTGTAGCTTGTATAGAATCTAAACGAGAATTTACACCAACCACATCATGATGATATCTTTTGTACATTCCATGATTTACAATACCACGAATTGTATGCGCTAGGTCATCGTCATTGGTAAAAATAGCTCCACCATCACCATAACATCCTAAGTTTTTAGAAGGAAAAAAAGAAGTAGAAGATACGTGACCAATAGTTCCCGTTTTAGCAACTTTACCATCATCAAATTTATAACTACCACCAATCCCTTGAGCATTATCTTCAATAACATATAGATCGTGTTCTTTTGCTATTTTCATAATTTCATCCATATTGGCAGCCTGGCCAAATAAATGAACCGGTACGATCGCTTTTGTATTAGGAGTAATTGCGTCGCGGATAGCATTAGGATCAATATTAAAAGAATCTTTTTCCACATCTACAAGTACTGGAGTTAGCTGCAATAATGCAATTACTTCTACTGTAGCAGCAAAAGTAAAATCTGCAGTAATTACTTCATCTTCTGGTTTCAGATTTAATCCCATCATTGCTATTTGCAAAGCGTCCGTTCCATTCGCGCACGGAATCACGTGCTTTACATCAAGATATTCTTCTAATTCTTTCTGAAAACTATGTACTTCAGGGCCATTAATAAATGCAGCAGATGAAATAACGTCTAGAATAGAGGAGTCTACACGTTCTTTTATTTGTTCGTATTGACCCTTTAAGTCAACCATTTGAATCTTCTTCATAGGATGTGTTTTGTAACCGGACGAAAGTACAAAATAATGATGCCATTGCCAATGTGATACTTAGTTTTGATCTGTTTTTTATTAACGAATAAAATCAAAATAGTATCATTTTAGCAACAGCCTTTCTTTTAGATATTTATAAAACTATTCCTTAACGAATTTTATTGTTTTTTCGTTATTTACCTGTAAAAGGTATATTCCAGAGGGCAATTGTTGTAGCTTTTCTGAGATATCAAATTCTGAATTTTTGGCTGCTTTCATTTCAAAACTCTTCATTTTTTTGCCAGTTATATCGTAAACTGCTAAAGATATTTTATCGGATATAGAATATCCTTGTAGTGATAGTAAAGCATAATTTTTTACCGAATTTGGTGATAATTTTATTGATTTTTCGTTTTTATCTAAAGGCTTATTTACTTCCGTATTAAAAGTCAAAGCCTTATTAATATCTCCTACTACAAAACCAGAGATAATACTTCTTTTAAAATTAGCTGTACTTTCCGCATTTAGAAACAAGCTGTATACACCTTCTTCCAGATTTTTGGTGTCGTAATAAAAGCTTTCGTTGATTTTATCAAAAGTGATTATTTCTGGATCACTTTGTACTTGTGTTCCATCAATATTAGAAGTTCTAATAATTACACCGCGTGTTTCTATGTTTGTAAGTAAAGAATTGTTTTTTTGTGTTGAAGAAATATCAACTTTTAATAAAGGATATTTATTTCTTATTTGATTTTCTAATGACATCGTGATTCCATTATTTTGTTTTACAAAGGCAGCAAAACGAGAATTACTTTGTAACTTGATATTGTTAGAAGAAAGAGAGATTACAGATCTATGATTGCCTTGGGTATTAATTTTTAACTGATCTGTTTGTTTTTTGTTAATGCCTTGAAACGTAGCTTTAGGATTTTCGTGTATAATTTCGGCTACAGCAAATCTAGAGTTTTTGTCAAGAATTATTTCGTCGTATTCATTTTCAGAATGTATGATGTAATAGTTACTAGTGATGATGTAATTCTTTGGATTTATGTTTTCAAAAGATGGATTACTTTTTTGAGAACGATTTTGTATGTATGATTTTACATAAGGCCAACTAAATTGTCCAAAACTTACATCTATATGATCAAAGAATGCGCGATAATCATTTTTTTTGAAGACATATATTGCTCCAGGCCTTAGCGTACTTCTATAAGGCGCAACACCATCATTTGCACCTTGTATAGGAAGTAAAATTCCACCAGTAACTGTAAAAGCGGCTCTGGCAAGAAGATTTGATCCATTGAAATAACCGGAAGCTCCTAAAACAACAAATTTTTCTGGCTCGTTATTTTCATTGTTATCTAAATATGGCCGAACTACATCTCGACAATAATACGTGGTAGAGGTTCTAGCACCTTCATTTAAACCAGTCAATCGCCAAGCCCAGTTTAACCAGGGCATTTGAGAAATGTCGGCTAGATAAGTTCCCCAATATGGAGTTCCCAAAGCAAAAACTTGTTCTACCTTATCTTTTTTTCCATATTGAATCATAGCAGCTTCCGCGGCTTTTCCTCCATTACTATGCGCTATGATATATACATCTGCGACATTATATTTATTTGTAACAATGTCAATGGACTCTGCAAGTAGTTCTCCATTGACCCATATACCACCACCTCTTGTTGTAGCAACAAAAACAGCCTGATATCCTTCATCATATGTTTTTTGATAAAAAGAATTATCAAATAAAAATTGACTTTGATTTAGATCAATATATCCGTGATTAAAAACAATCACTTTTCCGTTATAATTTGAAGGAGTCGCTCCATAATGAATGGTTGATTTAAAAAGCGGACCAACAAAAAATGGATTGAGTTTATCAGGTGTAGGCAGTTGTACTTCTAAAAAGTTCTGAGAAAATAATATTGTAAAAGAGAAGATTGCAATTAAAGTAAATTTTAATTTCATAGGATTTGAGTTTGTGTGATATGAGGTGTTAATTTAGTAATTTTAACAATATTATTTTAGTAATTATGTAAAATTATAAATAAATTTTTATCAAAATGTCAATTATGATGCGTTTTTGATAATTTGATAATTTGAAGTTTTGCATTGTATGTTTATCAGTTTTTACAGGAAAGAGCCGTATTTTAGCGATGTATAAAATCAAGACTTTTGAATTTTTTCTATAATTTCCTTATTTCAGTTTTCAATAGTATGCTTCCTATAATGGGACTTTTAAGTCCTAAACTTACTCTGTTCGTAAAGGGGAGGAAGACAGTTTTCGAAATTTTAAATGAACAATTAAAAAAAGAAGATCAAATAGTCTGGTTTCATTGTGCTTCACTTGGAGAATATGAGCAAGGTGTTCCTGTGATGGAGATGATAAAAAATAAGTATCCTAATTATAAGTTATTAGTGACTTTTTTCTCCCCTTCAGGATATGAGATAAAAAAAAATAGCACCCTCGCTGATAGTATTGTTTATCTTCCGATAGATACAAAGAAAAATGCTAAAAAGTTTGTAGAATTGGCCGATCCTAAACTTGCAATTTTTGTGAAGTATGAGTTTTGGCCTAATTACTTAAGAGAGTTAAAAAAGAACAATACTCCAATAACAATAATTTCTGCTGCATTCAGAAAGGATCAGGCTTTTTTTAAATGGTATGGTGGATTTATGCGTAATGCTTTAAAAACGGTGGATCATTTTTTTGTTCAAGATAAGATTTCTCAAACATTGCTTAATCAAGCTGGCTTCAATAACGTTACTGTGAGTGGCGATACTAGATTTGATCGAGTATCTCATCAAATAGAAATGGATAATCGAGTAGATTTTATTTCAGAATTTATAGGAAATAGACTTTGTATTGTTTTTGGTAGCTCTTGGCCAGAAGATGAAGAGGTATTTATAGATTTTATAAATCAAGCAAGCGAAAATATATGTTTTATTATTGCTCCTCATGAAATAAAAAATAGTGGAGTGCAGTCTTTGCAGAAAAAAATAATCAAAAAGACTGTTGTTTTTTCAGAAAGAGAAGAAAAGGATTTACAAGACCATCAGGTCTTTGTTATGAATACGATTGGTTATTTATCACGAGTATATAGTTATGGTGACATCGCATATGTAGGAGGAGCAATGGGTACTTCTGGATTACATAATATACTGGAACCGGCAACTTTTGGGATTCCAATTATTATAGGGAAGCATTTTGAGAAATTTAGGGAAGCAAAGCAATTGCAGAAGTTAGCAGGTTTATATTCTATATTTACTTCCGAAGAATTTAGCACTATCATGAATAAATTAATTGATGATCAGAAGTTTAGAGAAAAAACAGGAATGATTGCTGGACATTTTATCAATAGTAATACCGGAGCAACAGATACGATCGTATCATATTTAACTGAGAAAATTACCAACTTCTAAACAGATACAGCTTCTCTTAAATATCTTCTAAACGGAAGCATTTCTTTGTATACCTGAATTACTTTGTCTGTAAAATCAGAATCCAATACATCTTCTCTCTGTAATTCATAAGCTACTGCAAAAGTTCTTTTTTGTAATAAATCGATATGTTCATGATCTATAGAGTAACCTTTGGGCGCCTTTTTTAGAGAATTTCCGTCATCATATAAATTACCAAAGGTATTTTTGAAACTTTTTTTAGCAAGAATTTTTTTTAATTCTTCTCCGTTATAATCAATAGCTTCTCTAATACTTTGCAGAGTTTTACTTTCTGGACGCCAAAATCCTCCTGCTAGAACACATTGAGAAAGTCCAATTTCGATATAAAAATCACCTTGTTTAGATAATTGATCCAATCCTGCACCAAAATGATCTTTATAGACAGGTTTGTTAGGATGGAAAAGTAAGTTATTATTAATTCGATTGATTCCTTTTCTTCCAGAAGTTAGATAATATTCTGGATCAATTTTGGCAAGTTCTAGCTCTAAGTGATCCAACCAATCTATAAAAGAATTTCGATTTTCTTGATACCATTTTCTGTTAGTATCCATCCATTCTTTGTTATTATTTTGTTGTAATTCTGATAAAAATTGAAATAAACCGTTGAAATTCATTCTGTTAAAAAAATTAAGATTTTTTGTGAAAACATTACCAAGGTAATAGAAATAGTGAGATTAGAATACCGTTATAACGATATAATAACAACTAAAATTTTTTAATTATGAAAAAAGTAATTTTAGCCTTAGCGTTTTTATTTACTTTAAATGTAATGTTTGTTTCTTGTAGAGAAACGAATAAAGAAACAGAAAGTACTACCGAAGAAACCAGCGAAGTACAAAAAGAAGTTGAAAATACTGCAGAAGAAGCCTTAAAAGAAGCTGAAGCTATAGAAAAGGAAGCTGAAAAAGCGGTAAAAGAAGCTGGAGAAGAAATAGATAATTCTTTAGATAAAGCAGTAAAAGAAGACAGCGAGGAAGCTAAAACTGAGGGTGAACAACAAACATCTTAAGAAGACGTAAAAGTAGAAAACTTACGGTTGTAAGTTTAAAAAGAAGGCCTTTCATTAAGAAAGGCCTTTATTATTATTTTAAAATAATCCGTTTAATTCTGCATCAATACGGTTAATTATGCTACCAAGATCTTCTGGATTATCCACAAAGTTCAGATGATCAACATCTACAATAAGTAAATTGCCTTTGTCGTATCCGTGAGCCCAGGCCTCATATCGTTCATTTAATCGACTTAGATAATCAATACTAATTGTGTTTTCATATTCACGACCACGTTTATGAATTTGTGCAACCAGATTAGGAATACTGCTTCGTAAATAAATCAGTAAATCAGGCCCCTCAACAACGCTCTCCATTAAATCAAAAAGTGATTTGTAATTTTCAAAATCACGATTAGTCATAAGTCCCATTGCATGTAGGTTAGGAGCAAAAATATATGCATCCTCATAAATGGTTCTATCTTGGATAATATCTTTACCGCTTTCTCGTATTTCTAGAATCTGTCTAAAACGGCTATTAAGAAAATAGATCTGTAAATTAAAAGACCAGCGCTCCATTTTATTATAGAAATCCTCTAGATAAGGATTTTCTAGTACATCTTCGAATTGAGGTTCCCATCGATAATGTTTGGCTAATAATTTGGTTAGTGTTGTTTTTCCAGCACCAATATTTCCAGCAATAGCTACGTGCATAAGTGATTATTTTTTTTGGAGTGTTAGGTCAAAACTGTAAATCTTACTTTGGTCGTAAATATAAAGGATTTCATTAGTAACATAAAACTGTTTTATATGAATTTCCGGAAGATTTATTTTTTCAATTTCTCCAGTCTTTGTGTAACGATAATATAAACCATCATCTTTTAGAATTATCAAATCATTTTTTATAATTCTAAAGTCAATATATTCTTCATTATTATTTCGACTTAATAAACTACCATATATGTTGAATTGAGAAAGATTTTCTGAAGTCAATATCCAACAGTAATTAAAGTTACTCCGTAATAGGGAAGGAAGTGTGTTAATGGGTTGTGTAGCAACTAATGTTTTTTCAGAATTGATGTTAAATACCTCTAATTGTTGAGTATTATTATCAAAAATCCAACTACTATTATCATTTGCAGGAGAAACGAGAGAAACACTTTTGAATTCGGAAATTGTATTGAAGTTTACTCGATTTATTTCGGATAAATATTTATCAACTAATACGATAGTGTTAGAGGATTCGTAGAATAATAAAATTTTTAAAGGATTTAAGACTGATACCTGTGTAAGTTGACCCAGTATAAAATCGCCAAATTGCCATTCTTGATGATTCCATTTTTTATAAAAAATATTGTTTTTAGCGTAGTAAATAGCACCAAAAGAATCTATACCTAAAAATTGATCAGCTTTTAGTGATATAGTATCTTGAGCTATTACATTTCTCTGGGTATACCCCTTATGAATAAATCCAAGTAAGATTAAAAACAGAATAATATGTTTCATGAAACAGCAAAGTACAAAAATAAGGCCGTTTCTAACAAACTAATTTATATCCAAAACCTCTGACATTGATAATCTGTATAGAGGCATCCTGTTTTAGTTTTTTTCTTAGTTTAGTAATAAATACATCCATACTTCGACCATTAAAAAAATCATCATCGCCCCAAAGCTTTTTTAAAATCATAGAACGATCTAATACTTGATTTTTGTTTTTAATGAGGTGAAATAATAAATGAGCTTCTCTATGCGTAAGTTGATATGATTCATCGACCGAGGTAAGAAGTTGTTTAGGAAAGTCAAAAGTATATTTTCCTATCTCCAATGATTCAGAACTTTGTTGTGTTTTAGTTCTATGTAGTAAGTTGTTAATTCTAACAATAAGCTCTTCCATGCTAAAAGGTTTTTTTAGATAGTCATTGCCTCCAATAGTAAATCCTTCTACTACATCTTGTGTTTGTGATTTTGCGGTAAGAAATATTATAGGGATGGTATCATCTTCTAATCGGATTTCTTTCGCTAATGTAAAACCATCCTTTTTTGGCATCATTACATCTAGTACTAGTAATTTAGGATTGATAGATTTATATAACGAATAAGCGGTTTCACCATTTTGCGCAAGATGAACTTTAAAGTTTCTTGTTTCTAAACTTTCTTTGATAATCTGCCCCAAAGACGGTTCATCTTCTGCTAATACTATCTCGATAATTTCATCCATTGGGTAGTGTGATTTTAAAATTAGTTTGATCTTGATCTAGAAGTAATTCTATTGTTCCTTGATGCTTTTCAATAATAGTTTTAGTATAAAATAATCCTATACCAAAACCTTTAACATCGTGTGTGTTTCCTTTCGGGACTCTATAAAATTTCTCGAATATTTTATCCTTTTGCGATTTAGTTAAGGATGTCCCGTCATCCTTAATTTCGAGAACAATATTTGGATTGGTATTATTTAAATAAACCTGAATTGTATTACCTCCATATTTGATGGCATTATCAATGATATTATTAATAGCATTTTCAAAATGAAATGCATCCACTTTCTTCCAAATTTTTTCTTGAGAATGATGAAAATATATCTTCTTTTCGGTACTATTTGTTTGGTATTTAGTAGTTATAGTTTGTACGAGATCGACAAGGTTTAATTCTTCTAAATTTAATTCTAGTTCATCACTATCTAGTGTAGCAGTTTCTAGGATTTTTTCTACCATGGTATTTAATTTTCCAAGTTGATTAGAGGACATGTCAATATATTTTTTTGTTTTTTCAGGATCATTTTCACGATTAAAATTTTGGATACCTTCTAATGCTGCACTAATAGTAGCGATTGGAGTTTTAAACTCATGGGTAATATTACTAATCAAATCATTTTTTAATTCTGCAAGTTGTTTTTGATGATTAATGATTCTTAAGAGATATAAAAGGCACCCAATTACAGCACTAACCAATAAAAAAGATAGGGCAATACCGAATAGATTTTTCTTTAAGATTGCACGTGTAGTGTTCATAAAAGATAGTTCTAAAGAACTTCCTCTAGGTAAATAATAAGATTTGGTTTTAGTTTTTAGATCAGATTTATTAATAACATTTTTATTAAATAAAAAAGATGTTCCTGTTTGATCTTGAAATGTAATTCCGTAACTAATTGTTAACTGTTTCCTCTTTAATTGGTTGTTTATAAT